>DAINSL010000005.1:10981-27261 GCA_036741335.1 Nocardioides sp. | reverse complement strand
GGGTCGGAACGTCGTCAGCTCGGGACGACGAGCCGCGACTCGTAGGCGAACACCACGGCCTGCACGCGGTTGCGGAGCCCCAGCTTGGCCAGCACCCGCGCCACGTGGGTCTTCACCGTTGCCACCGAGAGGTAGAGGTCGGCCGCGATCTCGGCGTTGCTCGCGCCGGTGGCCATCGCCCGCAGGACGACCAGCTCACGCTTGGTGAGCAGCGCGAGCTCATCGGGCATCGCACGCGGCCGGTGACGGTCGTCGGGTCGGCCGAGCGCGGACATCAGCCCTTCGACGGCGAGATCGTCCAGGTGCAGTGTGAGGTGCGTGCGTTCGGCCCAGCGATCGCGGTACGACGCGGGTAGCGCAGCGGTCATCGTCATTTTCTGTTCTCCCCCTGTAAGTGACCCTGTGAGTGATATTGCGGTCACCGAGCGCCCTCCACGCTGGAAAGAGGCGCTCTCCACGCAACATCGGGGAAAGGCGCCACCCGGCACACCACCCAAGAGGGTGTATCGGCCTGTCACGGACGTGGCGGACGGCCCTATCTTGCACCGAGTCGGCGATGGCCCGCACCTGTGACGGCTCGCGGCCGGGTGATCAGCGGGGCGTGGGGACGCCGCGGGTCACGAGACGACGACCTCGATCCGCTGGAACTCCTTGAGCTCGGTGTAGCCCGTGGTGGCCATCGCGCGCTTGAGCGCGCCGATCAGGTTCATGGTGCCGTCCGCGACGCGTGACGGGCCGAAGAGGATCTCCTCGAGGGTGCCGACGATGCCGATCTCGACGCGCTCACCGCGCGGCAGATCGGCGTGGACCGCCTCGGCTCCCCAGTGGAAGCCCTGGCCCGGGGCGTTGGAGGCCCGCGCGAACGGCGAGCCGATCATCACCGCGTCCGCACCACACGCGATCGCCTTCGCGATGTCGCCGCTGCGACCGATGGAGCCGTCCGCGATCACGTGGACGTAACGGCCGCCGGACTCGTCGAGGTAGTCGCGCCGGGCGCCGGCCACGTCCGCGACCGCGCTGGCCATCGGCACCGAGACGCCGAGGACCGTGCGGGTCGTGTGCGCGGCGCCGCCACCGAAGCCGACCAGGACGCCGGCGGCGCCCGTGCGCATCAGGTGCAGGGCCGCTTGGTACGTCGCGCAGCCGCCGACGATCACCGGGACGTCGAGCTCGTAGATGAACTCCTTGAGGTTCAGCGGCTCCGCCTGCGCGGAGACGTGCTCGGCACTGACCGTGGTCCCGCGGATCACGAACATGTCGACGCCGGCGTCGACGACCGCCTTGGCGAACTCCTTGGTGCGCTGGGGGCTGAGCGAGCCGGCCACGGTCACGCCGGCCGCGCGCATCTGCTTGAGCCGTTGGGTGATCAGCTCGGCCTTGACCGGCTCGGCGTACATCTCCTGCATCCGGCGCACGGCGGTGACACCGTCGAGCCCGGCGATCTCGGCCAGCAGGTCGCTCGGGTCGTCGTACCGGGTCCACAGGCCCTCGAGGTTGAGCACCCCGAGACCGCCGAGCCGGCCGAGCGCGATCGCGGTCTCGGGCGACATCACGGAGTCCATCGGCGCGGCGATGATCGGGAGCTCGAAGCGGTACGCGTCGATCTGCCAGGCGACGCTGACCTCTTCCGGGTCGCGGGTCCGCCGGCTCGGCACGATCGCGATGTCGTCGAAGGCGTAGGCCCGGCGCCCGCGCTTGGCGCGGCCGATCTCGATCTCGGTCACGCGCTCAGGGTATCGACGACGCTCCTCGCTGTGTGAAATCGCACCCCTCTGGCCCCACGAGTTCTGGCGTTCTGCCGTGCGCGCGCGCTGGACATGCGACCGTCTTCAGTATCCCTTCCGATCGGAGCTCAGCCATGCCATGTCCCAGCGAACGACGGCTCGGCCGCCTGTTCACTGGAGGGATCATCGTGGCCGCCGCGCTCAGCCTGGTGAGGCTCCCGTCGCCGTCGTACGCCGACGACGACTACCCGTACCGCGGCCTCGGCCAGTGCCCGCTGGTGCCGTTGCCGCCGCACGTCACCAAACCGGGGATCCCCGGGCAGCCCGACGGTCCGGCGAACGGGCCGAGCAGACCCGGAAACGCACCGCACGGACCGCACGCACCGCACCCCCCACTCAAGCCCGGCACGCCGCCCGGTACCACGACTCCCCCGACGCCCCCGCCGCCGCGGGAGTGCGCGAAGCACATCTGGTTCTACAACGGGACCTACGGCGACGCGTGGGGCTTCGCGCTGCGCAACTGCACCAGCTTCGTGGCCTGGCGACTGCGTGAGACCAATGGTGACGCGGAGTTCGTGAACCACATGTCGGGTGGGCACTGGGGCGATGCCTGGCACTGGGACGACAACGCACTGGCCCTCGGCCATCTCGTGGACGACGTGCCCGCGATCGGTGCGGTCGCGCAGACGGATGACGGCCGGATCGGCCACGTCGCCTGGGTCTCCGCGGTGGGCGACGGCACGGTCACCGTCGAGGAGTACAACTACTACACACCCGGGGCGTACGACACCCGGACGGTGCCGACCTCGACCTTCCGCTACCTCCACATCGACGACCTCGCCCCCGCGCCGACGCTCGGCTCGACCCGCGCGGCCGTGACGGCCGTCGACACACGCGGACTCGCGTGGACGGCGCGGACGACTCCCGCAGGCAACCTGACGGTGCGACGCCCCTCAGGGCGCGTCGCTCGCGTCGGAGCGCCGGGCACCTGGTCGCCGTACGCCGCGCCCTCTCTCGTCGCGGACACCCGCGGGCGGATCTGGGTCGCCGGGGCCACGCCTGCCGGCCGGCTCCTGCTCTCGCACACCACCACGTCGTCACCCCACTGGAGCCATGTGCGTGCGCTCGGGCACGGCGGCTGGTCGACGACCTCCACCCCGACACTGTCGGTCGATGCTCACATGGGGCTCCGCATGTTCGCGGTCACGGCCGCGGGCGCACTGCTCGAGCGCCACCTGCTGCGCCCGTCCTCCGGCCGCTGGAGCATGCCGGACCGGATGGGCGTGCCCGGGTCCTGGTCGCCGCACGCGGCGCCCGCGGTCTCCATCGACCGATTCGGACGCACCTGGCTGGCCGCGGTGACGCGGCATGGCTCGCTGCAGGTGCGGCACACCCGCGCCGGAAGCAGGCGGTGGACCGGCTTCCACGCGGTGGACGACCGGACCTGGTCGGTGACCTCGACCCCAGGGCTCACCGCAGCCGGCGACGGGCGACTGTGGCTGGCGGACATCACCTCCCGCGGCACCTTGGTCTCGCGGCACACGGGCGTGCGCCCCGGGCGCTGGCATGGCGCCACCGAGCTCGACGGCGTGTGGTCGCCGTACGCGTCGCCGACCGTCGCCCCCGACGACGCGGGCCGGCTGTGGCTCGCCTCGGTCGGCACGGACGGCGTCGTCGTCCTACGCGGTGCCACCCCGAGCGGGAGGCGGTGGGGGATGCCGCACCGTCTGAGCCTGGCCGCATCGGTCACGGACGGCCCGTCCCTGACCGCCCTGCAGGGCGGCGGGAT
Source organism: Nocardioides sp. (assembly GCA_036741335.1). Lineage (GTDB taxonomy): Bacteria > Actinomycetota > Actinomycetes > Propionibacteriales > Nocardioidaceae > Nocardioides. Next base: position 23,748 of record DAINSL010000005.1, on the reverse strand, counting down.
GCGCATTGGTGCGCTCACGAGCCACGGGTCGCTGGTCTCGCGCCGCATCGGAGCGACCCACGCGCTGGCCGGATCACGACCGGGTGGCTTCTCCGCCCGTCCGCCGCTGGGTCTCTGACCCTGCCGGTTGTCCGTGCCCGTGATCGGGCTCGTTATCCGTTGAGCTCGTCGCCGGCGCGGATCGTGCCCGGGTCGACGACGTCGAGGTAGATGCCGAGGCTCATCTCGCGGGTCTCCGAGAGCGCCTTCAGCCACGCACCCTCGGGCGGCAGGCCTTCCTGGGCAATGTCGACCATCCGGCAACGCTCGATCCGCCGGACCACCTTGAACCCAACCGTGCCGAACGTCAGCTGGCCCGACCAGGTCTCCTCCACGAACGGCTCGTCGGTCTCGACCACGAGGTTGGGCCGGATCCGGCGGCGGTCGGCGTCGACTGCGAGGTGGTCGCGGCACCAGTCGAGGGACGCGGTGCCGACCAGCGAGATCGCGCCCTCGTCGTGATGAGGAGTCGCCGCCTCGGGCAGCACCCGCACCGGGTCGCCCATGGCCTCGCTCAGGGCCGCGTCGAGCGCCGGGTCTCCCACCAGCCACTCACCTCCGCGACCGGTCACGCGGACGCCCTCGTCCGTCGTACGGGCGGCGAAGTCGAAGACCGCGTCCCGCCGGCGGAAGCGGCGCGTGTGCTTGCCGGACGCGAGCTTGCCGTCGTCGTCGACCACCGCGTACCACCGGTCGCCCACCAGCCCGCGGGCGTCGACCTCGACCAGCGGCAGCGACTCGCCGGCCATCGACTTCACGGGGTAGCGGCGGATCTCGTGGACGGTGGGCACGGCGGTCAGGCTAGTCGGCGAGGACCGGCTCGCCGCAGATCGTGCAGTTCACGGTGTCCGCGTCCTCGCCCGCCGGGACCTCGCCCGTCGCGCCGCACGTGTCGCAGATCCAGCGCCGTCCCATCATCAGCGCCCGGTGTAGTTGGGCGCCTCGACCGTCATCTCCACGTCGTGAGGGTGGCTCTCGGCCAGCGAGGCCTGGGTGATCCGCACGAAGCGGCCCTTGTCCTGGAGCTCGGAGATGGTGCGGGCGCCGACGTAGAACATCGACTGGTGGAGTCCGCCGAGCAGCTGATGAGCCACGGCGGCGAGCGGGCCGCGGTAGGACACCTGGCCCTCGATGCCCTCGGGCACGATCTCGTCGTCGCTGGTGACCTCGGCCTGGAAGTAGCGGTCCTTGGAGTAGGACTTCTTGCCCCGGCTCGACATCGCGCCGAGCGAGCCCATGCCGCGATAGGCCTTGTACTGCTTGCCGTTGACGAACACCAGGTCGCCAGGCGACTCCTCGCATCCGGCCAACAGGGCACCGACCATCACCGAGCTCGCGCCGGCGACCAGCGCCTTGGCGATGTCTCCGGAATGCTTCAGGCCGCCGTCGGCGATCACGGGTACGCCGGCCGGCCCGGCCGCGCGGGCGGCCTCGTGGACGGCGGTGACCTGGGGGACGCCGACCCCGGTGACCACGCGCGTCGTACAGATGGCACCGGGTCCGACGCCCACCTTCACGGCGTCCGCGCCGGCGTCGATGAACGCCTGCGCGCCCTCGGTGGTGGCGACGTTGCCGCCGATCACCTGGACGTGCCTGGTCGCGGGGTCGGTCTTGAGCCGCTCGACCATCTCGAGCAACATCCGGACGTGGCCGTGGGCGGTGTCGGCGACCAGGACGTCGACGCCCGCCTCGATCAGGGTGGTCGCACGCTGCCAGGCGTCGCCGAAGTAGCCGATCGCAGCGGCGACCATCAGTCGCCCGTCCGCGTCGTACGACGCGTCGGGGAACTGCTCGCCCTTGACGAAGTCCTTCACCGTGATGAGTCCGCCGAGCCGGCCCTCGGCGTCGACCAACGGCAGGCGCTCGCGCTTGTGCTGACGCAGCAGCAGCGTGGCTTCGTCGCGGGAGATGCCGAGCTGGCCGGTGACCAGCGGCATCGGGGTCATGATCTCGTCGACCTTGGTGGTCGCCCATTCGGCGACAGGGGTGAAGCGGAGGTCGCGGTTGGTGATGATGCCAAGCAGCTGCTGGTCCGGGTCGACGACCGGGAGTCCGGAGACGCGGTACTCCCCGCAGATCCGGTCGAGGTCCTCCAGCGTCGCATCGGGGCCGATGGTGACCGGGTTGGAGATGATCCCGGTCTGGGTCCGCTTGACGAGGTCGACCTGGTAGGCCTGGTCCTCGATCGAGAGGTTGCGGTGGAGCACGCCGATGCCACCCTGACGAGCCATCGCGATCGCCATCCGGCTCTCGGTGACGGTGTCCATCGCCGCGCTGACCAGCGGCGCCTTGAGGGTGATCTCGCGGGTCAGCCGGGTGGTGGTGTCGATGTCGGACGGCGCGAGGTCGCTGTAGCCGGGGAGCAGCAGCACGTCGTCGTAGGTGAGCCCCATCCGGAGAGTGGTCTCGGGCAGGTCGGCGTCGGACGAGGGCAGCTCCACTCCCACATCCTACCGGGGGCGGGCGGGCGCTCGAGGACACGTCGCCGTGGCGCGGCAGGGCTGAGTCGTCCGGCGACGCGTCAGCCCCGCCACTTCTGGCGGAGGTAGTCCAGGTCCGCCGCGACGTCGTCGCGGTAGGCGGTGTAGGTGCGGTCGAACGGGGTCCGTGCATGGAACGCCACGAAGCCCGGGTCCTGCACGAAAACGAGGCGGCCGCAGGCGGAGCTGTAGAAGTCTCGATGATCGACCATGCGGATGTTCTCGTCGTAGAGGACCGTCCGGAGAGCCTCGGTCCGCGCCAGGTAGGTCTGAGGAGCTTTGGGCACCACCGACAGGCCTCCGATCACCTCGCCGAAGGGAACGCGTGGGGGCAGGTGTCCGGGAAACAGCTCCTCCTCGGCTCTCGCGTACGTAACGGTGTACCAGCGCGGCAGCTCGACGATGACGGCGCAGACGGCGTCGACCTCGGGGTGCTCCTCGAGATAGCGCACCGCGTTCGCGAGCCCGGAGCCTCGCGTGAAGACCGCATCATCGTCGGTGACCAGGACGAACGGCGTGCGGACCAGGGCCACGGCCGCGTTGCGGCCACGCGAGACGCCCGAGTTGAAGGGCATGGGGACGATCTCGGTGAGGCTGTCCGGCGGGCTCATCGGCTCGGGAGAGTCGTCGGCGACGACGATCCTGCCGGGGAAGACGCGCCGGGCGGAGCGCACCATCCTTGCGGCGATCACGGGTCGCAGGAAGGTCTTGGCGGCGATCGTGACCTGGTCGGTGAGCCAGGCGGGATCCTCGCGCCGACGGAAGCGGACCCGGTCGACGACGGCCACGACGGCCAGCTGGGACCGCACGGTGGCGGTGTGCACGAGGCGCAACGGGGCGCCGTACGGCGTCATCATCGCGCGCTTGACGCGGCCGGCATCCAGCACCCGGGCATCGTCGCACGGCCAGCCGCGCCGACCCGGCGCACACTCACCAGAAATGGCGCCGACCCGGCTCGGCTTCGCACCGTGAGGCGTGAAGTCGGGCCGGGTCAGCGTCGTGCAGCGTGAAATGGAGCCGGGTCAGTGGCCGTGACCGTGACCGTGTCCGGCGGCGGCCGGCTCGTCGTTCTCGGGCTTCTCGACGATCAGCGTCTCGGTCGTGAGCAGCATGCTGGCGATCGAGGTGGCGTTGACCAGCGCGGAGCGGGTCACCTTCACCGGGTCGATGACACCCTGCGCGACCAGGTCGCCGTACTCACCGGTGGCGGCGTTGTAGCCGGTGCCGGGGCCGGCCTCGCGCACCTTGGCGACGATGACGTGGCCGTTGTCGCCGCCGTTCTCGGCGATCCAGCGCAGCGGCTGGTCGGCGGCGGTGCGCACGATGCGTACGCCGACCGCCTCGTCGCCGGTCAGGCCCAGGTCGCCGTCGAGCACCGACACGGCGTGGATCAGCGCGGAGCCACCACCTGCGACGATGCCCTCCTCGATCGCGGCGCGGGTCGCGGAGACGGCGTCCTCGATGCGGTGCTTCTTCTCCTTCAGCTCCACCTCGGTGGCGGCGCCGACCTTGATCACGCAGACACCGCCGGCCAGCTTCGCGAGGCGCTCCTGCAGCTTCTCGCGGTCCCAGTCGGAGTCGGTGTTCTCGATCTCGGCCTTGATCTGGTTGATCCGGGCCTCGACCTCGGAGGCGTCGCCGCCCCCGTCGATGATCGTGGTGTTGTCCTTGGTGATCACGATGCGGCGCGCGGTGCCGAGCACGTCGAGACCGACCTGGTCGAGCTTGAGGCCGACCTCGGGCGCCACGACCTGACCACCGGTCAGGGTCGCGATGTCCTGCATCATCGACTTGCGGCGGTCACCGAAGGCGGGGCTCTTCACCGCGACCGCGTTGAAGGTGCCGCGGATCTTGTTCACGACCAGCGTCGACAGCGCCTCGCCCTCGACGTCCTCGGCCAGGATGAACAGCGGCTTGCCGGCGGCGATGACCTTCTCGAGCAGCGGCAGCAGGTCGGCGATCGCAGAGATCTTGCCCTGGTGCAACAGGATGTAGGGGTCGTCGAGGACGGACTCCATCCGCTCGGGGTCGGAGACGAAGTACGCCGAGATGTAGCCCTTGTCGAACTGCATGCCCTCGGTGAACTCCAGCTCGGTGCCCATGGTGTTGGACTCCTCGACGGTGATCACGCCGTCCTTGCCGACCTTGTCGAAGGACTCCGCCAGCAGCTCGCCGATCAGGGAGTCGCGGCTGGAGATCGTGGCGACCGACGCCATGTCCTCCTTGGAGTCGACCTCGCGGGCCGCCTCGCGCAGCGCATCGCCCATGGCCTCGGCGGCGGCGTCCATGCCGCGCTTGAGGCTCATCGGATTGGAGCCGGCGGCAACCGCACGCAGGCCCTCGTGGACCATCGCCTGCGCCAGCACCGTCGCCGTCGTCGTGCCGTCACCGGCGACGTCGTTGGTCTTGGTGGCGACCTCCTTGGTCAGCTGGGCACCGAGGTTCTCGAACGGATCGTCGAGCTCGACCTCGCGGGCCACGGTGACGCCGTCGTTGGTGATGGTGGGGGCGCCCCACTTCTTGTCGAGGACGACGTAGCGGCCCTTGGGCCCCAACGTCACCTTGACCGCGTTGGCGAGCGCGTCGACACCGCGCTCCAGCGAACGCCGTGCGTTCTCATCGAACTCGAGGATCTTGGGCATCAGATGGTTCCTTCAGACGGGGTGGTCTAACTGGACGGGTCGTGTGCCCCAAGTCGCGCCGGAGCGCGTCCTGGGACACACGACCCGGTGAATCAGGAAACGACTGCGAGGACGTCGCGGGCGGAAAGGATGAGGTACTCCTCGCCGCCGTACTTGACCTCGGTGCCGCCGTACTTGCTGTAGATGACCTTGTCGCCGACCGCCACGTCGAGAGGCACGCGGTTGCCGTTGTCGTCGATGCGACCCGGGCCGATCGCCTGGACCTCGCCCTCCTGGGGCTTCTCCTTGGCGGTGTCGGGGATGACCAGGCCGGACGCCGTGGTCTGCTCGGCCTCGAGAGGCTTGACCACGATCCGGTCCTCGAGGGGCTTGATGTTGACCGACACGATGCCGACCTCCACTTTCCACTGTGATTCGGACTCGGGGGCCGAAGCCCCCGGGGACGTTGAAGCCTGCGAGTGACGTACGCCGTCGCGGGGGTCGTCCGTCAAGGCAAGCGCTGGCATTCTCGGATCGAGAGTGCCAACTCCGAAACTAGCACTCACCGACAACGAGTGCCAACGCCGCCCTACGACGTTCCACATCCCACGCCAGCGGTCACCGGCGCAGACCGATCCCGACGGGGCTGCGAGGATGCCGAGGTGGACCTGGCGAGCTTCCGGTGGCTGCTGACCGACGAGGGTCAGCTGCTTCTGGCCGCGGCCGAGGCCGCGGAAGGTCCCGAGCTGCAGGTCCAGTCCGAGCTGAGGCAGAGGGCCACCGCGGACCAGGTGGCCGTCGCGATGACTCAGGTCGAGCTGCGGGGCAAGGCCGTCGAGAAGTTCGGCGGCGATGCCGCACAGATGTACTTCACCCGCGACGGGCTGGAGCAGGCCACGCGGGGCACGGTCGCCACGCACCGGGCCGCGCGGATCGCCGCCGGGGGCACCAGCGTGGTGGACCTGACCTGCGGCATCGGGGGCGACCTCGTGGCGTTCGCCCGCGCAGGCCTCACCTCGGCCGGCGTCGACCTCGACCCGCTGCGGGTCGAGATCGCGCGCGCCAACCTCGCGGCACTCGGCCTCGGTGGTGCCGTGAGCGTCGCCGACGCCACCGACCTCGACGTCGCACCGTTCGCCACGGCGTACGCCGATCCGGCCCGGCGGGGTGCACGCGGCCGGACCTTCCGCGCCAACGAGTGGACGCCGCCCTGGTCGTTCGTCGAGTCACTGCTGACCCGCGCGGCCTGCGTGAAGGTCGCCCCGGGGATCCCCCACTCCCTGGTGCCGGACCGTGTCGAGGCGGAGTGGGTCAGCGACCGGGGCGAGGTCAAGGAGGCCGCCCTCTGGTCCGGTCCGCTCGCCACCACTTCGCGCCGGGCGACCGTGATCGGTCGCGGCGGGCTGGCCACACTCACCGACGAGGACGACCCGGGTGGCGAGGTGGGGCCGGTGGCGGAGTTCCTGTATGAGTCCGACGGAGCAGTGATCCGGGCAGGGCTGGTCACCGCTGTCGCGGCCGGGGTCGGCGGCTACCTCCTCGACCGCAAGATCGCGTACCTGACCAGCGCGGACTCCTTCCGGACGCCGTTCGCCCGGAGCTACCGGATCATCGAGCGGCTCCCCTACCGGGAGAAGCCGCTCAAGGCCGCGCTCCGGGCGCGCGGCATCGGCGCGCTCACCATCAAGAAGCGAGGCGTCGACATCTCGCCCGAACAGCTGCGGGCGAGGCTGGACCTGCACGGGGACGACGAGGCCACGATCGTGCTCACCCGTGCCGCAGGCGAAGGCATCGCGCTCCTGGTGCAGCCCTTCTGAGCCGCTGAGCAGAGGCGCGCGCCCGCTCTGGCACGATCGAGCGGTGACACCCGACGCCGACCGCGGTCGCTGGATCGCACTCGTCGTCTGTTGCAGCGCGATGTTCATGACCCTGCTGGACGTCAGCGTCACCAACGTCGCGCTCCCGTCGATCGCCCTCGACACCCACGCCAGGACCTCGCAGCTCCAGTGGATCGTGTCCGGCTACACGCTGGCCTTCGGCCTGGTCCCGGTGCTGGGCGGGAAGCTCGGCGACGACCACGGGCGCCGGCTGATGTTCCAGGTCGGGGTCGCCGGGTTCGCGCTCACGTCGGCGCTGTCCGGGCTGGCACCGACGGCGGGCTTCCTGATCGGCGCGCGGGTGCTGCAGGGGCTCTTCGGCGGGCTGATCAACCCGCAGACCTCCGGCCTGATCCAGCAGATGTTCCGTGGATCCGAGCGCGGCCGGGCCTTCGGCGTCCTCGGCACCACGGTCGGGCTGGGCACCGCGATCGGGCCGTTGGTGGGCGGTGCGCTGATCGCCCTCGGCGGGCCGACCCTGGGCTGGCGACTCGTCTTCTTCGTCAACCTTCCCGTCGCCCTGGTGGTCTTGCTGCTGTCGCGGCGCTACCTGCCCGCGGCGCCGGGCACCGTCCGACATCGGCTCGACTTCCTCGGCGCCGGCCTGCTCGGGCTGGCGACGTTCTGCGTGCTGTTCGCCTGCGTGCAGTACGACGAGATGCAGGACGCCCGCCTGGCCTGGCTCGGCGTACCCGCCGTCATCCTGTTCGGCTTCTTCTTGCGCCGGGAGCGCCGGCTGACCGCGCAGTCACGCGACCCCCTGGTCGACCTGCGGCTGTTCCGCCGACCGTCGTACGTCGCCGGGATCACCCTGGCGCTGACGTTCTTCCCGGCGATGGCCGGGCTGCCGCTGGTGCTGGCGATCTACTACCAGAACGGCCTGGGCTACACCGCGCTGGAGTCGGCGCTCGGGGTCACGGCGTATGCCGTCGGCAGCGCCATCTCCGCGCCGCTGTCGGGCCGGGTGGTCACCCGGGTGGGCCGACCTCTCGTCGTCGGCGGCGCGATCACCTTCGGGATCGGTGCGGTAGCGCTGGCCGGGGTCGCCCGGCACGTGCCCGCCGGGCACGCGACGCTCGCGCTCGCTGCGCCGCTGTTCGTGATGGGCTGCGGACAGGGCATGTTGATCACTCCTAACCAGACACTTGCGCTGATGGACGTCGATCCATTGATGGGTAGCACCGCGGGCGGGGTGCTACAGACCGGTCAGCGGATCGGGCTGGCCGTGGGCCAGGCGGTGATCGGCGCGGTCTTCTTCACTTCGCTCACCGGGGTGGGCGCTGCGTCGTACTCCCGGGCCCTGGGTCATGCCGTGATCGCCGCCATCTGCTTCGTCTCACTCGCGATCGCCGCCGGCGTGTGGGACCTGGTGCGCGCGAGTCGGCGCGCCCGGCCAGATGCGGAAGCGCCGGCCCGGTAGCTCGGCCGTCGCGGGCCGACCGGACATGCCAAGAGCCGGCGCCCCCTTGCGGGGACACCGGTTCTGGCGGACCGCCCGAGTCAGACGTGCGCGCCCAACGGCTGGCTCTGTGCGGCCACATCGTGTCCCTTGCGGCGCGAGTGCCAGAACCCGAGGCCGGCGAGCAGGAACAGGAACGCGGCACCGACGTAGGCGACGATTGCGCCGATACCGGCGATCGTGCCGATGGTGGCGAACGCGTAGCCGTAGAGCAGCAGACCGCGGAGGGTGCTACCCATGAACATCGTCTGGCGCAGGCTGCCGAGGTCGGTGCAGGCCTTGGTGGCTGCCGCCTTCGGGTCGGAGCACTGGCCGATGTACTGGCCGCTGACCTCGGAGTAGGTCTTGCCACCCGAGGCTTCGCTCATGTGTACGGCGATGTAGTGGTTCGCGTAGGCCTGCGCCTGCGGACCGGTCGTCAGCGGCTGACCCGCGTACTTCGCAAGCGCCGACTGATCGGCCTTGGGAAGGGTCGACGTGGCGTCGTTGGTCGGCATGGTGATGTGCTGCTCGGAGAACTGCGTGTTCACCTGGTCACCGATGAACGTGCTGGCCCAGGTCAGGAGGCCACCGCCGATGAGCAGGACGATTGCAACGAGCAACCCTGCACCGGAGATCAACTTGTCAAGCGTGGCGCGCATGATGTTTCACCTTCTCTGTCTGGGTCTTCGGCACTTCCGAACACCCTCTACCTTCAGGTTGGTCCCTCGGGGCTCCCGCCCGTAGGGCACGAGGTCACCACCGCGCCAGCCATGAGTCCCCATCCCGCGGGACCTATGGTGGATCCGTGCGGGACCACCTGGCCGACGACCATCTGACCCGCTCGGCGGCCGACCACCTGGCGCAGGCCACCGGAGTGCCCCGCCACCGGGCCGTGGTCGTGCTCGGCTCCGGCTGGGCCCCCGCGGCCGAGGCCTTCGGAGAGCCGCTGGCTTCACTGCCGATGACCGACGTGCCCGGCTTCCTGACGCCGACCGCGGAGGGCCACCGCGGCACCCTTGCGTCGTACGACGTGGGCGGCGTACCCACGCTGGTCCTGTTCGGGCGCACCCACCTCTACGAGGGTCACGGCCTCGAGCCGGTGGTGCACGGCATCCGCACCGCGGCCGCGGCCGGCTGTACGACGGCGGTGCTCACCAACGCCAACGGATCGCTGCGGCCCGACTGGGAGGTGGGTCGTCCGGTGCTGGTCCGCGCCCCCCTGAACCTGACGGCGACGTCGCCGATCGTGGGCCCGCGCTTCGTCGATCTCACCGACTGCTGGTCGCGTCGGCTGCGCGCGCTGGCCCGGGAGCTCGACCCCTCGCTGGCCGAGGGTGTGTACGCCTGGCTGCCCGGCCCCCACTACGAGACGCGCGCGGAGGCCGAGTTCGTACGCCGGATCGGCGCGGACGTGCTCGGGATGTCGACGGTGCCCGAGGCGATCGCCGCGCGAGACTGTGGACTCGAGGTGGTCGGGCTCTCGACGGTGACCGCCGTCGAGGGAGACGATGCGGGGATCGACCCGAGCGAAGTGGTGGCCGTCGCCGAGGCGACGGCCGCACGGATGGGCCCGCTGCTGGCGGACCTGGTGAGGAGAGGAACGTCATGACGACGATCGAGGAGACACCCCCGCCTCCCTCGGAGCCGGAGCCGTCGGGGCGCGCGCGGCGCCGCGGCCCCATCGAGGCCAACGGCATCAACGTGATCGACGAGTCCGAGCGCAAGGGGACACCGTCCGGGCTGTTCTGGCCCTGGTGCGCGTCCAACGTGTCCGTGCTCGCGGTGGCGTACGGCGCGTTCGTGCTCGGGTTCGGTATCGGTCTGTGGCAGGCCCTGATCGGCGCGGTCGTCGGCGCGGTCGTGTCGTTCTTCCTGGTCGGGTTGGTCTCGATCGCGGGCAAGCGCGGATCGGCGCCGACGCTGGTGCTCTCGCGAGCCGCCTTCGGCCGCTGGGGCAACACGCTGCCGTGCGCCGTCTCCTACGTGCTGCTGGTCGGCTGGGAGACGGTGCTGGTCGCGCTGTCGACGTTCGCGACAGCAACGGTGTTCGAGCGGCTGGGCTGGAGCCATGGCAACGGCACGAAGATCATCGCGTTCGTCGTCGTCGCCGGCATCATCGTGCTCGCCGGGATCCTCGGCTTCGACACGATCATGCGGCTGCAGAAGTACCTCACCATCGCGATGATCATCGTGACCGCGGTCTACGTCGTCCTCACGTGGGACCACATCCACCTCTCGACCGCCCGGTCCCTTCCGCACGGCACCATGAGCGCCACGATCGGCGCGAGCATCCTGGTGCTGACGGGGTTCGGGGTCGGGTGGGTCAACACCGCCGCCGACTACTCCCGCTATCTGCCCCGCAACGCCTCGACCGGCGGCGTGGTGTGGTGGCCGACGTTCGGCGGGAGCCTGCCGGTGGTGATCCTGGTCGTGTACGGCGTACTCCTCGCCGGCTCGTCGCAGACGCTCAGCGACGCGGTCGCGGCCGACCCGGTCGGTGCCCTCACCACGATTCTGCCGACGTGGTTCCTGCTCCCGTTCGCGCTGGTCGCGGTCGCCGGCCTGATCAGCGGCGCGATGATGGACATCTATTCGTCCGGACTGACCCTGCTCACGCTCGGCCTGCGCACTCCGCGCTGGTTCGCGGCCGCCATCGACGGGGTACTGATGATCGCCGGCGCGATCTACATCGTGTGGTACTCCGACTCGTTCCTCGGCCTGTTCGAGGCGTTCCTGATCATCCTGGGTGTCCCGATGGCGGCCTGGTGCGGCGTCTTCCTGGCCGACCTCCTCATGCGCCGCCGCGACTACGACGAGGCCTCCTTGTTCAGCGCGGACGGTGTCTACGGCCGCTTCCGGCTCAGCGCCGTGCTGTTCATGGCGCTCGGCACCTGGATCGGGTGGGGGCTGGTCGTCGACACCACCGGCCAGGGCAAGCATCTGGGCTGGCTCGGCTACTTCCTCGACGGCCTCACGGTGAACGTCGGCAGTGTCCACCACACCTGGTTCGACCTCGGGGGCACCGGCGGGAACTGGGCCTACGCCAACCTCGGCGTGCCGATCGCACTCGGCATCGGCTTCGTGGGCTACCTGATCTTCGGCTTCTTCGGCGTACGCCGGCAGGAATGGAAGCTCCGCAAGGCCGAGGCCGCGTCGCAGGCGACCGTCACCGCCTGAACCCAACGGCCCGGCAGTCAGAGGTTGTCGCGCTCCGCGGCAATGGTGGTGTCGTCGCCGTGGCCGGTGTGGACGACCGTCTGGCCCGGGAGCGTCAGCAGTCGTGACCGGATCGAGTCGACGATGAGATCGCCGTCGCTGTACGACCGTCCGGTGGCGCCCGGCCCGCCCCGGAAAAGGGTGTCGCCGGTGAAGACGCAGCCCAGGTCCGGCGCAAGCAGGCAGACCGAGCCCGGCGAGTGACCGGGCGTGTGGAGCACGGTCAACGAGGAGCCCGCCGCTGAGATGGTCTGACCGTCGGAGAGGTCGACGTCCCACAGGTAGTCGGGATGCGTCATCTCCCATAACGGCCGGTCGTCGGGATGCAGCAGCATCGGCGCGGCAACCGCCTCACGCAGCGCCGGCGCGACCCGGACGTGGTCGTCGTGCGCATGGGTGCACACGATCGCGCTGACCCGGCGCCCGTCGACCACGGCGAGGATCGCGTCCACGTCGTGCGGCGCGTCGATCACCACGCATGAGTCGTCGTCGCCGACCACCCAGATGTTGTTGTCCACGTCGTGCGTCGACCCGTCGAGGCTGAACGTCCCGCTGACGACCGCGTGGTCGACCCGAAGGCTCACGAGAAGAGGACGACACTTCGCAGGACGTCGCCCTGGTGCATCCTCTCGAACGCCGCCTCCACGTCGCCGAGCCCGATCTCCTCGGAGACGAAGGCATCGAGGTCGAGGCGGCCCTGCTGGTAGAGCGAGACCAGCATCGGGAAGTCCCGCGAGGGCAGGCAGTCGCCGTACCAGCTGGACTTGAGCGCGCCGCCGCGGCCGAAGACGTCGATGAGCGGGATGTCGGGGATCCTCATGTCCGGGGTGGGTACGCCGACCAGGACCAGCGTGCCGGCCAGGTCGCGGGCGTAGAAGCCCTGCTGCCAGGTCTCCGGCCGACCCACCGCGTCGATCACGACATCCGCGCCGTTGCCGTCGGTGAGGGCCCGGATCGCGGCCACCGGGTCGTCGTTCGTGCTGTTCACGGTGTGGGTCGCGCCGAGCCTGCGGGCGCCCTCGAGCTTCCGGTCGTCGATGTCGACGGCGATGATCGTGGAGGCGCCGGCCAGCGCCGAACCGGCGATGGCCGC
>DAINSL010000005.1:0-10971 GCA_036741335.1 Nocardioides sp. | reverse complement strand
CGCCGCCGCAACCGATCACGGCCACGCTGCTGCCGCGGGTGACGCCGCCGGTGTTGATCGCCGCGCCCAGGCCGGCCATCACCCCACAGCCGAGGAGCCCCGCCGCTGCGGCGCGGGTCGACGGGTCCACCTTGGTGCACTGGCCAGCCGCGACCAGGGTCTTCTCGGCGAAGGCGCCGATCCCCAGCGCGGGGGTCAAAGGCGTGCCGGCCCCCTCCCCTTCAGCGAGAGTCATCTTCTGGGTGGCGTTGTGGGTGGCGAAGCAGTACCACGGCTCGCCGCGCTTGCATGCCCGGCAGTTGCCGCAGACGGCCCGCCAGTTGAGGATCACGAAGTCGCTGGGGGCCACCGAGGTGACGTCGTCACCGACCGCCTCGACGACACCCGCGGCCTCATGGCCGAGCAGGAACGGGAAGTCGTCGTTGATCCCGCCCTCGCGGTAGTGCAGGTCGGTGTGGCACACGCCGCACGCCTGCACCTGCACCAGTGCCTCCCCGGGACCGGGGTCGGGGACGTTGATCGTCTCGATGCTGACCGGCGCGCCCTTGGCGCGCGCGACGACTGCCTTCACCTGCTGCATGGATGTCCTCCTCGGGGCTGTTGGCACACCCTACGGAGGGGGCAGAGCTCGCGCGACAGCGTCCACGCCGTACCGGCTCGCCCTCCGCTGACCCCTGTATCCACCGGCTTGTCGGGATAGTCCGTGACGTTCGCGCCCCAAATTCGTCTGAAATGGGGCGCGAACGTCACGGACTATCCCTTCCCTCCACGGATGCAACCCTTGGACGCCCGATCTCGTGTAGGTGGTGACGGCCGGGCAGGATGGTGGGCAGATGCAGGTGCACGCGATCGCGGAGGGAGGTCTGGTGACCGCCCGTCCACGCTCCACGCGCGACACGGAGTTCGAGTCCTGGCTCATCGCGCGTGAGCCGGCCCTGCAGCGCACCGCGCACCTGTTGACCGGCGAGGTCCATACGGCGCAGGACCTGGTGCAGAACACCCTGGCCAAGCTCTACCTGGCCTGGGACCGGATCCAGGACCGCGGCAACGTCGACGCCTACGCCCGCAAGATCCTGGTCAACGAGCACCGCACCGCGTGGCGCCGACCGGTCCGGCGGCGCGAACAGGTCACCGCTGACCTCCCCGACCGTCCGGCACTCGAGCACGGGTACGACGGCCAGCGCGAGGCAGTGTGGGCGTTCGTCGCCTCGTTGCCGCCCCGCCAACGCGCCGTGATCGTGCTCCGGTTCTACGAGCAGCTGACCGAGCCGGAGATCGCCGAGCTGCTCGGCATCTCGCTCGGCACCGTGAAGTCCCAGAGCAGCCGTGCCCTCGCCGCACTCCGCAGCCACGTGCACGACCATCCCGAGCTCACCGCCGATGAAGGTGACGAGGAGGAACGATGAACCCCGAGGACCTGCTCTCCGACGCCCTGCACGACCGCGTCGAGCGCACCGACTACCCCAGCACTCCGCTGTCGACGGTCGCCGGACGGGCCGGCGCCATCCGCGCCCGCCGACGTCGTACGACGTTCCTTGCCGCCGCCGCCGCCGTCGCGGTGGTCACGGTGCCGGGCGCCGTCTGGCTCGGACATTCCCCGGGGTCCTCGCCCACACCCACCGGGCCCCTCTCCTCCGGGCCGACGAGCTCGCCCACCGTGCAGACCTCGATACCGCCGTCACTGGCCCTAGACGAACTTCCGTTGGGCCAGAAGCCGGGCATCGACTACATCGAGGGCGACACATACGTGACCATGAACGGCGACCGGATCACCTCTCCTGACTTCACCGAGGCCCTGACCGCCACGCCGGTGCGCGGCGGGATCCTGATCTCGAAGACCAGCCCGCCAGCCGTGGCCAGGGCGCACGGCGGACTTGCGCCCCTGTACCTGGTCGCGAACGGCACCGGCCAGTCCCTCGGCTGCGGCTCCGACCGATTCGCGATGTCGACCGATGGCACGCAGTCGGCCTACTGGGTGGCCGATTCCTGCACCCCCGGCGGAACCGGGAAGCTCTACTCCGGTGTGAACAACACGATGGGCGAGTCTGGGGCCGGCTACGCCACGACGCCGGCCGGCAGCGTCTACGAACCGATCGGCATCGTGCGGCAGGGCACCGTGGTGAACGTGACGCGCGGCGTGTCGCAGCACCCGGAGATCGTTGACGCTTCCGGCAACGCTTCACCGATCGCAACGCTGGCGTATGCCAACGGCTCGGACGAGAACAACGACGTCGTCTCGGGACAACTCGAAAGCAGCCAGGACACAGGCGCGGTCGTCGACGCTGCAAGCGGAGCAGTTGTGGCGGAAGTCCCGTCCTGGCGGCTCGGCCAGTTCTCCACCGATGGGAAGTACGTGCTCGGCTACCAGCCTGGTGACGGCTTCGGCACCGACCGCACCGCCATCTTCGAGGCAGCCACCGGACGCAAGGTGCTCGACCTCCCGAGCTCAACGCTCGTCCTCGATGTGCGCGGGTTCGCCTGGGACTTCGACGACACCGTCCTCGGCGTCGCAACTGAGGGGAAGCAGGAGGCGATCGTGCGTTTCGACCTGAACGGTCACGCCACCCGGGCCACGATGTCCCGCGGGGTCATAGATGGGAACTACGCCTACCGCCTGGCCACCCGCCCCTGAGGGCCCGCCTCTGCCACCATTGCAACCTTCCCTCCCTCGCCCGCGTCTTGGTGGCGAGACTTGGGAGGAACGATGGATCTACCCGCCGACCGTGCGACGGGGGCACTCGCGATGGCCAGACCGACCACCGACAGGGACGCCGACTTCGCGGCGTACCTCGCCGCGCGACAGGCGAGCCTGTTGCGCACGGCGTACCTGCTCACCGGCAACCGCCACGACGCCGAGGACCTGACGCAGACCGCGTTCGCCAAGCTCTACCTGTCGTGGGACAAGGTCCGCGACCAGGGCTCGATCGACGGCTACGTTCGCCGGATCCTGGTCAACGAGCACAACTCCCTGTGGCGGCGCGCCTGGAAGCGGCGTGAGCACAGCCAGGACCACACGACGTTCAATGAGCCCGTGCACGACGAGTACGACGAAGGCCTCGGCTCATCGTTGTGGGACCTCGTCCAGACCCTGCCGCGCAAGGCCCGTTCGGTCGTCGTCATCCGCTACTACGAGGAGATGACCGAGGCGGAGACCGCCGACGTGCTCGGTATCTCGGTCGGGACCGTGAAGTCCCAGACCAGCCGTGCGCTCGCCACCCTGCGTGAGCGCACGCCCCAGACCCTGAACCCCCGCTCGACTGAGGAGAACGACAGATGAGCGCGAACGACGACGAGCTGACCACCGACCTCACGCGTGAGCTGCACGGGCGCGTGGACGCCATGCACGGCTCCTCGCTGGGCCTCGGCGACGTCCAGTTGAAGGCCCGCTCGATCCGCCGCCGCCGGACGGCGACCGCCGTGGTCGGCGCGGCCGCGGCCGTGGCCCTGATCGTGCCGACGGCAGCACTCGCCGGCCACCACAGCGGCCACAAGAACGGGCCCGCCCCGATCACGCAGACACCGGAACCCACGCAGACCGCCGCGCCCGACGACACCCGTTCGCCGCTCGACGTCACCGACCTGACGACCGGCGACACCCCGGCCGGAGGATACCTCCTCGACGGCACCGTGCATCTGCCCGACGGCTCGACCATGCCGGTGCCGACCACGGAACCCGTCGTCAGCTACGCCGTCCTCACAGACGGCGCCGTCGTGTTCCTCACCCGCGACGACCAAGGCCTGACGCACGTCGAGGTCATCGACAAGAACGGCGTCCAGCGCGGCCCATTCCCCGCCACGGACGGGCTGGCCGTCGACAGCGATGGGGTCGCCGCGGCGTGGATGGGGCCCGACGGTCATCCGCGCTTCTGGAATCCGGCATTCACGCAGCCTGGCCGCCTGGCCGCTCACGTGACCGGTACCGGATACCAGATTCGAGCCATGACCGACGGGGACTGCACTGCTCCGTCCGAGAGCGGCTGTGCCGTGCTGGTCCGCACGACGGATCCGTCCACCGGCGAGACGAGGGACTGGTTGGCGTTGTGGAACGGCAAGGTCACCCAGGCTGCGCCGAGCGATCAGTTCGTCGGGATCACGAACCTCGGCCGCGATGGCACGGAGGTCGGCCTGACCGGAGCTTCCGATACCGGCTCGTGCTCCGGGGTCGCCGACCGTTCGGGCTCGGTTGCCTGGAAGACGTGTGACCACACATTGCTGGCACTTTCCCCGCGATCGCTCTACGTGTCTGCGGACGCGGCGTACCACGACGGTCCGGGCAGCAGTGTGTTTGCGGCGTACGGCGCCGCGGGCGGTGACCTTCTCTTCGAACACCGCTCCACCCGGGCCACGCAGGCTTTCGTCCAGACCTCCGTGTGGGAGAACGACAGCTATCTCTTGGCTAACGTCTTCCAGGGCGGCCGATGGTCGGTCGTGCGGTTCGGCGTCGATGGTTCGATGGAGGTCGCGGTCCCGCCCGTCGAGGGCGACGTCGCCAGCTCACCGATCGTCCTCCCCAACCTGCGCTAGGTCGCCACGTCGTACAGCTCAGGCCACGACCTGGGTGATCGGCTGGGACGAGTCGGCCGGCAGGTCGAGGGACGAGGGGGGCCGTCCGCGGGCGACCAGCTCGGCACCGAGGGCGGCGACCATCGCGCCGTTGTCGGTGCAGAGTCCGGGTCTCGGGACCCGGACCCGGATCCCCCGCGCGTCAGCCCGCTCGGTCGCCATCGCGCGGAGACGCGAGTTGGCCGCGACGCCGCCGCCGATCAGCAGGTCCTCGATCCCTTCGGACGACGCGGCGTCGAGCGCCTTGCGGACCAGCACGTCGCAGACCGCTTCCTGGAAGCTGGCTGCCACGTCGTTGACGTCGATCGTGACGCCGTCGCGCTGCTGGGTCTCGACCCAGCGGGCGACGGCCGTCTTGAGACCTGAGAACGAGAAGTCGAAGCGGTGCCGCTCCAGGTCGCGCCGCGACGTGAGGCCGCGCGGGAAGTCGATGGTGACATGGCCCTCTGCCGCGGCGCGGTCGATGTGGGGGCCACCGGGGAACGGCAACCCGAGCAGCCGCGCCACCTTGTCGAAGGCCTCCCCCGCCGCGTCGTCGATGGTGGCGCCCATCGGTTCGACGGGGACCGTCACGTCCTCGACGCGGAGCAGGCTCGAGTGGCCGCCGCTGACCAGCATTGCCAGGCAGGGCTCGGGCAACGGTCCGTGCTCGAGCTGGTCGACCGCGACGTGGGCGGCCAGGTGGTTGACGCCATAGATCGGCTTGCCGAGGCCGATCGCCAGCGCCTTGGCCGCGGCCACGCCGACGAGCAGGGCGCCGGCCAGGCCGGGGCCGCTGGTCACGGCGATCGCGTCGACGTCGTACGGACGGATGGCGGCGGTCTCGCAGGCCCGCTCGATGGTCGGCACCATCGCCTCGAGGTGGGCGCGGCTGGCGACCTCGGGTACGACGCCGCCGAAGCGCGCATGCTCGTCGACGCTGCTGGCGACCGCGTCGGCCAGCAGGGTGTGGCCGCGCACGATGCCGACGCCGGTCTCGTCGCAGGAGGTCTCGATGCCGAGGATCAGCGGCTCGTCGGTCATCCGAGCTCCTTGGCCAGGACGACCGCGGTGGTGCCGTCGGCGTAGTAGCGCTCACGCCGGTCGAGCTCGGTGAACCCGCGCGCGGCGTAGAAGGCGCAGGCGCCGTGGTTGTCCTCGCGGACCTCGAGCAGGAGCCGGTCGACCTGGCGGGTCCGCGCCTCGTCCTCCACGCGCGCCAGGAGGGCCGTGGCCACGCCGGTACGGCGATGGGTCGCCGCCACCGCGATCCGCTGGAGCTCGGCGACATCGACGATGCTGGTCGCGGCGTAACCGGTCAGCTCGTCGCCGTCGGTCGCCACGAGGTAGAGCGTCATCGGCACACGCCCCGCGGCACCCTCGGTCACCAGGGTCTCCGACCACGCGTCGGCCACCAGCGCCTCACGCTCGAGGGCGGCGATCGCGGAGGCGTCCTCGGCCGCGGCCTCGCGGATCACGAGACCCTCTTCGGCACGCCGGGCGCGACCGCGTCCGGCCGGCGGAGATACAGCGGCTCGGGGTCGTGCAGCTCGGCGAGCTCCTCGGCAACGCAACGACCCAGCCAGCCCGCGCTCGGCAGCACCGGGTCGCGCCGGTCGGGGAAGGCGTCGGGGTAGAGTTCGGCACCTTCGCCGGCGACCGGCAGGTCGGTGGCGGCGTCGGCGGGCCGGAGCACGTCGGGGCCGTCCAGGCGGCGCCCCCGCTCGTCGTACGACGCGAGGTAGACCTCCTTGCGCCGGGCATCGGTGGCCACCACGAAGTCGGTGCCGAGGGTCGGCGCCGCCTCCACCGCGATCACGTCGAGCGAGCACACGCCGTACACCGGGATCTCCAGCACGAAGGCCAGCGTGCGCGCGGTCACCAGCCCGACCCGCAATCCGGTGAACGGGCCGGGGCCGACTCCTACCGCGATCGCGGTGAGGTCCTGGCGGACGATGCCCGCGTCGGCCATCACCGCCTCGATCAGCGGGGCGAGCTGCTCGCCGTGCTTCATCCGCTGCTCCGAACGGCGTTCCGCCACGACGTCGTCCCCGTCGTGGAGGGCGACGGTCACGTTCGGCGTGGCCGTGTCGAAGGCGAGGAGCACGGGTCCGAGGTTACTGACGCCCCCGCTCATCGAGCGAAGTCGAGATCACCCGGGGCTGGGGTCCGCAATCGCATCCGCTGGTTGAGGAGGTCGCGCAGCGACCGTCTCGAAACCAGCGGACTCACACAGGCAGCGCCCGCCAATGCGTCGTCAGCCGCCCGTCGCCGTCGACGAGGTGGAGCGCGAGGCTGGGCGGAGCGTCGTACCAGATGGTCGGGAGCTGTTCGGCGTCCGCGGTGACCGTCGAGACGACGCCGCCGCCGATCAGCAGCGGTCGGCCCGCGAAGGTCGTCGCGCTCATCGTGTGCGCATGGCCCACGAGCGTGGCGACGACGTGGGGATGCCGCGCGAGCACGGTCGCGAGCGCGTCCCCGTCGCGGAGCTTGATCGGGTCCATCAGCTCCAGGCCGATGGTGGTGGGCGGGTGGTGGAGCACGACGTACGACGGTCGCGCGTCCTCGGCGAGCCGCGCGTCGAGCCAGGCCAGCTGCTCCGCGCCCAGCTCGCCGGGGTCGATGCGTCTTCCGTCGACGGCGTCGATCAGCGAGTCGAGCATGACGAACCGCCCGCCCCCGGCCTCGACGACCGTTCGCGCCTCGATGCCGAGGCCGGCGACGAACTCCGGTCGGACGTCGTGGTTGCCGGGGCACACCGCTAGCGGCCCCTCCCAGCGGTCCAGCCATGCGCGCGCCGCGTCGTACTCCGCGGGCAGCCCGTGGTCCGCGATGTCACCCGAGACGACGAGGACGTCGGGCCGTGGGTCCATCGCGAGCAGGTGGTCCATCACGGCCGCGTTGCGCGCGCTCGGGTCCTGGACGGCGTTGCCGAAGTGGGTGTCGCTGACATGGGCGATCACGAGCATGGGGCCACCCTCGCCGGCAGATCGACCCCGAGCCAGCGGCGGCCGACCGGGGACACCCGCACCCGGCGTGGGTCGAGCTCGGCGCCGTCGTCGGCCTCGTCGGCGAAGGCCCGCACGATCCGGACCTCGAGCCGGTCGTCGGCCAGCCCCTCGGCGAGTCCCTCGCCCCACTCGACGACGGTGACGGCGTCGTCCAGCGAGGTGTCGAGGTCGAGGTCGTCGAGCTCGGCGACCCCACCGAGCCGGTAGGCATCGGCGTGGACCAGCGCCGGGCCATCACCCAGGGCTGGGTGCACGCGAGCGATGACGAACGTCGGTGACGTCACGTCGCCACGGACACTCAGCCCGGCGCCCAGTCCCTGGGTGAGGATCGTCTTGCCGGCGCCAAGCTCGCCGGACAGCACGACCACGTCGCCTGCCCGCAGCACGGCGGCCAGCGCGGCCCCCAGCGCGCGCATCGAGTCGACGTCCGGTGCGTCGTACGTGCGCGGAGCGGGGCGTCGGAGCTCGAGGTACGGCGAGCGGGTCGCGGTCTCGACGAACCCGTGCTCCCGCCAGAACGCACCGGTCCCGGGGAGCTCCTCTCGGGCGAGCACCGCCACCTCGTCCCAGCCGTCGGCCCCGGCCAGTGCCTCTGCCACGAGCGCGGAGGCGACTCCGTGCTCGCGGACCTCCGGGAGCACTCCGACCCGGCGCAGCCACAGCGTGTCCCCGTCCGGGTCGAGCACCAGGGCGCCGACGTCCGCGTCGCCGCGGGCCGCGACCAGCCCGCCGTACGCCAGGGCCGCGGACATCGACTCCACCGTCTCGGACAGCGCGTCCGCTGGAGGGTCGACCGGGGGCCGCGCGGCGAAGGCGGCGCGGACGATGTCGAGGACGATCGCGGCGGCCTCGGGGCCCACCCGCCGGATGTGCACGGTCATGGTGGGGTCATCGGCCGTCGGCCGTGTCGCCGGCCGCGGCGATGAGGCGGTCGAGCTCGGCGTTGACGTCGTCGTGGCGCTCCATGATCACCATGTGCCCGGCGCCGTCGCACTCAAGGAGGTTCGAGCCGGCGATGTGGGCGTGCAGCTTGCGGCTGTGCCCGATCGAGGTGAGCTTGTCGGCGGTACCGCAGATGATGGTCGTCGGCACCACCGAGAGCGCCTTCACGGTCTCGAACTTGTCCAGCGTGGCGAAGTTGGGGAAGAACTCCGCGACCACCTCGAACGGTGTGGCCGACAGCATCTGGTCGACGAACTCGACGTACGACGCAGGCACGTCGTCGCCGAAGGCCAGGTCGTCGGTGGCGACCATCGCCACCGACTTGCCGAGCCTGCGGAAGCCGTCGACCGTCCGGTGCCCGCGGGCCAGCACGGAGATCAGCCGCTCGGCCAACATGCCCCCCACGCCCGACGGCAGCAGGGGCACCAGGATCCGGTGCGGCTCCAGCCCCCCGGCGGTCGTGGAGATCAGCCCGACGCCGACGACCCGGTCGCCGAAGAGCTCGGGGTGCTCCTCGGCCAGCGCCATGATCGTCATCCCGCCCATGGAGTGGCCCACCAGCACCATCGGCCCCTCCGGGACCACCGTGTCGATGACCGTCTTGAGGTCGCGAGCGAGCTGCTCCATGGAGGTGTGGCCCGCGGGCGACCGCCCCGAGCGGCCGTGCGAGCGCTGGTCGTAGAAGACCGTGCGGATCTCGTCGCGGTAGGCCGCCCGCTGGAAGTGCCACGAGTCGAGGTTGAGGGAGTAGCCGTGGGCGAAGACGACCGTCAGCTCGGCGGCCTTCGTGGCCCTACGGCGCCCGGTGCCGGCGTACTCGTCGACCTCGACGTGGAGGTCCACACCGTCGTCGGCGACGACCGTGATCGGCCGGGAGCGCAGCGAGCCGAACGCCGTGTCGTCACCTGCGCCGCGCTTGGAGATGACGTTGCGGCGCTGGGCGACGCGGAGGGCGGTCCCGGCGGCCGCGACGCCGACGGCACCCGCGGCGACCGAGAGGACCTTGCGGGTGGCTTTCATGCGCCCTCTCCATCGACGTACCGGCGGCGCAGCCGGCCGCCCATCCGGGCGACGATCTCGTAGTGGATGGTCCCGCACGCACGGGCCCAGTCGTCCGCGGTGGGCTCGCCGGCGGTCCCGGCCCCGAAGAGCACGACCTCGTCGCCCGGAGCGGCCTCGTCGTCACCGAGGTCCACCACGAACTGGTCCATGCAGATGCGGCCGCGGACAGGTCGTCGCTTGCCGTCCACCCACACCTCGGCGGTGTTGCTCGCGTGCCGCGGCACCCCGTCGCCGTACCCGAGCGGCACGAGGCCGACCCGGGTCTCGCCGGGTGCCGTCCAGGTGTGCCCGTAGGAGACGCCGGCCCCGCTGGAGAGGTGCTTGGTGAGTGCCAGCGGCGCGGTGACCGTCATCGCCGGCTCGAGCCCGATGTCGGGGCTCAGGCCGGGCGCCGGGTCGAGTCCGTACGACGCGATGCCGCACCGCACCAGGTCGAAGCGGCTGCTCGGCCGCAGCAGGGCAGCGGCGGAGTTGGCCAGGTGTCGGACCTCGGGATGCAGCCCGGCCCGCTCCGCGCCGACGAGCGCGTCGCGGAACGCCGCCTCCTGGTGCTGGTTGGCGGGATGCTCGGGCTCGTCGGCGCAGGCCAAGTGCGACCAGATGCCGGTGACCCGCCAGACGCCGTCGGCCTCGCCCGCGCGGGCAGCGCCGATCAGCGCCGGCCAGTCCTGCGGGGTCGATCCGCCACGGGACAGGCCGGTGTCGACCTTGAGCTGGAGCCGGGCCGGCGTACCGGTCACCGCGGCGCGGATCTCCGCGAGCTCGGCGACGGAGTACGCCGTGACGTCGACGCCGCGGTCGATGGCGCCCGCCCAGTCGTCACCGGGAACGGTGAGCCAGCTCAGGATCCGGCCGGTGTCGCCGGCCTCGCGCAGCAGCAGCGCCTCCGCGATCGTGGCCACCCCGAGCCAGGGTGCGCCGGCCGCGCGGGCCGCCCCCGCCGACTCGACGATGCCGTGACCGTAGCCGTCGGCTTTGACCACGACCATCACGTCGGACCCGTCGGGCGCGACGAGGTCGCGCAGCCGCCCGACGTTGCGGCGGATCGCTCCCAGGTCCACCACGATCTCGGGTCGGCGGACCGGGTCGCGACTCATGCCGCCAATCCTCCCATCCCCCCATTTCTCCACAGGCTGGCGGGATAGTCCGTGACGAACGCGCCCCATTTCGGTCCGGAATGGGGCGCGTTCGTCACGGACTATCCCTCGGTTGCCGTTTTTCCACAGGGAGGATCAGGCGAGGAGGGATGAGATCACCCGGGGCAGGGCGGCGGCGACGTCCGAGGCGTTGGTCGGGCCGCCGTCGGAGGCCAGGGTCGCCGCGGCGCCGTGCAGCCAGGAACCGACCGAGCCCGCGTCGTACGGCGACAGGCCGGCGGCCAGCAGCGCGCCGCAGAGGCCACCCAGGACGTCGC
>DAINSL010000004.1:52362-60412 GCA_036741335.1 Nocardioides sp. | reverse complement strand
AAAGGCGTCGAGCGCGGACTGCACGCGGTGTCGGAACCCGGCGGCGTCCCAGGCGGGGGCGGGGTCGGTCGCCGTGCTCGTCACGGGCCGAGCCTAGGAGGTGTGCCCGGCCGCGGGGTCGGCGGCCCGTCGTCCGCTGGACGCCCACCCTCTTGACGCGCGGGACCTCCCTACACTCGGGGCCATGCCCGACCTGCCCACCATCGGCCAGCTCGTCCGCGACGGCGAACGCTCGATCTCGTTCGAGTTCATGCCGCCGCGTGACGACGCCGGGGCGGCTCAGCTGTGGGCCGCGATCCGCGACCTCGAGCCCTACCAGCCGACGTTCGTCTCCGTGACGTACGGCGCGGGCGGCTCCACCCGCGACACCACCATCCAGATCACCGGCCGGATCGCCGGGGAGACCTCGCTCCGGGCGATGGGACATCTCACCTGCGTGGGGCACACCCGCGAGGAGCTCGCCTCGGTCGTCGAGTCCTACCGAGCCGCCGGCGTCCGCAACATCATGGCGCTGCGCGGTGACCCGAAGGAGGGGCCGAGCGCGACCTGGACCCCGACTCCCGGCGGGCTCACCTATGCCTCCGAGCTGGTCGAACTGGTCCGTGAGCTCGGCGGCTTCAGCATCGGCGTCGCGGCGTTCCCCGAGGGGCATCCCGCAGCGGAGTCGCGCGAGCAGGACGCCCGGGTCCTGGCGGCCAAGGCGGAGGCCGGGGCCGACTTCGCGGTGACTCAGCTGTTCTTCCGGTCGCCGGACTACTTCGACCTCGTCGAGCGGGTGCGCGCCGCGGGCTCCGACATCCCGATCCTTCCGGGGATCATGCCGATCACCAACCTCGGCTCGGTCCGCCGGATGGCCGAGCTGTCGGGAGCCGACGTACCGGCGTCGGTGCTTGCCCGCTTCGACGGGCTCACCGAGCCCGCCGACGTGCGACGCGTCGGCGTGCGCGTCGCGACCGAGCTCTGCCAGGAGCTGCTCGCCGGGGGAGCCCCGGGCCTGCACTTCTACACCCTGAACCGTTCGCGGGCGACGCTGGAGATCTTCGAGGCTCTGGAGATCACCGCCTGAGCACTACCGTTCTGGCATGCGCACCGTCACCGTCACCGGGCACGGCGAGACCCGGGTCCCGCCCGACTCGACGGTGGTCCGGGTCTCCGCCGTCCATCGCGCGGCCGGCGTCGCCGAGGCGCTCTCCGGAGCCGACAGCGCGGCGACCCTGATCGCGACCACCGCGCGGCAGTTCACGACACCGGAGCGAGTCGGCTCGACCGCGCTCCAGATCTGGACCTCCCACGACGACCAGAACCGTCCGGACGGCTTCCAGGCCCGGCACTCCCTGACCATCCGGTGTGACGACATCGACGCCGCGGGTGCCCTGCTGACCGCGCTGGGCGAGTCGGTCGGCAACCGGCTCGAGGTCGAGGGCGTCTCGCTCGGGGTGGCCGACCCGTCCGACGGCTCGCGGGCGGCACGCGAAGCGGCGTACGCCGACGCGGTCGACCGGGCGACCCACCTCGCGGGCCTGGCAGGCGCCGAGCTCGGCCAGGTCCAGGACGTCGCGGAGGGTGGCCCCGCCCCCGGGCACGTCCGGATGGCCAAGGCGGTGTCGGCCAGTGCGTCGTTCCAACCCGGCGAGACGTCGCTGGGTGCGACCGTGACGGTCACCTTCCAGCTGCGGTAGTCAGGCCTGGCCGACCGCCTGCGCGACCAGGGCCGCCGACAGTCCGACGTACGGCAGACCCGACCCGGGAGTCGCGTGCGCACCGCAGGCGAAGACACCGGTGACCGGCGTCCGGGGTCCCAGCCGCTGGCGCACGGTGCCGCGGCCCTCCCACTCCACGCCGAGCGGCGTGCCGTGCCAGACCTCCGCCAGGTCCTTGGGTGAGCGGTCGACACGGGTCACCACGCGGTCGCGGACGTCCAGTCCGTGCCGGGCCAGCGTCACCAGGAGATCCTCCGAGACGCGGCCGCGCCCGTGGACCGTCCAGGCCGCGGCGCCGTCGGGAGCCCGGCCGCCGGTGCGGACCACAAGGGTCGGCTCGCCGTGCACGACCAGCTCGTGGGGGAGGTCGCGTACCGGCCCGTCGAGCCCCACGTGGCACACCACGGGCGGCATCGCCGGCATCGTCCGGCGTACCAGCCGGGCGAGGGACGGCAGCCCCCTCGGGTCGACCGCGCAGACCACGACGTCGGCGTCGAGGTCGCCCGCTGTGGTCGTCACCCCGGCGGCTCGCCGATCGCGTACGACGATGTCGTCGACCCAGGCGCCGACCACGGTGACGGCTCGCGTCGCCAGCCGGCGTACGAGCGCGTCGCGCAGCACGCCCATGCCGCCGGTGGCCGTCCAGGCGCCGAACTGCTGCTCAAGGTACGCCGTCAACCCTGCCCAGGCGGGCACGTTGCGCGAGTCGTGCCCGTCGATCGTGAACGGGTGCGCGGCCACCAGCCGCAGTCGTTCGTCGCGGAGTGACCGGAGCCGCCTGTGCAGCGTCTCGCGCGAGTCGAGGCGCGCCGCGACCTCGCGCGGCAGGGACTCCGGCGTCCAGGGCACCTCGAAGTAGCCGAGGCGCAGCACCTCCCAGTCGTCGGCGTCCGCCGCCACGTGGTCCACCCCCTGCTGCCCGAGGCCGCTCCCGAGGATCTCGAACGCCTCGAGCTGGGGGGTGCGGCCGGCCGCGAGCACCAGCGAGCTGCCGTCCTCGAACCAGTGCTCCCGCAGGCAGTCCAGCTGGACAAGCTCGAGCTCCTTCTCCAGCGGGCGGCCGGACTTGCGGAACAGGTCGCGCACGACAGCGGGCAGCAGCGTGTGGGTCGCGGAGCCGTCCCACTCGAACCCTTCGGCCGCCACCGGTGCCAGGGCCCCGCCGAGCTCGCCGACCTCCACCAGGGTCACGTCGTGGCGCAGCTTGGCCAGGCGGAGGGCGCAGGCCAGACCACCGAAACCGCCGCCGATCACCACCACCCGGGCCATGGGCGCACCCTAGGCGCGGACGCTAAGCGACCGCCCGGGCGGGGTTGATCCAGATCTCGATCAGTCGACCTCGATCTCGGTCGCGCCGGTGAGGGCGAGGAGCTCGTCGTACGTCGTGGAGAAGACGGCGGCGGGGTGTCCCGCGGCGGCCCAGATCACGTCGTACTGCCGGAGGGCGACGTCGAGCCAGGTCGGCACCGGAGCGGGATGGGCGATCGGCGAGACGCCGCCGATCACCTGGCCGGTGTGCAGCCGCACGAAGTCCGGCGACGCGCGCCGGAGCTCGGGTACCCCGATCCGGGCGGCGGTCGCCGCGGTGTCGACGCGGTGGGCGCCGGAGGTGAGGATCAGCACGGGGCTGCCGCCGGCGTCGAAGAGCAGGCTGTTGGCGATCGCGCCGACCTCGCAGCCGACGGCCTCGGCGGCCAGGACGGCGGTGTGGACCCCGTCTGGCAGGATGACGATGCGGCCCCCGCCTCCACGGGCGGAGTGGGCCGCCTTGAACCTGGTGACAGCTGCAGGCTCCTGGTCGGGCATGCGCCGACCCTAGCCGGAAGGGGTGAGCGTGGATCGGCGACTGCCGGGCTCGGTGGGCCTCGCGATCCGTGCCGCCTGGGGGCTGGTCGCGGTGATCGGCCTGACCGTCGCGCTGATGGCGGTGTTCTACGACTCGGTGATCGGCTCGTGGGCCCGCCGGCACGACGGCGCCCGCGAGGCCTTCGCCCAGGGCGGTCGCCTGGGCCTGGAGCGGGCCGGGTTCGTGCCGCCCGCCTTCCTGCCGGTCGGAGCCACGATGTTCGTGGTGGCCGCGATGCTGGTGTGGGTGCTCACGGTGTTCTTCCGCGAGGGGCATCGTTGGGGCCAGCTCGGCCTGAGCGGGCTCGTGCTGGCGACGGTCTTCGCCAGCGTGGCCCTCGGCTTCGTGCTGCACCCGCCGGCGGTGTTCGTGCTGATCGCGGTGGTCTCGCTGGCGCTCGAGGCGATGCTGGCCGCCTGCCTGTGGCATCCGGACACCCTCGGCTACCTCTCCGACACCTGGCTCGACGGCTCCTCCTGAGCTCTCTCCACACCCCTTCGCCGATCCCCTTGCATTGTCGGCGGGGAGGTGTAACGTTCTCGTTGTTCGAACAAGTGTTCGATCATCCGACCCGGTGAGGGCGACCTCGACCCCCGTCCTCACCGGGTCGGATCCGCGGGGTCGACCGAGCGCATGGGGGAGACGACATGAGGCGCTACGACGACCCGGTGGAGACCCGGATGGGTCAGGTGGCGGGCACCGAGGGGCCCGAGCAGTTCCTGTGGCGGGGCCGGCTGTGGAAGGTCCGCGCGGTGCTGGCGCACTGGGTGGAGACCGGCCCGTGGTGGCAGTCCGGCGGGGTCCGGGCCGTGATCGGGTCCGACCTGCCCGCCGAGCCCGCCGGGCAGGGTGGTGTCACCGGGGCAGACCTACGCGGTGCCGATCTCCTGGGGGAGCGTGAGCTGTGGCGGGTCGAGGCCGGCCGCGGTCCCGCGGGTGATGGCGGGGGAGTCTTCGACCTCTCCTTCGACTGGACCGACGGGCGCTGGGCGCTCGTCGGCTGTGCGGACTAGGCGATGAGCGACATGAGTCCGTTCTCGCTGCCCGCGACCACCCACTCCTACCTCGCCCGGTCCGCCGAGTCGCTGAGCGAGGCGGTCCATGCCCCCGACGTCCCCACCCGCTACGCCCGCGCCCACGTGGCCGCGCTGCGGGCCGCCGCCGCCCTGCTGGCCGCCCGCGCCCGCCCGACGCCGTCTCGTCGCCGCCCCCAGAAGAACGCGTGGGTGCTGCTGGCCGAGGTCGCCCCCGAGCTGGCCGAGTGGGCCACCTTCTTCGCCGCCGGCGCCGGGAAGCGGGCGGCCGCCGAGGCGGGCTCCACCCGCGCGGTCACCGAGCGCGAGGCCGACGACCTGGTCCGCGACGCCGACCGGTTCCTGACCCTGGTCGAGCATGCCCTGGGCCTGTCGCCCCACCTATCCGCTCCCCATCTGTCCGTCGTCCCGGGGCCGCCGGTCCGGCGGCCCGTCGTCCGCGCCGGCTAGCGGGGTCGACGGATGGACCCCTTCGTCCACCTGCACGTGGCGTCGGGCTACTCCATGCAGTACGGCGCCGCCCACCCCCACGTGCTCGTCGAGCGGGCCGCCGAGCAGGAGATGGACACCCTCGCCCTGACCGACCGCGACGGCACCTATGGCGCGGTGAAACATGCCTTGGCGTGCCGGGCCGCGGGGATCCGCCCGGTGCTCGGGGTCGACCTGGCCGTCGCGCCGCTGGTGAAGGAGCGGCGTTCACCACGGGAGCAGCGCGTCCGCACCCCCGTCCGTGGCGGGGCGTTCCGCGACGACCGGGTGCTCCCGCGGGCGACGTTCCTCGCCGATGCCAGCCACGCCGGCGGCCGAGCCGGCTGGGCGGCGATCTGCCGGCTGGTCACCGCCACCCAGCTGACCGGTGAGCGCGGCAAGCCGGTGGTCGACCTGTCGGTGATCGCCCCCTGGCTCGAGGCCGGCGACGTGGTCGTGCTGCTCGGCCCGACCTCGGAGGTCGGCGCCGCGCTGGCCCGCCGGCGCGATGACCTGGCTCGGGAGGCGCTCGCGCCGTGGCTCGAGATGGTCCCGCGGGACAACCTCCTGCTCGAGCTGGTCTCCCACCGGCTCCCCGGCCGCAGCGGGGTGTGGGGTCCGGGCACCACGCCCCACGCTGCGCGGATGGCCGGGTTCGCCCGGCAGGTCGGGCTCGGCGCGGTGCTGACCAACGCGGTGCGCTACGCCGACCGTCGGGATGCCCCGGTCGTCGACGTGCTCGACGCCGCCCGGCGGCTGGTCGCCCTCGGCTCTGCCGATCTACGTCGCCACGTCGGCCCTTCCAGTTTCAGGGGCAACGCCGAGGGCTTCCTCAAGTCCGGCAAGCAGATGCACGAGGTGGCCGAGGAGATCGCCCGGTTGGCCGGCCTCGGCGACACCGCCGATATTTCCAGGGAGGCGCGCCGACTGCTCGCCCAGACCCGGCTGGTCGGTGACCGGTGTGCCCTCGACCCGCGCGCCGACCTGGGGTTGGGGGAGGTCCACTTCCCGGAGTTCGACCTCTCCGGCGCCGGTCCCGGCGATGACGCCGACGGGATCCTCCGGCAGCGCTGCGAGGCAGGTGTCGGCCGGCGCTACGGCTCCGCGCCCCGGCAGCGCATCTGGAAGCGCCTCGACGACGAGCTGGAGATGATCCGGGGCCTGGGCTACGCGTCGTACTTCCTGACCGTCGGCGACGTCACCGACCTGATCCGCGAGCTGGGGGTGCGCTGTGCGGCGCGTGGGTCCGGGGCGGGCAGCCTGGTCAACTACCTGCTCGGGATCTCCGGGGTCGACCCGATCCGGCACGGCCTGCTGATGGAGCGGTTCCTCTCGCCGCTGCGGGCCTCGCTGCCCGACATCGACGTCGACGTCGAGTCGGCCCGGCGCGAGGAGATCTACCGCGCGATCCTCGACCGCTACGGCGGGGAGCGCTGCGTGTGCGTCTCGATGATGGACACCTATCGCGTCCGCCATGCCGTCCGCGACGTCGGTGCCGCGCTCGGGATGCCGCCCGGCGAGACCGACGCGATCGCCAAGGCCTTCCCCCACATCCGGGCGCGCGACGCCCGGATGGCGATGCGCGACCTGCCCGAGCTGCGGGCCGCGGGGCTCGACAGCTCGCGGCTCGACCTGATGTTCGACCTCGTCGAGCGGCTCGACGGACTACCGCGCCACATCGCCGTCCACCCCTGCGGGGTGCTGCTCTCCGACGCCACCCTGCTCGACCGCACTCCGGTGGAGTCCAGCTTCGTGGGCTTCCCGATGAGCCAGTTCGACAAGGACGACGTGGAGGATCTCGGGCTGCTCAAGCTCGACGTGCTCGGCATCCGGATGCAGTCGTCCATGGCCCACGCCGTCGACCTGGTCCGCCACACCGACGGCGTCGAGATCGACCTCGACGACGAGGAGCAGGTGCCGTTCGACGACCCGGCCACCTTCGAGATGATCAGCGCCGCCCGCACGCTCGGGGTGTTCCAGATCGAGTCGCCCGGTCAGCGTGAGCTGGTCGGCAAGTCCGGCATCGAGACCTTCGACCACATCATCACCGACATCTCGCTGTTCCGGCCCGGTCCGGTCAAGAGCGACATGATCACTCCCTACCTCGAGGCCAAGCACGGCTGGAGATCCGTGACCTATCTCCACGACGACCTGCGCCCGATCCTCGAGCAGACCAACGGGGTCGTGGTCTTCCACGAGCAGGTGATCGAGATGATCGCCCAGTTCGCGGGCATCACCAACGCCGAGGCCGACGAGAAGCGCCGGGCCCTCGGCGACACCGAGGGGATGGCCGAGACCAAGGTCTGGTTCTTCCCCCGGGCGCTCGGGCGCGGTTACCGCCTCCCGGTGGTCGAGGCGATCTGGAAGGTGATCGAGGCGTTCGCGTCGTTCGGCTTCTGCAAGGCCCACGCCGCGGCGTTCGCGCTGCCGACCTACCAGTCCGCGTGGCTCAAGGCCCACTGGCCGGCACACTTCCTGGCCGGGGTGCTCACCCACGACCCGGGCATGTACCCCAAGCGGCTGATCCTGGAGGACGCCCGTCAGTGCGGGATCGCGATCCTCGGGCTCGACGTCAACGCCTCGGAGAAGGAGTACGTCGTCGAGCCCATGAGCTCCCTGGACGAACCCCCGCCCCTGGTGCTCGGGCAGACCTCCCGCCCCGACCCGAGCGACTGCGGCTGGCCCGACGGCCGGGCCTGGGGCATCCGCCTCGCGCTGGCCGAGGTCAAGGGCATCAACGCCGGCGAGATCGACCGCATCACCGCCGCCCGAGGCGGCAATTCGACAGAGTCTCGCGTCCCCTATGCGTCGCTGACCGACTTCTGGCACCGCGCCCAGGTGTCCCGGCCGATCGCGGAGCGGCTGGTGCTGGCCGGCGGCTTCGACTCGCTCTACGGGCTCGGTTCGGTGCTGGGCGACGGTGTCCGCCGCCGCACCCGCGTCACCCGGCGCGACCTGCTGCTCCAGGTGGCCGAGCTCGACCGGCACGCGCGGGCGATCAG
>DAINSL010000004.1:45636-52352 GCA_036741335.1 Nocardioides sp. | reverse complement strand
CCGCGCCTCACGGCCCGCGCCGGTCAGGCCGGCCGACACCCGCGCCGCCGAGGCTGCCGAGCGCACCAGCACCGACCCGGCCACCCGGGCCGGTGCGGCGCCCCTCGAGCGCCATCCGCTGGCGAGCCAGGGGGTCTGGGCCAAGGCCGCGGCCCAGTCCCGAGCCACCGCCGAGCCGCGTCCGGTCAGCTCGGTGCAGCTGACCCTCGACCTCGGCGACGAGCCGCGTGAGCGCGTCAGCGGCCTGCCCGAGATGAATGCCGAGGAGCGGATGCGGGCCGAGCTGGAGATCCTGGGCCTCGACGCCAGCCGGCACGTCGTGGACACCTATGCTGCGTTCCTCGACGCCCTGGGCGCGGTCCGCAGCAAGGACCTCCTCGCCCAGCGCAGCCGGTCCGAGCTGCTGGTGGCCGGCGTCAAGGTCGCCACCCAGACCCCGCCGGTCCGCTCCGGACGGCGGGTGGTGTTCCTGACCCTCGACGACGGCACCGGCCCGGTCGACGCCACCTTCTTCGAGGATGCCCAGGGCCCCTACGCCGCCACCGTGTTCGAGTCCTGGCTGCTGGTGGTCCGCGGCGAGCTGCGCCGTACCGGCCACCGCGGCGTCTCCCTGCGCGCCACCGGCGCCTGGCCACTGCCCGACCTCCACGACCGCTGGCAGCGTGACGGCCTCGAGGCCGTCCGCG
The DNA here is from genome assembly GCA_036741335.1 of Nocardioides sp. Lineage (GTDB taxonomy): Bacteria > Actinomycetota > Actinomycetes > Propionibacteriales > Nocardioidaceae > Nocardioides. The sequence goes on along the minus strand of DAINSL010000004.1, from coordinate 51,666 downwards.
CCCACCTGGCCGTGGTGCCGGCGTTCGAGGAGGTCACCCACCACCGGGTGCTCACCCACTCCAGCGGCTTCCAGATGTCTCCCTACGCCGACGTGAAACCCCCCGGCGAGGCTGTATCTTCTGGCGGGCTCAGTCGCTCGCTCGTTCCTCGCTCGGCTCAGTCGCCCGCGGTGTCTTCCGGCGGGCTCAGTCGCTCGCTCGTTCCTCGCTCGGCTCAGTCGCCCGCGGTCAAGGACGTCGCGAGGAAGCTGTGGCACCGCAGCCCCGGGAGCCCGGGATGAACTTCACCCCGAATGAACCTCACCCCACGCAACCACTCGCTGCGCTCGCGCTTCCGCGGGGACCCCGGATGAACCCTTCATCAGCCCCGGCCCGTCACGCCCTAGGCTGGCGCCCATGGCGAGCGAGCGACGCGGCAGCACCCGCACCGCCGTGGTGTGGTCCGCGCTGGAGCCGACGCTCGGGAGTGGACCCCTCGATGTCCTCGACATCGGCGGCGGGACCGGCGGTCTCGCCGTCCGGGTGGGCGAGCTCGGTCACCAGGTCACCGTGGTCGACCCCAGCCCGGACGCCCTGGCCGCTCTCGACCGGCGCGCCCGCGAGCACGACGTCGAGGTCGCCGGTCGGCAGGGCGACCTCTCCAGCCTGCTCGACGTGGTCGACCCCGAGAGCGCCGACCTGGTGCTCTGCCACGGCGTCCTCGAGGTCGTCGACGACCCGGCCGCCGCCCTGGCCACCCTGGCCCAGGTGCTGCGGCCCGGGGGAGTGCTCAGCCTGTTGGTCGCCCAGCGTGACGCCGCCGTGGTCGCGCGCGCCATGGCCGGCCACTTCCAGCAGGCCCTCGACCTGCTCGACTCTTCGAACGGCCAGGGCCGCGCGGGCCGGCGCTATACCCGAGACGAGCTCACCTCGCTGGTGCAGGAGGCGGGGCTCACCCCCGACGCGATGCACGGAATCCGGGTGTTCACCGACCTGGTGCCCGGGTCGTTGCTCGACCTCGAGCCCGGAGCGACCGCGGCGCTGGTCGAGCTGGAGCAGGCCGTCTCGACTCGTCCCGAATACCTCTCGCTGGCCACGCAGCTGCACCTGCTCGCCCACCGCTGAGCCGCCGCCGCTCCTGGACCCCGCCGGGGTGCCGGCATGAACGCCACCGGAGGCACGCCGATCCTCCACATCGACATGGACGCCTTCTACGCCAGCGTGGCGGTGCGCGACCGTCCCGAGCTGCGTGACGTCCCCGTCATCGTCGGCGGCGGCTCGCGCGGGGTCGTGCTCTCGGCCAACTACCTCGCCCGCAAGACCGGCGTGCGCTCGGCGCTGCCGATGACCCGCGCCCGCCGGATGTGTCCGCAGGCCGTGGTGATCGCCCCCGACTTCGAGACCTTCGCGACCGTGTCGTCCTCGGTGATGGAGAACTTCCGCCGGGTCACCCCGCTGGTGCAGGTGCTCTCGCTCGACGAGGCGTTCCTCGACGTCCGCGGCTCGACCCGGCGCCTCGGCACACCGGTGGAGATCGCCGAGCACCTGCGCGCCACGATCCACGACGAGCAGGGCATCACCTGCTCGGTCGGGGTGGCCGCCTCGATGACCATGGCCAAGCTGGCCAGCCGGTGGGCCAAGCCCGACGGAGTGGTGGTCTGTCCGCCCGCGTCGGTGACCACGATGCTGCACCCGCTCGACGTCGGCGAGCTGTACGGCGTGGGGGAGAAGACCCGCGAGCTGCTCCACCGGCTCGGTCTGGTCACCGTCGGCGACCTCGCACACACCCCGGTCCGGACCCTCCAGCGCGCCATCGGCGACCACCTCGGCCGACACCTCCACGACCTGTCGTGGGGGATCGACGACCGGCAGGTGGTGGCTCGCACCGGCGGTGCCTACTTCGGGGTCTTCGGGGGAGACCCCGACAAGTCCATGGGTGCCAACGAGACCTTCGCCCACGACACCGACGACCGCGAGGCGATCGTGCGCGAGCTGCTGCGCCTGACCGACCGGGTCACCAGCCGGATGCGGGTCGCCGGAGTGGCCGGACGCACCGTCACCATCACCGTCCGGTTCGCCGACTTCACCACCATCACCCGGTCCCGCACGCTGACCGAGGCCACCGACGTCACCCAGGAGATCTACCGCGAGGCCGTCCGTTCCTACGACGCATTGGGGCTGCAGCGAGCCCGGCTGCGGCTGGTGGGGGTCCGGGTCGAGGGGCTGGTGACCCGCGAGCGGGTGCATCGGCAGCTGGTCCTGGGCGAACGCGACCACGGCTGGTCGGAGGCCGACCGGGCGATGGACCGCATCGTTCGCAGGTTCGGCGCGGGCACCGTCCGACCCGCGAGCCTGCTCTCGTGACAACCGATCATCACAATTTAAGTCGCTCGCCTACCGCACACTCGCGGCGCTGCCTACACTGGCGGAGAGCTCTACTGCGAGGGGAGGATCCCGTGCCGCTCTCGGAAGAGGAGTTGCGAGCACTCGAACAGATGGAGCGCGCCCTCGTGCAAGAGGATCCCAAACTGGCCTCCACGCTTCGCGGGACCAGCCTGCGTCGTGCCGCCCAGCGCCACGCCATTCTGGCCGGGGTCTGCTTCGTGGGTGGTGTCGCCGTACTCATGGCCGGAGCGATCTCCCGGATGACCCTGGTCGGCCTGCTCGGGTTCCTGATCATGCTGGTCTCGGCCACGGTGGCACTCAGTGCGCTGCGGGGCACCTCCGGCGTACGCCGTGCGCCCATCCGTCCGGGGCCGCAACCCGGCGGCTCCATGCTCGACCGCTTCGGCACGCCGTGGCGTCGTCGCCACGACAACGAGTCCTGATCCACCCCGCATCAGCCGGTCGCCGACGCATGGCCGCGCCCCGGCGTCATCCCACGTGGTCGACCACGCCACCAGCGGCCACGGCCTCCGGCTCGCGGTCACGGGCCGACTGGGCGGCGGCCCGCCCGGTGCCGCCGAACAACGAGCGCGGCAGCCAGGCCGCTCGACGCAGTGCCCGTCGGTTGCTGCCGTGCTCGAGCGCCTCGATGGATGTGCGTACGTCGTCGGCCAGCGCACCAGGGATGTCGTCGGCGGTGCGCGCATAGCGCACGCGTTCCAGGGTCAGCACGATCCGGCCCAGTGCATCCTCGGCGCCGGGCGCCAGTCCGCGGCCGCGCGGTGGACGCAACGGAGGAGGGCCGTCCGGCTCTGCGCCGAACCAGCCGACGAGACGATGGCCGGTGTCCTGCGGTGAGCGTCCCGCGGGCCAGCTGACCCCGAGGTCGACCGCGCTGTCGCGCAGCTCGGCCCAGGCCTGCTCGGCTCCACCTGCCAGCCGTCGCGTGCGGCGGGAGCGGCGCACGGCTCGGGGTACCAGTGCGACGCCGCCCAGGAGCAGCAGCGCGCCGAGCCCCCCCAGGATCGGCATCCACGGCACGCGCCCACTCGACGAGGACGTCGACGTGGTCTTGTCGTGCGGCGTCTTCGTGGTCGGGTTGGCGGGGTCGGTCTGGATCTTGCCGCCACCCTTGGTGGGGTTGGTGGTCGGGTCGCCCGGCTTCTGCACCGCGACGGTGGTGTAGGTCGGGGCCGAACCCGACCGGGTGGCCGGAGTCGGCTCGAAGCGGACCCAGCCGGACCCCTGGAAGTACACCTCGGGCCAGGCGTGCAGGTCATGGGCGGAGTAGATCCAGTCGCCGTTGGCAGCCTGGGTCGGCTGGAGGAACCCGATCGCGACCCGGGTCGGGATCAAGAGGGTCCGGGCCATCACCGCGAAGGCCGACGCGAACTGCTCGCAGTAGCCGACGCGGCCACCGTTGGACTTCGAGAGGAAGGTCAGCAGCGCGGTGTTGCCGACGTCCGGTGCCGTCTTGAGGCTGTAGCGGAAGTGGCCCTTGGACCGGAACCAGTCCTGCAGCAGGACGGCTCGCTCGAACCGGGACTGTCCGGAGGCGGTCACCCTGGCGGCCAGGTCCCTTACCGTGGACGGCAGGGTGCTCGGCAGCGCGGTGTAGGTGTTCTGGATCGGCAGGGGCGCGGTGAGGGAGTGCACCATCGAGTAGCCGGACAGCTCCGGCTTCGAGCTCGTCATCGTCCAGGAGCGCCCCGTCGTCGAGGTCTGGTCGTTGCCGGCGATGAAGTCCATCGTGGTGGCGTCCCAGTGCCAGGCACCGTCCGCCTCGATGTCCGAGACGGGGAACTCGGTGGGCAGCCACGTGGAGTCGAAGTCGGACGTCGCCCGCACCGTGTAGTTGAAGCTGTGCAGCGGGACGTCGTTGGCCAGGCCCTGCTCGAGGGGTACCAGGCCGTTCGCGAGCTGGTCGCTGATGATCTGCCGGCTCCCGGTTTGCCACTCCACTCCGGTGAACTGGGTGAGCACCGCGATCCGCATGTACGACGGATCGGGGTCGTCGGTCTTGACGTCCAGCAGCGGCACGTCCTTGCCGCGGTTGAGGTTGCGGTTCATGTCGATGATCGGGTTGACCACCTTCACGCCGCTGCCGCCACCGCCGGACCCGAACATGCCGAGCCCGTCGAGGTGCAGGGTCGGGATGAAGATCGGGAGGATCACCGCGAGCACGACGGCGGCGCTGCCCACGGTGCTGGCGCTGGTCCGGCTGGCGCCGGTGCTGACCCCGAACCCGTGCGGGTCGCTGGTCGCCGCCGAGGTGCCGAGCGGCCGGCCCCAGCGTGCGATGTGGGCGGACTCCTGCAGGAACATCATCAGCAGGAAGCCGGACGCGGCGAGCAGGAAGACCAACCAGGAGACGCCCTTGCCGAGCAAGCTGATCGGGACGCAGTAGACCGCCAGCAGCGGGAGCCCGGCCAGCGACACCCGGCGCAGCCAGCAGGCGAGCAGGTCGACCAGGAGCACGGCAAGGGCTCCACACGGGATCATCAGCGGCGCGATGCTGGGCACGCTGGTGGGGATCGGCGGGGCGTACGTCGAGGCGCTGACCCAGGCGTCGGCGATGGAGTTCGCGATGTCGCGGGTCGACCCGATCGGCGAGACCGGCGAGCCGCCGAGCATCAGCCAGACCACGAGCGCGATCAGCAGCACGTGCAGGGCGACACCGGACCGGCGGGGCAGAGCAGACGCCCGGAGCACGGCTCCGGCAACGGAGATGATGAATGCCAGGACCAGCAGGGGCCCGAGGAAGTCACCCCACGCGCTGGTGAAACCGCGCCACGACAGCATCGAGACCCAGGTGGTCGCGGCGGCCACGAGCGCCAGCGGCAGCCCCTCGCGCAGCCCGGTCGCCCGCCCGCTCATCGGGCACCCTCGGGGACGGCGCGGATCTCGTCCGGCGCACCACCCGTGCGGGCGGCGTGGGCGCTGGCCCGGCCGAGGTCCTGCCAGACCATGTCCAGCCGGTCGCGGGGGCGCAGCGTCACCGCGCGCCAGCCCTGGCGCACCAGCATCGGCCGGGCGGAGTTCGGAACGCCGCTCAGCCCGGCGCTCGATGGCGCCCAGGCCGAGACGTCGAGCGCAAGGGCCAGGGCCGTGCTGGCGTGGTGGTGCATCCGGCGCAGCATCGGGCCGTCCGCGTCGGTGATCGCTCCGATCACCGCGAGCAGCAGACCTCCGTGGGTCGACTCGGCCAGCCAACCGGTGTCGATCCGGTGGTTGGTGACCGGTTGTACGACGGCCAGCGCCTCGAGCATGGCCCGGGTGTTCAGCTCCGGGTCGCGGGTGTGCCACGTCGTACTGAGATCGTCGCCCGACGAGGTCACCAGGCGCACCGTGAAGCCGCGTTGGCCCAGGTGCACCGCGATCGAGGCCGCCGCCGACACCGCCGACTCCAGGGACGAGGCGATGCCTTGCCCCTGGTGGGCCGACAGCCGGTTGTCCACGAACAAGGTCGCCCGCGACTGCCAGGGCTGCTCCTCGCGACGCACCATCAGCTCACCCATCCGGGCCGAGCTGCGCCAGTGGACGCGGCGCAGGTCGTCGCCCCGGCGGTACTCACGCACGGTCACGTCCTCGGCGCTGCCGATGGCGAAGGCGCGCGGCCGGTTGTCACCGGAGCCCGTCCAGGCCCCGCCGAGCGGGATCGGCGGG
>DAINSL010000004.1:20602-45626 GCA_036741335.1 Nocardioides sp. | reverse complement strand
AGCGGCACGGTGCGCGGGGTCCCGGTCAGCGGAGCGGTGCTGCGGAACGAGCGGCCGAGCTCCACCAGGCCGAACGGGTCGCTGACGCGCACGCTCATCGGGCCGATCTCGTAGCGGCCGCGCACGTCGGACCGGACCTGGTACGTCGCGTGGCGGCGCCAGCCGTGGCCGATGCCGTCCAGCACGAACCTCGGCCGGGTGCCCAGCACGTAGGGCACGTGGTCCTCCAGCAGGAGCACGCCGCTCGGGGTGCGTCCCTCGTTGGTCATCGTCAGCTCGACGGTGGCCGGCTGCCCGGCGGTCACGGTCTGGGGCCCGACGCTGCGCACCAGGGCCAGGCGGTAGCGGCTACGGCCGAGGGTGGCCGCGGTCAGCAGGGGGAGTGCCGCCACCAGCACGCCGACGCGGGTCAGCGTGGGCTGGCCGAGCAGGATCGCGCAGACCACCGCGGTGATCCCGGCAGCGAGGAAGGCCCGCCCGCGGACGGTCAGACCGGACAGGGCCTCACGCACGGGTCCCCTCGGGGACGGGGACCGACGCGATGATGCTCTCCAGGATGCTCGCCGTCGTGCGGCCACCCATGGCGGCCTCGACGCTGGGCAGCAGCCGGTGGGTGAGCACCGACGGCGCCAAGCCCAGCACGTCGTCGGGGAGGACGAAGTCGCGGCCCTGCATGGCCGCCGCGGCCTTCGACGCCCGCACCAGGTGAAGCGAGGCTCGTGGCGAGGCCCCGAGGGACAGCTCGCTCGACCGGCGCGTGGCCGCTGCCAGCGCCACGGTGTAGCGCTGCACGGCCTGCGAGACGTGTACCTGGCCGACGATCCCGATCAGCTTGATGATCTCGCCCGCGTCGGTGACCGGCTCGAGATCATCGAGCGGGCTGGTCATGGTGTGGGAGTCCAGCATCGCGATCTCGGCGGCCTCGACCGGGTAGCCGATGGAGAGCCGGATCATGAACCGGTCGCGCTGTGCCTCCGGGAGGGCATAGGTGCCCTCCATCTCGATCGGGTTCTGCGTCGCGATCACCATGAACGGCTGGTCCAGGTGGTAGGTCGTGTTGTCGACGGTGACCTGGCGCTCCTCCATGCACTCCAGCAGCGCGGACTGCGTCTTCGGCGACGCTCGGTTGATCTCGTCGCCGACCACGATGTTGGCGAAGACGCCGCCGGGGCGGAACTCGAACTCCCGGGACTCCTGGTTGTAGACGGAGACGCCGGTGACGTCGGACGGCAGCAGGTCGGGTGTGAACTGGATGCGGCGCACCGAGCAGTCGATGCTGCGCGCGAGCGACTTGGCCAGCATCGTCTTTCCGACCCCCGGGACGTCCTCGATGAGGAGGTGTCCCTCGGCCAGCAGCACGGCCACCGCGGAGCTGATCACGTCGGGCTTGCCCTCGATCACCCGCTTGATGTTGTTCCGCACCTTGTCGACCACTCTGCCGAGCGTGTCGAGATCTGCTCCCTGCGAAGCCGGACCAGCCACGAGCCGTCCTTCCCGTCGATACCTGCGCGTCCCACCAGCCCGACCGGTCCCGGGCGCGATGAGGTCGTCGGCCGGTGTGAGGTCGTGCAGGACAACCTACGCGGCGAGTGGCCGCTTGGTTCTGACGCCCGCGGTCACGGTTTGGTTGCGGATTGGCGCCCGGCCGGTGCCGCCCACCGCGCTCCACCCGGAGCTCGTCGGCCACCCCCGCGCTCCACATTGCCCCACCCGGCGTGCGGCCGCGCGAGCAGACCCGCGGCGGCCGGGCGGACAGCCCGCTGACCTGCGCCGATGCGTGAGCGCTCGCGCAGCAGCCGCGGCCGCGTTCGACCAGAGGCGGCTCCGTGGGGCGGTCCGGTCGCGGCGTACTCGCGCGCTCCTTTATCCCGAATGTGGTTGACGGTGGATGAAAGTGGGGTAAAGTGGCGCGAAGTGGAGGATAGATCGAGACAGGTGGAGGTGCCCCGATGTTCGTGGGCTCCTACAACCCCAAGCTCGACGAGAAGAACCGGCTCTTCCTTCCGGCCAAGTTCAGGGAACAGCTCGCGGAGGGACTCGTGGTGACGAAGGGACAGGACTTCTGCCTCAACGTCTTCTCGATCGCCGCGTTCACCGACATGGCCGCCCAGGTCCAGCAGGCGCCGCTCACGGTCCGTCAGGCCCGGGAGTACGGACGCTTCCTGGCGATGCGGGCAGCAGAGGACAGGCCGGACAAGCAGGGACGGATCACCATCCCGGCACCGTTGAAGGAGTACGCCGGCCTCGATCGTGAGGTCGTCGTGATCGGGGCGCTGAACCGCGTGGAGATCTGGGACCCGGCCCGGATCGCGGCCTGGGAGTCCGAGCACAGCCAGACGTTCGCCGACATGAGCGAGGACATCTTCCCCGCCACCTGACGGGGTCCTCTCTCTCGGACACAAGAAAACAGAGGGATTCGTACAGCGAGGTCTCGTGCCCGCTCCCGCGTCATCTGGGGCAACTTCCCCGGCTCCAGACGACGCTTCCCCATTCGGACCCGCGCCGCCCCATGCGAGCGAGGGTCACGAGGGAGCGGGCAGAGACCTGGCTGGGCGAGTCCCTTCTCACCACCCACCAGCACGTCCAGCCACCGAGCGGGGTCGAACCGATGAGTCTCACGCCTACCGCACCACCAGTGGACGGGTTGTCCCGTGCCGCGACGGGCACGCGCCGGGTCCGGCACCAGGCCCGCGACGCGGTGGCGCTGATGGCGTTCTCCGCAACCTCCTCGACGGCCGTCGCCGCGGGCCTGCTGCTGCTCGCGCGGCTGGGGCGCTAGGCAGACCATGACCAGCCCCTCACACGTCCCGGTGCTCCTCGACCGGGTCGTCGCCCTCCTGACGCCCGCGCTGGGCCACGCGGGCGCCGTGCTCGTCGACGCCACCGTCGGGCTCGGTGGTCACAGCGAGGCCGTCCTCGGCCGCTGCGAGCTGGCCCGGGTGATCGGGATCGACCGGGACCCGGAGGCGCTCCGCCGCGCCGGTGAGCGCCTGGCGTCGTACGGCGACCGGTTCGTCGCCGTGCACGCGACCTACGACGAGATCCCCGAGGTCCTCGCCGACCTCGGCCTGGCCCACGCCGACGCCGTCCTCTTCGACCTCGGCGTCTCGTCGATGCAGCTCGACGTTGCGGAGCGCGGGTTCGCCTACCGCGAGGACTCCCCGCTCGACATGCGCATGGACCCGACGACGGGCCTCACCGCCGCGGACGTGCTGAACACCTACTCACACGGAGATCTCGCCCGCGTCCTGCGGGAGTACGGCGAGGAGAAGTTCGCCTCGCGGATCGCGTCGGCCGTGGTCCGGCAGCGCGAGACGGAACCGTTCACCTCGTCGGCCCGGCTGGTCGAGCTGCTCTACGACCAGATCCCGGCACCGGCGCGGCGTACCGGAGGCCATCCCGCCAAGCGCACCTTCCAGGCCCTGCGGATGGAGGTCAACGACGAGCTCGGGGGGCTGCGCCGGGCGATCCCCGCCGCGATCGACTCCCTGGCGGTCGGCGGCCGGGTCGTCGTGGAGTCCTACCACTCCCTCGAGGACCGCCTGGTCAAGCAGGCGTTCGCAGCCGTCACCCGCGTCGACGTCCCGCACGACCTGCCGTTCGTGCCGGCGGACCGTGAGCCCGCCCTCCGCCTGGTCACCCGCGGCGCCGAACGAGCCGACGCCGAGGAGATCGCCCACAACCCGCGCGCCGCTTCGGTCCGGCTGCGCGCCGTTGAACGCATCCGTCCCGCCCACCGAGGAGTCGCGTCATGAGCAGCCCAGCCCTGGCCCTCCGGGCCCGCGTCCCTCGCCTCGCCGGCGCCGCGATCGAGCGCGCGCGCCTCACCGTGGTGCCGCGGCGTCGCCGGCGTCGCTCCAGCCCGGTGCCGTTCCTGCTGGTGGTGTCGATGCTGGCGATCGGCGGGATCGTCGGGCTGCTGCTGTTCAACACCTCGATGCAGCAGGCGTCCTTCGCGGCCACCTCGCTCCAGCACCAGGCCGACACCCTAGTCGCCCGGCAGCAGACCCTCGAGCTGCAGCTGGCCCACCTTCGCAACCCCCAGGTGATCGCGCTCCGGGCCCAGCGGATGGGCATGGTGCTGCCAGCTTCGCCCGCGGTGCTCGACCTCGCCTCGGGCAAGGTCCTGGGCGACCCGACCCCGGCGACCCGGCTGGACCGCCTGCGGCTCCTCGGGCCCCCGCCGGTGAAGCCGCTCGTGCTCGACCCGCCCGCGCACGTGACCGTCGTACACGTGCAGCAGAAGGGCAGGCACCAGCACGGAGCTGCCAACTCGTCGGGCAACACGGCGCACGGTTCACGTCACCCGGGCAGGCACGCAGGTAGACAAGGTGCCAACCACACCGCGACCCACTGACCAGGAAGCGACCCGTGTCTCGCTCGACCCCACGCGGCACCCGCAGAAGCGGCCGTCGGCCCACCAGCCCAACCGGTCGTGGCGCCGGACGTCCGGCCGGGCGGACCCGGCGCCCGGGCAGGGCCGCCCGCACCCGTCGCCGTCGGAACCTGCGCGGTTCAGCCCAGCTGCGGCTGCGCACCGGGTTCGTCTTCATCGCGGTCGTGCTGTCCTTCTTTGGGGCACGCCTGGTGCAGCTGCAGGGCGTCGACCCGCAGAAGTACGCCGCGCTGGCGGCCTCCGAGGGCGGCACCGTCACCGTCCAGCTGCCCGCAGGGCGCGGCGACATCCTGGACCGCAACGGCAAGCCGCTGGCGGAGTCCGTCGACGGCGAGATGGTGGTGGCCGACCCGTCGATGACGCGGGCGACTGCTCCGGCCCTGGCCAAGTTCCTGGCACCGCGCCTGCCCGTCGACTACTTCTTGACCCTGACCGCCCTGAGCCAGAAGCACAGTCGCTTCGCCTACATCGCGCGCCGGGTGCCCGCCGCGCTCGCGCTCCGCGTGGTGAGCGAGGCGCAGGCCAAGGGCTTCGACGGCCTGGACACGCGCAACGACCCTGTGCGCTCCTACCCCAACCACGACGTCGCCGCGAACCTCGTCGGCTTCCTGGGGACCGATGGCCCGCTCGCGGGACTGGAGCTCACGTTCAACAAGCAGCTCGCCGGCACCGACGGCTCCGAGAGCTACGAGGTCGGGGCGGGCAACCGGATCCCGCTCGGGCAGAGCACGGTCACTCCGGCCAGGAACGGCACCGACCTCCGCACCACCATCGACGAGGACCTGCAGTGGTACACCCAGCGGGTGCTCCGGCAGACCGTGCTCGGCGCGCGCGCCGACTCCGGGTTCGCGGTGGTGATGGACTCCCACTCCGGCGAGATCCTGTCGCTGGCCGACTACCCGACGTACGACGCGTCGAACCCGCAGGCATCCCCGCCGGCCGACCGCAACTCGCTGGCGATGACGAGTCCGTACGAGCCGGGCTCGGTGGAGAAGGTGCTCACCCTCAGCTCGCTCATCGACGCCGGCAAGGTCACCGACCGCACCAAGCTCCTGGTGCCGGGGCAGCTGCAGAGCGGCGACCGGGTGATCCACGACTGGTTCCCCCACGGCAACCTGAAGCTGACCCTCGCCGGCGTGATCGCGCAGTCGTCCAACATCGGCACCGCCAAGGCCAGCCGCCTCTTCGGCCGGGGGCAGCTGCGGCACTACCTGACCGGCTTCGGTCTCGGCCAGCGCACCGACATCGGTGTGAACGCGGAGACGGCGGGGATCCTGCCGTCCACGGCGGCGTGGAACGGCATGATCTCGGACCGCGTCGCCTTCGGGCAGAGCGTGGCGGTCAACGGCGTGCAGATGGCCGCCGCGGTCAACACCATCGCCAACGGCGGCGTGCGCGTCTCCCCGAGCCTGGTCCAGGGCAGCGCGACGACCAGCACGGGGCAGGTCGTGGGTACCGACCTCACCACGACCCGGCGCGTGGTCAGCACGAACGCGGCGCGCCAGATGACCGACATGATGGAGCGGGTCGTCGAGCCTGACGCCGGCACCGCCCCCGGGGCCCAGGTGCCCGGCTACGTCGTGGCCGGCAAGACCGGCACGGCCCAGCGGGTGGGGCCGACCTGCCAGTGCTACAACGGCCAGTTCACCGTCTCGTTCGCCGGGTTCGCGCCCGCCGACAAGCCGCGCTTCACCGTCTACGTCGTGGTCCAGAACCCCCGCAACGGTGGCGGTGGCGGCTCGGTGGCCGGTCCGGCATTCGAGAAGATCATGGCGTTCGCGCTGCGCCGGTACGGCGTACCCCCGACCGGTGCCAAGCCGTCGCAGATCCCGACCACCTGGTGAGCGGCCCAGCCGCCACCGACCGATAGCCTCGGGCCGTGGTGAGCGAGGTCGATCCGGACGACGCACGGCCGTCCCAGGTGTCGCCCAGCGACCTCTCGTCGCTGGTGGGCCACCTCGCTGGGGTGGGCGTGACACCACGGACCCCGCACGGCGTCAACGCGGACGTCACCGGCATGGCGCTCGACTCCCGCAGGGTCCGACCGGGCGACCTGTACGCCGCGATCCCGGGCGCCCAGGTGCACGGGATCGCCCATCTGACCGCGGCCCTGACCTCGGGGGCCGTCGCCGTCCTCACCGACGAGGAGGGTGCGGCAGGGGTGCCCGCCGAGGTGCCGGTCATCGTCGTACCGCGCCCGCGACCCGTGCTGGGAAGCCTGGCAGCGGAGATCTACGGCAGGCCCGCGGAGTCGCTGCGGATGATCGGCGTCACCGGGACCCAGGGCAAGACGACCACGACGCGTCTGCTCGAGAACGGCCTGACCGGTGCCGGGATCCCGGCCGCGGTGATCGGCACGGTCGGCACCCGCGTCCTCGGCATCGAGGTCGCGTCCGCGCTGACCACGCCCGAGGCTCCCGACCTGCACGGGTTGCTTGCGCTGATGGTCGAGCGCGGCGTCGAGGCGTGCGCGATGGAGGTGTCGAGCCACGCGCTCGTCCAGGGCCGGGTCGACTGCATCGTCTTCGACGTCGCCGTGTTCCTCAACCTCGGCCGCGACCACCTCGACTTCCATCGCGACATGGACGACTACTTCGCGGCCAAGGCCTCACTTTTCACGCCTGCCCGCGCCCGGTCCGGCCTGGTGAACGTGGACAGCGACTGGGGCCGACGACTCCTGGCGCGACCCGACATCCCCCTCCAGTCGATGTCCATCGTCGGGCACGCCGCCGACTGGTGCGCGTTCGACATCGCCAGCAGTGCCACGGGGTCGAGGTTCCGGGTCGTCGGTCCCGGGACGACCGAGGTGGGCGCGGGCTGCCCGATCCCCGGCGGGTTCAACGTGGCCAACACGCTCGCCGCCGTGGCCGCCGCCGCGACCGCGGGGTACGACGCGGCGGCGGTCGCGCGGGCGATCGCCGGAAGTGAGGGTGTGCCCGGCCGGCTCGAGCGGATCGACGAGGGGCAGGAGTTCCAGGTCGTCGTCGACTATGCCCACAAGCCGGATGCGATCGAGGCCGCCCTGGCCACCCTGCGTCCGCTCACGGACGGACGGCTGATCGTGGTGCTGGGAGCAGGAGGCGATCGCGACGCCGGCAAGCGCCCCCTGATGGGCCGGATCGCCGCCGCTGGCTGCGACGTCCTGGTGGTCACCGACGACAACCCGCGCAGCGAGGACCCCGCGGCGATCCGGGCCGCGATCCTGGAGGGGACCCACGACGCTCGCGCACTGGTCGTCGAGATCGGCGACCGGCGGGCCGCGATCGCCGAGGCGATCGCCCGCGCCGGTGCGGGCGACGTGGTGCTGGTCGCGGGCAAGGGGCACGAGACGGGCCAGGAGATCGCCGGAGTGGTGCACCCATTCGACGATCGCGCCGTGGTCCGCGAGGAGCTGCGCCGATGATCGCGATGACCCTCGCCGAGATCGCCGCGGTCGTCGACGGACAGGTGGTCGACGGCGGCGCCGGGCACGGCGACCCGGTCACGGCCCCGGCCTTCGTCGACACCCGCGACCCGCTACCGGGCGGTCTCTTCGTGGCCGTGCCGGGCGAGCGCGTCGACGGGCACGACTTCGCCGAGATCGCGGTCGCCGGGGGAGCGGTGGGCGTGCTCGGCGGCCGGCCGACCGGCGTACCGACGGTGGTCGTGGACGACCCGGTGCGGGCCCTCGGGCGTCTGGCCCGGCACGTGGTGGACAGCGTCCAGCCGACCGTGCTGGCGCTCACCGGCTCCCAGGGCAAGACCGGCACCAAGGACTACCTCGCCCAGCTGCTGGCGACCGCCGGAACGACCGTGGCCACCGAAGGCAACCGGAACAACGCGATCGGCGTCCCACTCACCGTGCTACGGACCACTGCCGACACCCGGTTCCTGGCCCTCGAGATGGGCGCCCGCGGGATGGGCCACATCGCCGAGCTCTGCGCGATGGCCCCGCCGGTCGTGGCCGGGGTGTTGAACGTCGGCACCGCCCACATCGGCGAGTTCGGCTCCCGTGAGGCGATCGCCTCGGCCAAGGGCGAGATCATCGAGGGTCTCCCGGTCTCGGGGACCGCGGTGCTGAACGCCGATGACGAGCTCGTCGCCGACATGGCACGACGTACGCCGGCCCGGGTCGTGTCGTTCGGAGTCGCCGGCGACGTCACCTGGCGCGGACTCGAGCTCGACCAGCTCGGCCGACCCTCCTTCGAGCTCGGGTACGACGGCGGGTGGACGCAGGTGCGCCTGCTCGAGACCGGTGCCCACCAGGTGGCCAACGCCGCAGCCGCCGCGGCGATGGCGGCGGTCGCGGGGGTGCCGTGGACCGACGTCGTCACCGCGCTCGGGTCCGCCCGCTCGCTCTCGCCGTGGCGGATGGCCCTCCACGAGCGGCCCGACGGACTCGTGGTGGTCAACGACAGCTACAACGCCAACCCCGCGTCGATGAAGGCTGCGCTGGACGCCCTCGCGGCGATCGGCGAGCGCGGTGGCCGCAGGACCGTGGCGGTCCTCGGCGAGATGCTGGAGCTCGGGGACGAGTCCACCCAGGAGCACGTCGGCGTGGGTGCCCACGCCGCCGGCCTCGGGGTCGACGTGGTCCTCACCGTCGGGGCGGCGGCCGAAGCCATCGCCGGCGGTGCTCGTCGTACGCCGGGCTGGGACGGCGAGGTGGTCATCACGGCGGGGCGTGGGCAGGCCGGCGACTGGCTGCGCCACAATGTCGGGGCCCGGGACGTCGTCCTGGTCAAGGCGTCGCGCGGCGCTGCCCTCGAGCACCTGGCCGACGCGCTGGTCGATGGCGTGTCCGACGAGTGGGAAGGCGGGAACCCGAGCCGATGAAGGCGATTCTGCTGGGCGGCGGCCTCGCCCTGTTGTTCTCGCTGCTCGGCACCCGGGCGGCGATCCCGCTGTTCACGCAGCTCGGCTACGGCCAGGAGATCCGCGACGACGGCCCGACCAGCCACCACACCAAGCGCGGTACGCCGACCATGGGCGGCGTCGTGATCATCGCCTCGACGGTCCTGGGTTACTTCCTCGCCGAGCTGATCACCCAGACCGAGCCCACGGCGTCGGCGCTGCTGCTGCTGTTCCTCTTCGTCGGGTTGGGCGTGGTCGGCTTCCTCGACGACTTCATCAAGGTCTCCAAGCAGCGCTCGCTGGGCCTGCGCAGCAAGGCGAAGATGGTCGGACAGACCGTGATCGCGCTGGTCTTCGGTTGGCTCGCCCTCGCGCACATGCTCGAGGACAACCGCAGCATCAGCCCGGCCTCGGATCACCTGTCGTTCATCCGCGACTCGGAGCTCGTCCTGCCCACGATCGTGGCGATGCTGCTTTTCTGGCTGATGGTCACCGGCTCCAGCAACGCGGTGAACCTCACCGACGGTCTCGACGGCCTCGCCACCGGCGCCTGCGCGATGGTGTTCGGTGCCTACATGTTCGTCAACATCTGGCAGAACAACCAGAACTGCGCGATCCACCACGTCCGCGCCTGCTACCAAGTGCGCGACCCGCTCGACCTGGCACTGGTGGCCGCCGCGCTCACCGGAGCCTGTTTCGGCTTCCTGTGGTGGAACGCGCCGCCGGCCCAGATCTTCATGGGCGACACCGGCTCTCTGTCTCTCGGCGGGGCCATGGCGGGCCTGGCCATCCTGACGCGGACCGAGCTCCTGCTCCTGATCATCGGTGGCCTTTTCGTCGTGGTCACGCTGTCGGTCATCGTGCAGGTGGGGTTCTTCAAGGCGTCGCGGCGGTTCGGCATCGTGCGCTCGGTCTTCCGGGTCGATGCCGGGCACCGGGTGTTCCGGATGGCGCCGCTCCAGCACCATTTCGAGCTCCGGGGCTGGGACCAGGTCACCGTCGTGATCCGCTTCTGGATCATCACCGGCCTGTGCGTCGCGGGTGGCCTCGGGATCTTCTACGCCGCGTGGGTCGCGGGGACATGACAAGGCGCGTCGACGGGCTCGGGCGCCGCGACGACTGGTCGGGCGTGCGCGCGGTCGTGGCCGGCTTCGGCGTGAGCGGCTTCGCGGCCGCCGACAACCTCACCCATCTCGGTGCCGACGTCATCGCGCTGGACGAGTCGCCGAGCGGGAAGGAGGAGAAGGCGCGCCTGCTCGAGGTGCTCGGGGCCGACATCCGGCTCGGCCCCGGAGTGACCGCGACCCTGCCGGGCGACACCGACCTGCTGGTCGTCTCCCCAGGCTGGAAGCCCTCGTCCCCCCTGCTCGTCCTGGCCCGCGAGCGCGGCGTCCCGGTCTGGGGTGAGGTGGAGCTCGCCTGGCGGCTCCGCGACCCCGAGTCGGCGGCGCCCTGGCTCGCGGTCACCGGCACCAACGGCAAGACCACCACCGTGCAGATGCTCGACGCCATCCTGAGGGCCGCCGGGTTGCGCAGCGTGGCGGCGGGCAACGTCGGCCTCCCGATCGTCGAGGCGGTGATGGACCCCACGCCGTACGACGTGTTCGCGGTCGAGCTGTCCAGCTTCCAGCTCCACTACACCGACTCGATGAGCGCCGAGAGTGCCGCGGTCCTCAACGTCGCCGAGGACCACCTCGACTGGTACTCCGGACCCGCCGCGATGGCCGACTACGCCGCCGACAAGGGACGCATCTACCGGGGCGTCCAGCGGGCCTGCGTCTACAACGCCGCCGATCTCGAGACCGAGCGGCTCGTCAGAGGGGCCGGCGTCGCCGAGGGTGCCCGCGCGATCGGGTTCACGCTCGGGCTGCCGGGGGTGGGGATGGTCGGCCTGGTCGACGACCTCCTGGTCGACCGGGCGTTCATCGCCGAGCGGCGGTCCAGCGCCGTCGAGCTCTGCAGCATCGACGACCTCCCCAGCCCGGCCCCCCACGTGGTCGCCAACGCCCTGGCCGCGGCCGCCCTGGCCCGCGCCCACGGGATCTCGCAGGCCTCCGTGCGCGAAGGCCTTCGTTCCTACCGTCCGGACGGTCATCGGATCGCCACGGTCGCGGCTGCCGGCCCCGGGACCGGCGGTGTCACCTGGGTCGACGACTCCAAGGCGACCAACCCGCACGCCGCCCTCTCGTCGCTGCTCGCGTTCGACCCGGTGGTCTGGATCGCCGGCGGCCTGGCCAAGGGCGCCCGGTTCGACGACCTGGTCGAGACGGCGCACAGCCGACTCCGCGCCGTCGTCCTGCTCGGTCGCGACCGCGACGTCATCGCCGGGGCTCTTGCGCGACACGCCCCGGATGTTCCGGTCATCGTCATCGACGGCGGAGAGACTGGCTCCGGACATGCCGCCATGGAGAGGGCGGTCACGGCTGCCGCGGACCTGGCCCGACCTGGTGACACGGTGCTGCTGGCCCCCGGTTGTGCCTCGATGGACATGTTCACCGACTACGCCGACCGCGGCGAGGCCTTCGCCGCGGCGGTGCGCAGACTGACCGACGGCTGACCTGCCCCCACCGACGGGGCCGAGACCGCGACAAGGGGAGACCGATGGCGATCGCCAGCCCGTTGCGCGGCGGCGCGCGGGCGTCGCGTCGTACGCCGTCAGCCAGTCGCAGTCCCAGTCGCCGCACGGTGTCCTCCTGGTACGCCGCGCTCCGCGATGCCCTCGAGCGCCCGCTCACGTCGTACTACCTGCTGCTCGGCGCATCCTGCCTGCTGCTGACCATCGGGCTGATCATGGTGTTCAGCGCCTCGAGCGTCTACGCGTTCCAGAACTACGACCAGAACTCCTACGCCGTCGTCGTCAAGCAGCTGACCTGGGTGGCCATCGGCCTGCCCTGTGCCTGGGTCGCCGGGCACCTGCCGCAGCGCTGGGTACGCCGGCTGGCCTGGCCCGGATACGTCGTCTCGCTCGGTCTGCTGCTGCTGACCGCGTTCTTCGGGGTCTCGCGCAACGGCAACACCAACTGGCTGGCGCTCGGCCCGATCCAGATCCAGCCGTCCGAGATCGCGAAGCTCGCGCTGGTGCTGTGGGCCGCACACGTGTACGCGAACAAGGACCGCAGGCTGGGCAACCTGCACCAGATCATGATGCCGGTGGTGCCCGGGCTGCTGCTCGCCACCGGCCTGGTCATCTTCGGCCACGACCTCGGCACCGCACTCGTGCTCTTCGCGATCCTGCTCGGCATGCTCTGGGTGGTCGGAGCGCCGGCCCGGTTCTTCGCGCTGTCCTTCCTCGTCATCGCCGTGTTCGCCGGAGCTCTCGCCGCCACCTCCCCCGAAAGGCTCGTCCGCATCACCACGTTCACCGACCCGATGCGCGACTACAACAGCGCCGGGTGGCAGCCCGCCCACGGTCTGTTCGCGCTGTCGACCGGTGGCCTGTTCGGCCAGGGCATCGGGGCCAGCCAGCAGAAGTGGGGCAACCTGCCCGAGGCGCACACCGACTTCATCTTCGCCGTCCTCGGCGAGGAGCTGGGCCTGGTCGGCACGACCCTGGTGATCGGTCTGTTCCTGGTGATCGCCTACGCCGCGATCCGGGTGGCGCGCCGTACCAAGGACCCGTTCGTCCGCTACATGACGTTCGGCATCGTGGTGTGGATCATCGGGCAGATGATGATCAACGTGGGCATGGTGCTGGCGCTGCTACCGGTCATCGGGATCCCGCTGCCGCTCGTGTCGTACGGCGGCTCGGCGCTGGTGCCGTCCCTGGTCGCGCTCGGCATGCTGGTCGGGTTCGCGCGACGCGAGCCGGAGGCGGCCCGCGCCCTGGCGCAGCGCAAGCGGTCGCGCAACAGCGGTGTCAGCGCGGGGAGAGTCTCCCGCCGCGGCCTGTGAGCACCTCACCCGGCCGCGAGCCGAGCATCCTGCTCGCCGGCGGCGGATCCGCCGGGCACACCTCGCCCCTGCTCGCCACCGCGGACGCCTTGCAGCGCCTGGCGCCCGGCGTCCGGATCACGTGCCTAGGCACCCGCGACCGGATCGAGGCGCAGATCATCCCGGCCGCGGGATACCCGCTCGAGTTCGTGCCCAGCGTCCCGCTGCCCCGGCGTCCGGGCGTCGACCTGCTGCGGGTGCCGGGCCGGCTCCGGGCCGCTCGCAACGCCGCGCTCGAGGTGGTGGACCGGATCCGCCCCGACGTCGTCGTCGGTTTCGGTGGCTTCGTGTCGGTGCCGGCCTATCTCGCGGCACGCAAGCGGCACCTGCCGCTGGTGGTGCACGAGGGCAACACCCTGCCGGGCATCTCGAACAGGCTCGGTGCACGCTTCACCTCGTACGTCGCCACCAGCTTCCACGAGACCCGGCTGCGGCACGCGACGTATGTCGGCCTGCCGATCCGGCGGATGATCGCGACGCTCGACCGGGCGGCGTTGCGCGGCGAGGCCCTGGCGACGTACGGCCTGCGTCCCGACCTGCCCGTCCTGCTCGTCACCGGCGGGTCGCAGGGCGCGGCCTCGATCAACCGGGCGGTCCTGGGCGCTGCCCGGGCCTTCGCCGCCGCGGGGGTGCAGGTGCTGCACGTGACGGGGCCGGCGCACGAGGTGCCGGCACCCGAGACCGGCGTGCCGTACGTCGTGCTCGGTTACGTCGACCGGATGGACCTGGCCTACTCGGCCGCGGACGCGGTGCTGTGCCGCTCGGGGTCCAACACCGTGACCGAGGTGTCGGGGGTTGGTCTGCCGGCGGTCTACGTCCCGCTGCCGATCGGCAACGGCGAGCAGGCGCTCAACGCTCGGGGGGTGATCGAGGCCGGTGGCGGCCTGCTCGTGGACGACGCCGACCTCACGCCGGACTGGGTCGCGGCGCACGTCGTACCCCTGCTCACCGACCGGCCTCGGCTCGACGCGATGGGGGCCGCGGCCGCCCACCTGATCCCGCTGGACGCCGACGAGAAGCTGGCCCGGATGATCCTCGACGCGGCAGGCGACCGGGCATGAGGATCCCGGTCCCCGACGAGATCCCGCCCGCCGACGAGCTGGGTCGGGTGCACTTCATCGGCATCGGCGGCGCGGCGCTGTCCGCGATCGCCAGGATCATGGCCCGACGCGGTGTGCCGGTCACCGGCAGCGACGACCACGACACTCCGTTCCTTCCGTCGCTGCGCGAGCTCGGCGTGCCATGCCACCTCTCGTACGCCGCCGGCCACGTCGGCGACGCCGACACCGTGGTGGTGACCACGGCGGCCCGCGAGGACAACCCCGAGGTCGCAGAGGCGAGGTCGCGTGGTCTCCGGATCCTGCCGCGGTCGGCCGGACTGATGTCGGTGATGGCCGGGCACCGGGTGCTGGCCGTCGCCGGCACCCATGGCAAGACCACGACCACGTCGCTGCTGACGATGGCTGTGCGCGCCTGCGGCGTGGACCCGACGTACGCGATCGGCGGAGTCCTGGGCGCCACCGGGCGCAATGCCGACGCGGGCTCGGGCGACCTCTTCGTGGCCGAGGCCGACGAGAGCGACGGTGCCTTCCTCGTCTACCGCCCTCACGCCGCGCTGGTCACCAACGTCGACGCGGACCATCTGGACGTGTGGGGCACCGTGGAGGCCTACCGCGCAGCCTTCACCGACTTCGTCGCCACGATCGACGGCGACGGCTTCCTGGTGCTGTGCACCGACGATCCGGGCGCCTCGTCGCTGACCGACGTCGCGCGGGCCCGCGGGCTGACCGTCGTGACGGCCGGCGAGCAGGAGTCCAGCGACGTGCGCGCCACCGACCTCGCCTTCAACGGGAGCGCCTCGTCGTTCGAGGTCACCGACCACGGCGTCCCGCTCGGCCGGGTGATCCTCCAGGTGCCGGGCCGCCACTACGTCCTCGACGCGCTGGCGGCCCTGGCCCTGGGGCTGCGGCTGGGCCTGCCGTTCGCCGACCTGCGCGCCGGCCTCGAGGCGTTCACCGGGACCGGCCGGCGTATGGAGCGCAAGGGCGAGGCCGGGGGAGTGCGGGTCTACGACTCCTACGCCCATCACCCGGTCGAGATCGCCGGCGACCTGCAGGCTGCGCGTGCCCTGGCCGGCGAGGGGCGGCTCGTGGTGGCCTACCAGCCGCACCTCGTCTCGCGGACGCGGATCTTCGGCGCCGCGATGGGCGCGGCCCTCGGCGCTGCCGACGAGGTCGTGGTGCTCGACGTGTACGTCGCGCGCGAGGATCCCGACCCGGAGGTGACCGGCCGCCTGGTCGCGGACGCCGTACCCCTTCCGGGGGAGCACGTGCACTTCGTCGCCGACCTCGATGCGGCGCCCGCGGAACTTCTCCGGCTCGCCCGGCCCGGTGACCTGGTTCTCACGCTCGGCGCCGGTAGCGTCACCGACGTCGGGCCGCTGCTCCTGGATCTGCTGGAGGACTCGTGATCACCCTGCCCCGCAACCCCCTCAAGGGGAGCGAGCGTGCGCCCGACCCCGTTGCGAGGTCGCGTCGCCGGTTCGCGAGGCGGCAGTGGCTGCGGCGCTGGCTCGTGTGGCGCTACGTGATCGCCTCCGTGCTCCTGGTCGCCCTGGTCGCCGGCGCGGTATGGCTGGTGTTCATCGGCTCGGTGCTGACCGTCAAGCGGGTCGACGTCCAGGGGGAGTCGTTCCTGTCCCGACAGCAGATCCTCGCCGCCGCGCGGGTGCCCGCCGGAGCCCATCTCGCCCAGCTCGACCTCACCGCGATCAGCTCGCGGGTCAGCGCCCTGGCATCGGTGCGGCACGTCGACGTGTCGCGACACTGGCCCGACGGTGTCCTGATCCAGGTCACCGAGCGCACGCCGGTCGCGGTGGTGCAGGTCGGCGGCACCTTCCATGCGATGGACGCCGACGGCGTGCTGTTCCGCGACTATCCGCGCCCGCCCCTGGGCATGCCACGCGTCGTCAGCACCGCCGACACGGGCAGTGCGGCGCTTGCGGAGGCCGCCCGTGTGATCGCGAGCCTGCCGCACGACCTCGCGGCTCGCGTCGACCACATCCAGGTGCAGGGGATCGACCAGATCTCGCTGGCGATGCGCAGCGGCGCGACCGTGATCTGGGGCAGTGACGCTCAGTCCGCTCTCAAGGCCGAGGTGCTCGCACGACTGCTTCCGCACCCGGCCGGCACGTACGACGTCAGCGTTCCCGGCCAGCCCGTCACCAGCGTCCACTGACGGTCCGAGCCCCCCTTCTGTCCAGTTCCGGGCTCTGGCGCGATTTCGTGACGCGTGTCCGGGCGTGTCTGCGCGGCTTCACCGCCCGGGCTGTCTAACGTCATCGCCAACAAGAGGTTGACATAACTATAACCCTCCACTTCAGGGTTACGGTTTCCGGCTTCGAGGACTTCCCCACCGACTATCGGCGTCCGACCGGACGCCACACGAGCCGTGTCGGCCTTCGCGGGCCGGCCGATCACCGAGAGGCGCGAACTGTGGCAGCAGCGCAGAACTACCTGGCCATCATCAAGGTGGTCGGCATCGGTGGCGGTGGCGTGAACGCCGTCAACCGGATGATCGAGGTCGGACTCAAGGGCGTCGAGTTCATCGCGATCAACACCGATGCCCAGGCCCTCCTCATGAGCGACGCCGACGTGAAGCTCGACATCGGGCGCGAGCTCACCCGTGGGCTCGGCGCGGGTGCCAACCCCGACGTCGGCCTCCAAGCCGCCGAGGACCACTCCGACGAGATCGAAGAGGTCATGAAGGGCGCCGACATGGTGTTCGTGACCGCGGGCGAGGGTGGCGGCACCGGCACCGGCGGCGCTCCCGTCGTGGCCCGGATCGCCCGGTCCCTGGGCGCCCTGACCATCGGCGTCGTCACCCGGCCGTTCGCGTTCGAGGGTCGTCGCCGGGCCAACGCCGCCGAGGAGGGCATCGCCCGCCTCCGCGAGGAGGTCGACACCCTCATCGTGATCCCCAACGACCGCCTGCTGTCGATCAGCGACCGCAGCGTCAGCGTGCTCGACGCCTTCAAGCAGGCCGACCAGGTCCTCCTGCAGGGCGTCTCGGGCATCACGGACCTGATCACCACTCCCGGCCTGATCAACCTCGACTTCGCCGACGTGAAGTCGGTGATGGCCAACGCCGGCTCGGCTCTGATGGGCATCGGGTCGGCCCGCGGCGAGGACCGCTCCGTGGTCGCCGCCGAGATGGCCGTATCGAGCCCGTTGCTCGAGGCCAGCATCGACGGCGCGCATGGCGTCCTCCTCTCGATCGCGGGCGGCTCCGACCTGGGGCTGTTCGAGATCAACGAGGCGGCGGCCCTGGTGTCGCAGTCGGCACACCCGGAGGCCAACATCATCTTCGGCGCCACCATCGACGACGCCCTCGGCGACGAGGTGCGGGTCACGGTGATCGCGGCCGGCTTCGACGGTGGCATGCCGAAGCGTCGCGAGACCGAGTCGGGCTTCCGCCGTACCCCGCAGCAGCAGCAATCGCAGGAGCAGACCCGCGCCGCGGCACAGGCGCTGGCTGCGAAGAAGGCCGAACCCGCCAAGGAGCCCGAGCGCGAGACGGTCGGCGCTGGTGCGCGGCAGCAGCCCGCACCCACGAAGCCGCAGCTCCAGTTCGACGACGACGACCTCGACGTCCCGGACTTCCTGAAGTAACCCCATTACCGTCGGCAGGGTGTACGCCGCGCGCCTCACCCTCGGCCCCGTCGAGCTGGCCTTCACCGACCGGCACGGTGGGGTCAGTGGCGCGCCGTACGACTCGCTCAACCTGGCCTGGGCCGGCGGCGACGACCCGAGCGCACTCGATGAGAACCGCCGGCGCCTCGGGGCCGACTTCGCGCCGGACGACTTCCTGGCCTACCTCCAGCAGGTGCACGGCAACGACGTCGTGGTCGTGGACGACTGGCGGTCGGCGGCGTGGCCACCGCACGCCGACGGCCTGGTGACCACCCAGCCAGGGGTCACGTTGATGGTGCGCGCGGCCGACTGCGTGCCGGTGCTCTTCGCCGCAGACGACGGCGCGGTCGTCGGCGCCGCTCACTGCGGCCGGCCCGGCCTGGTCGCCGGGATCGTGCCGGCGACGGTGGCCGCGATGCGCAAGCTCGGAGCGGGCACGATCACAGCCTGGATCGGCCCCCACGTCTGCGGGCGCTGCTATGAGGTGCCCGAGCAGATGCGCGACCAGGTCGCGGGGGTCGAGCCGACCAGCCGGGCGACGACCTCGTGGGGCACTCCCTCGGTCGACCTGGGAGCGGGCGTGCGCGCGCAGCTCGAGCGCGACGACGTCGAGATCGTCGACCTGTCGTCGTGCACCCGCGAGTCATCCGATCTGTACTCCTACCGACGCGACGGCCGCGAGTCCGGCCGGCAGGCAGGCATCATCCGGAGATCGGCGTGACCAGCACGTGACCCGGCACGACGAGGTCGCCGCCGGGCTCGACGCCGTACGCCGCCGGATCGCGGACGCGGCCTCGGCCGCCGGCCGCAGGGCCGACGAGATCACCCTGGTCGCGGTCACCAAGTTCTTCCCCGCGAGCGATGTCCGCCTCCTGGCCGATCTCGGCGTCACCGACGTCGGCGAGAACCGCCACCCCGAGGCCGGCGACAAGCTCGCCGAGTGCGGCGACCTCGGGTTGCGGTGGCACTTCATCGGCGGCCTGCAGAGCAACAAGGCGGCCGCCGTGGCGTCGTACGCCGACGTCATCGAGTCGGTCGACCGACGCAAGCTGGTCGACGCGCTCAACCGCGGCGCCCACGGGCGCGGACACGAGGTCGACGTCCTCCTCCAGGTGAGCCTCGACCCGCCGGGTCGCGCTGGTCGGGCCGGTGCCGAGCCGGGCGATCTCCCGGCGCTGGCGGACGTCGTCGAGGCCTCCGGCATGCTCCGGCTGCGCGGGCTGATGGCGATGGCACCGCTCGACGAGGACCCCTCCGCGGCGTTCGCACGACTCGCCGAGCTGCGCGCGGCGTTCGTCGCCGAACGCCCCGACGCGACCTGGCTCTCGGCCGGGATGAGCAACGACCTGGAGGCGGCGATCGGGGCCGGAGCGACACACGTGCGTGTCGGCTCCGCAATCCTCGGGGAGCGTCCCCGGATCCAGTAGCGTCACGACCACGACAGGTGTCTTGTGGGCACCGGACAACCGGAGGATGGATCCATGAGCGGCGCGATGCGCAAGATCGGCGAGTACCTCGGCCTGCTCGAGGACACCGGCGTGTACGACGAGGAGTACGACGACCGGGGCTACGCCGGGCAGGAGTCCGCCCGTCGCGCATCGGTCCCGGCGAAGGCTCAGCCGGCGCCCGTCGCCGACCTGTCACAGCGACGCCATACGTCCGCGCAGGCGCCGGCCGCGGGCATCGCCGAGCTCTCCATGATCACCACCCTGCATCCGCGCACCTACAACGAGGCGCGCACGGTGGGGGAGAACTTCCGCGAAGGCATCCCGGTGATCATGAATCTCTCGGAGATGGACGACGCCGACGCCAAACGACTCGTCGACTTCGCCGCGGGGCTGGTCTTCGCCACCCGTGGCACCATCGAGCGGGTGACCGCCAAGGTCTTCCTGCTGTCCCCGCCCAATGTGACGGTCGCGGCCGAGGACAAGGCGCGGATCGTCGAGGGCGGGTTCTTCAACCAGAGCTGACGCGACATCGGCCACCACCTGCGGCGACGTTTGCCGTCCCGGGTCGCGGCATCGCGACTCGGGCGGTGAACCCACGGGACTGGTGAGGCGCTATTGTTCGACGCGAAGATCTTCGGAACCGTGAAACCAGGAATTGGGTGAGGTCATGCCGCTGACGCCTGAGGACGTGAGCAACAAGCGCTTTACTCCCGTCCGGCTCCGCGAGGGCTATGACATGGGGGAGGTCGACCAGTTCCTCGACGAGGTCGAGGCCGAGCTTGCGCGCCTCACCCGCGAGAACGACGACCTGCGCGCCACGCTCTCGGCTGCCCAGAGCGGTGCCGGCGAGTACGCTCCGGCGGCCCAGTCGTTCGCCCCTCCTCCGGTCGCCGCGGAACCCATCGCCGAGCCCGTCGCCGAGACCCCCGAGCCCGAGCCCGAGCAGCCCGCGCCGGCAGACACCGGGGGCACCACCAGCACCACGACCCTCGGCGCCGTCGGTGGCGGTGCGGTCGAGACGATCCGCGTCGAGACCGTCGCGGACGCCTCCAACGCCGCAGCCAGGCTCCTCGAGCTGGCCAGCCGCAACGCCGACGAGCTGGTCGAGGAGGCCAAGGATGAGGCCGACAAGATCGTGGGCGAGGCTCGCACCAAGGCCGAGCGCCTCGCGTCGGAGGCCAAGGTCAACGCCGACAAGATGGAGGCGGACGCACGTGGCCGGGCCCAGTCGCTCGACAGCGAGACCGCCGAGCGCCGTACCCAGCTCTTCGGTGACCTCGAGAGCGAACGCGACCGCCTGTCGTCCGACGTCGACAACCTCCGGGCGTTCGAGCGTGAGTACCGCTCCCGGCTGAAGACCTACTTCAGTCAGCAGCTGGAGGCGCTGGAGAGCTCCGACTCGTCCGACGCGACCCCCGGCTCGCATGACTCCGGGATGACCGCGCCGAAGCGCCTCCGCTCGGTGTTGGGTGACGACGAGGGCTGACCCTCACCACCCCTGCGAACCCTGGAACGGCCGGTGCCCGTGGCGGTGCCGGTCGTCGTCGTCGCCCTGTGGGGTGACTGACGGGGGTCGCACGGACTGCGGCGGGGATGGGCCGGCGGAGTTCATCAGGCGTGCCGCCTTTGAGTGAGGCCCTTACGGGATATAGCCTCCCCTCCGACCGGCACCCCACGTCACCGGTCACGCAGCACCTCTCCCGCGACCCCTTGGAAGGTTCCCATGGCTCGCAGCACGACCCGATCGCTGGCCGGCAGGGCCGCCCAGGCCGCCCGCAAGGTGGTGGCCAAGCGGTCCTCCACTGCGTCCTCCACTGCGTCCTCCACTGGGGCCTCCACCACGTCGGCCCGGGCCGCCGCGAACGGTACGGTGACGCCCCCGAAGAAGGCCGCCAAGAAGGCTCCCGCCGCGAAGGCGCCTGCCAAGAAGGCTCCCGTCGCAAAGAAGGCAACGGCGAAGAAGGCCGCGGCCGCGAAGGTCCCGGCGAAGAAGGCCGCCGCGAAGGCGCCGGCCAAGAAGGCGATCGCGAAGGCGCCTGCCAAGAAGGCGCCTGCCAAGAAGGCTCCTGCAGTGAAGGCGCTGGCCAAGAAGGCTCCCGTCGCAAAGAAGGCACCGGCGAAGAAGGCCGCGGCCGCGAAGGCGCCGGCGAAGAAGGCCGCGGCCAAGAAGGCTCCGGCCGCGAAGAAGGCACCCGCCAAGAAGGTGCCGGCGAAGAAGGCGGCGAAGAAGGCGGCGAAGAAGGCACCCCCGACGAAGGTGGCCGCGAAGAAGGCGGTGGCGAAGAAGGCACCCGCGACCCAAGCCGTCGCCCCCGCGCCCGCGAAGAAGACGGCCCGGACGTCTGCGTCGAAGAGGTCGGCCTCTCCGGCAAGCCTCGCGGTGCTCCCCGGTGAGAAGCCCTGGACCAAGGCCGAGGTCGACGAGGTGCTCGCCGACCTGCACAGCGACCGCGCCCGGGCGCTGCGCACGCTCTCCACTCAGGAAGAGGACCTGGCCGGGCTGATGCGCGACGCCGGTGACGGCGCGGGCCACGACCAGGCGGACATGGGTGCCACCAGCTTCGAACGCGACCAGGAGCTGACCGTGCTCAACAACGAGCGCGAGAAGCTCGCCCAGATCGACCGGGCCCTGGCCCGGATCGCCGACGGCACCTACGGCACCTGCGAGTCGTGCGGCAACCCCATCGGCAAGGGTCGGGCCATGGCCTTCCCCCGTGCCACACTGTGCCTGACATGCAAGCAACGCGAGGAACGTCGCTGACCTCCGAAACCGGTCCGACAGGTCCTGAGCAGCCGACGAACGAGGCGTCTCGAGCGGCCGATCGCGCCACCGCGATCTCCACCCATCGCAGGGTCTTCGCCCTGGTCGCCGTGACGGCGTACGCCCTCGACCTGGGCACCAAGCTGCTCGCGGTGGACCGCCTGACCGAGGGCAGCCCGGTCCGGGTGGTCGGCAGCTGGCTACAGCTCGACCTGGTGCGCAACCCGGGCGCCGCGTTCAGCACCGGTACGTCGTACACGCTGCTGTTGTCGGTGATCGCGGTCGTTGCCGCGGCCACCGTGATCCGGTTCGGGCGCCGGCTCGGTGACCCCACCTGGGCGGTCGCGCTCGGGCTGCTGCTGGCGGGTGTCTGCGGCAACCTGACCGACCGGATCTTCCGCGAGCCGGGGGTCATGCGTGGGCACGTGGTCGACTTCCTCGAGCTTCCGCACTGGCCGGTGTTCAACGTCGCCGACATGCTGATCGACGCCGCCGTGATCCTGATCCTCGTCCAGACCTGGCGGGGCGTCCGTGTCACCGGTGCGCGCGGCCCCGACCCGTCGTCGTGATCGGCTCTCCCGAGCAGCGGGTCGTCCACGTCCCGGACGGTATGGCCGGCGAACGGCTCGACGCAGCGATGGCCCGGATGTTCGGCCTCTCCCGCACCCGCGTGGTCACGTTGATCACCGAGGGCCACGTGCGGCTCGACGGCACACTGGCGGGCAAGAGCGACCGTGTCCATGCCGGCTCGTTGCTCGACGTGACGATCCCCCCGACGGTCGACCCGCTCGAGGTCAAGGCCGAGCTCGTGGAGGGCATCCGGATCATCCACGACGACGACTCGATCGTGGTGCTCGACAAGCCGGTGGGGATCGCGGTCCACCCGTCACCGGGGTGGACCGGTCCGACGGTCGTCGGGCACCTGGCCGCCGCCGGCTTCCGGATCGCCACGAGCGGCGCGTCCGAGCGCCAGGGGATCGTGCAGCGCCTCGACGTCGGGACCTCGGGGGTCATGGTGATCTGCAAGGGCGAGCGCGCCTACTCCGTGCTCAAGAACGCGTTCCGTCACCGCACCGTCGACAAGGTCTACCACGCGCTGGTGCAGGGCCATCCCGACCCGTCGAGCGGCACCATCGACGCGCCGATCGGCCGGCACCCCCGCGCCGACTACAAGTTCGCGGTGATGGCCGACGGACGCCACAGCGTGACCCACTACGAGACCCTCGAGGCGCACCGCTTCGCGTCGCTGCTGGAGGTCAATCTCGAGACCGGACGCACCCATCAGATCCGGGTGCACATGAGCGCGCTGAAGCATCCGTGCGTGGGCGACCTGACGTACGGTGCGGACCCCACCCTGGCTGCGCGCGTCGGTCTCGAGCGGCAGTGGCTGCACGCCGTACGTCTCGGGTTCGAGCATCCCGACTCGGGCGAGCACGTCGAGTACGAGTCCCCCTACCCCAACGACCTGGCCCACGCCCTGGAGGTCATTCGTGAGGCCCACTGACGACCTCACGTTGCGCCGGGCGGTGGCCGAGGACGCCGACGCCGTGGCCGATCTCTACACCGAGGCCCGCGTGGACGCCGTACCCCAGATGCCGCCGGCCCTGCACACCGGCGCAGAGGACCGCGCGTACGTCGCCCGCCGCCTCCTCGAGGAGGACGTGGAGATCTGGGTCGCCGAGCGGGACGGTGAGCTGCTGGCGTTCGCGAGCTGGACGCCGACCTGGCTCGACAGCCTCTACCTGCGCCCGGATCTGAAGGGACGGGGCATCGGCTCGGTGATCCTGGACCTGGTCAAGGCCACCCACCCGGACGGGTTCGACCTGTGGGTCTTCGAGTCCAACGCCGGCGCCCGGCGGTTCTACGCACGGCACGGCCTGGTCGAGGTGGAGCGCACCGACGGGTCGGGGAACGAGGAAGGTCAGCCCGACGTCAGGATGGCCTGGCGGCCCGGACCCTGACCCTGCCAACTGCCTCTCCTACACCATGGGACTGACTGCCCACGGACCCAGGGAAAGGAGGGCCCGGATGTGTCGACGGAGTCAGTATCCCGAGGAGTTCCGGCAACGGGCTGAGCAGCTGGTCCTCGAAGCGGCCAACAAGGGCAAACGCACGACGCCGTGGCCGGCGAGCGCCTACCCTCTGGGCAGGGGGCAAGCGATGTTGAGCGACGTCAATCGGAAACCGCGCCGATGGGTAGATGAGTCGGGCCGGGTGCGCGTGATCGAGGGCTGGCACCCGTCCGAGCCATGCCAAGTCGGGTTCAACCTCATGGTGGATGGCGACTGGTTTGGGACGTTCGAAACGCTCGACGGCGCTGCCACCGCGGCGGCAGCCTACGCGGACATCAAGGACGGCAAGGTTGTGCTCCGGCCGTACCCGGATCCCCTGGGGCGGGGCGGCAAGTCCACCGGGGCCGGTCTCCACCTGGTTCAGCCCGTGCCCGATGAGGACTGACCCGAGACCTGCGAGCTGAGTCCGATTCTGGCCGTCGTGGCTTTGCCCGCCAGTCGAGCAGCGGCCGGTCGTCAGCCATTGTCGAGCAATGGAGAACGCCCACTGGTTGGCATTCGTGGGCGGGGTTGGACACTTGCTCCATGGTCGAGGTTGATTCCGAGCGATTCGAGGTCATGGTCAGCGAGGCGCTCGACGGTCTACCCGAAGAGCTAGGGGAGCTCATGAGCAACGTGGCTGTCACCGTGCAGCACGACGCAGGGCCAGCTGGCCTGTTAGGGCTCTATCAAGGAGTTCCGTTGACCCGCCGTTCGACGTTCTACGCCGGCGCCCTGCCCGACCGGATCACGATCTTTCGCCGCGCCATCTGTGCGGCCTGCGACAGCGAGCCGGAGGTCGTGGAACAGGTTCGGCGGACTGTCATTCACGAGGTGGGTCATCACTTCGGAATCGGCGACGCGCGACTGCGCGAGCTCGGATGGTGAATCAGCAGGTACCTTCCGCAGCCCAG
>DAINSL010000004.1:0-20502 GCA_036741335.1 Nocardioides sp. | reverse complement strand
CAGCCTGGCGACGTACGTGCTGATCGCTTTCGCATCTCCGCGTGGTGCACACGAGGCAGGCTGGCTCCGGCATCCACCGAGGGTAGGTCAGGCGGGGGGTCCGGGGCACGCCGTGCCCCTCCCGCGAGTGTCGGAGCGTCCTGTCACGATGGCCAAGGCGGTCGCGTAGTCTGGCGATCTTCCCCCAGCCGGTTCCCGGCGTCGGTGGAGGTCTTTTTCAGACCTCCGTCCGCCGTACCGCTGTCGCCCGTCCGCCCGAGCCGCTGAGGAGTTCTCGCCACCCATGTCATCCGGCTCCGATTTCGTCCATCTCCACGTGCACACCGAGTACTCCATGCTCGACGGCGCGGCCCGGCTGGACGATCTCTTCGCCCGCACCGGGGAGCTCGGGATGACGAGCATCGCGATGACCGACCACGGCAACGTGTTCGGTGCCTACGACTTCTACGCCAAGGCGACGGCCGCCGGCATCAAGCCGATCATCGGCATGGAGGCCTACCTCACCCCCAACACCAGCCGCTTCGAGAAGAAGCGCGTCCGGTGGAACGACGGCGGCGACGACGACGTCAGCGGCTCCGGTGCCTACACCCACATGACACTGCTCGCGGAGTCGACCGCGGGCATGCACAACCTCTTCCGGCTCTCCAGCCGGGCAAGCATGGAGGGCTACTACTACAACCCGCGCGCCGACCGAGAGCTTCTGGCCGAGTACGCCGCCGGGCTGATCGGCACCACCGGATGTCCCTCCGGCGAGGTCCAGACCTGGCTCCGCATCGGCGACTACGCCAAGGCACGCCAGAGCGCCGCCGACTTCCAGGAGATCCTGGGGAGCGACAACTACTTCATCGAGCTGATGGACCACGACCTGGCGATCGAGAAGCGGGTACGCGACGGCCTGCTCCAGCTCAGCAAGGACCTCGCGATCCCGGTGATCGCGACCAACGACTCCCACTACGTCCGCCGCGAGGACGCGGCGGCCCACGAGCACCTGCTGTGCGTGTCGTCCGGCTCGGTGATGAGCGACCCGAAACGCTTCCGGCTCGACGGCGACGGCTACTACATCAAGTCCGCTGCCGAGATGCGCGACCTGTGGCAGCACAAGCACGGCCTCAAGGAGGCCTGCGACAACACCCTGCTAATCGCCGAGCGCTGCGAGGTGAGCTTCACCGAGGGCAACGGCACCTACATGCCGCGCTTCCCGGTGCCGGCCGGAGAGACCGAGGAGAGCTTGTTCCGCGGCGAGGTGGAGAAGGGCCTCACGTTCCGCTATCCCGGCGGAGTGCCGGTGGCGTCTCGCGAACGCGCCGACTTCGAGATGGGCGTCATCGCCCAGATGGGCTTCCCCGGCTACTTCCTGGTGGTCGCCGACTTCATCAACTGGGCCAAGGACAACGGCATCCGGGTCGGCCCCGGCCGCGGCTCCGGTGCGGGGTCGATCTGCTCTTACGCGATGCGGATCACCGACCTCGACCCGCTCGTGCACGGTCTGCTGTTCGAGCGCTTCCTCAACCCCGAGCGACTCTCGATGCCCGACTTCGACATCGACTTCGACGAGCGCCGGCGCAGTGAGGTGATCCGCTACGTCACCGAGAAGTACGGCGAGGACCGCGTCTCGATGATCGTCACCTACGGCACGATCAAGGCCAAGCAGGCGGTGAAGGACGCGAGCCGCATCCTCGGCTACCCCTTCGCGATGGGTGACCGGATCACCAAGGCCATGCCGGCCGCGGTGATGGGCAAGGACGTCCCGCTCAAGGAGATCTTCGACTCCGAGCACAGGCGCTTCGGCGAGGGTGGCGAGTTCCGCTCCCTCTACGACAACGACGCCGACGTCAAGCAGGTCATCGACACCGCGATCGGCCTCGAGGGGCTGAAGCGCCAGTGGGGCGTGCACGCGGCCGGCATCATCATGTCGAGCGAGCCGCTGATCGACATCGTCCCGCTGATCCGCCGACCCCAGGACGGCGCGATCATCACCCAGTTCGACTACCCGATGTGCGAGCACCTCGGGTTGATCAAGATGGACTTCCTCGGCCTGCGCAACCTGACCGTGCTCGACGACGCGGTGAAGAACATCCAGCGCAACCGCGGCGAGACGGTGGTGCTCGAGGAGCTCGCACTGACCGACCCTGCGACGTACGCCCTGATGCAGCGCGGCGACACCCTCGGTGTCTTCCAGCTGGACGGCGGCCCGATGCGGGCGCTGTTGCGCTCGTTGCGGCCCGACCAGTTCGCCGACATCTGCGCGGTCGGCGCGCTCTACCGACCCGGCCCGATGGGCATGGACTCCCACAACAAGTACGCCCGGCGCAAGACCGGTCGCGAGCCGATCGTGCCGATCCACCCGGAGCTCGCCGAGCCCCTCGACGAGATCCTCGGTGAGACCTACGGCCTGACCGTCTACCAGGAGCACGTGCTCGCGATCGTGCGGAAGGTCGCGGGATACTCCCTGGGCCAGGCCGACCTGCTCCGCAAGGCGATGGGCAAGAAGAAGCGCGAGATCCTGGACGCCGAATACGTCCCCTTCGAGGAGGGCATGCTCGCCAACGGCTACTCCCGCGGCGCGGTGAAGGCGCTGTGGGACGTCCTGGTGCCGTTCAGCGACTACGCCTTCAACAAGGCGCACGCTGCGGCGTACGGCCTGCTGTCCTACTGGACGGCCTACCTCAAGGCCAACTACGCGGCCGAATACATGGCGGCCTTGTTGACCTCGGTCAAGGACGACAAGGACAAGATGGCCATCTACCTCAACGAGGCCCGGCGGATGAAGATCCAGGTGCTCCCGCCGGACGTGAACGAGTCCGATGCCACGTTCACCCCGGTCGGCGGCGACATCCGGTTCGGACTCACCGCGATCCGCAACGTCGGCGCCAACGTGGTCGACCGGATCGTCGAGACCCGCCAGGAGCAGGGGCGGTTCACCGACTTCAACGACTTCATGGCCAAGGTGCCCGCCCTGGTCTGCAACAAGCGGGTCATCGAGTCGCTGGTCAAGGGCGGCGCGTTCGACGAGATGGGGCACGGCCGGCGCGCCCTGGTCGCGATCCACGAGCAGGCGGTCGACCAGTACGTCGAGACCAAGCGCAACGAGGCCATCGGGCAGGACTCCCTCTTCGGCGGCCTCGACGACCAGGACTCCGGCTTCGGCATGGCCGTGGGCATCCCGGAGATCGACGAGTGGGACAAGGTGACCCTCCTCGGCCACGAGCGGGAGATGCTCGGCCTCTACGTCTCCGACCACCCGCTGATGGGCCTCGAGCACGTCCTCGCCGGCGCCAGCGACTGCAGCATCGGCCAGCTGATGCTCGACGAAGAGCGCGCCGACAACAGCCCGATCAGGATCACCGGGCTGATCACCTGTGTGCAGCGCAAGATCACCCGCAAGGGAGACTCCTGGGCGGTGGTCACCCTGGAGGATCTCGACGGTGCGATCGACGTGCTGCTCTTCCCCGGCACCTACCAGCTCGCGGGCAGCCTGCTGGCGGAGGACGCGATCATCACCGTGCGTGGCAAGCTCTCCCGCAGCAAGGACCAGCCCGAGATCCGCTGCGAGGAGGTCACGATCCCCGACCTCGACGACGACCGCGCCGGACCGGTGGTCGTGAGCATGCCGCTGACTCGGTGCACTCCGCCGGTCGTGGACCAGCTCAAGGAGGTGCTCCGCACCCATCCGGGCGTCACCGAGGTCCACCTCCGGCTGCTCGGTCGAGAGCGCACCACGGTGATGCGCGTCGACGACCGGCTCCGGGTGGCCGCCGGCGCACCGCTGTTCGCCGATCTCAAGCAGCTCCTGGGCCCGGGGTGCCTGAGCGGATGACGACGGGGGAGCGGACCGACCCACCGCTGCGGCTCGCGCTGATCGTGATCGAGGTACTGATCGCCTATGCCCTGGTCGGTCTGGTCGCCGGGCTGGTCTGGGAGGGGGTCTGGACGCCGCCGACCATGGTGGTCCAGCAGCACCAGGCGTTCTACGCCGACTACCAGTCGCTTCGGCGCGTCTTCACCGGCACAGGCCTCTACGTCATCGTCGGCGCGGCCGCCAGCGTCCTCACCGCGCTCGCGATCTCCGTGCTGACCCGCCAGCGCGAGGTGCTCGTCCTGGTCGCGGTCACCCTCGGCTCGGCGATGGCCGCCCTGGTCATGCGGGAGGTCGGGGTGAGCCGCGGGCCAGCCGACCCCACCGTGCTCGCCAAGACGACTGCCAACGGCTCCCACCTGTCCGGCGCGCTCGACGTCAGTGGTCACAGCCCCTACCTCGTGTGGCCGATGACCGCTCTGTTCGTGCTCGCCCTGGTGTTCTTCGCCTGGCCGCGCAGCCGATCGGCTCAGAGGAACGACCGAGACCGTTTCGACGTCGACGATCCGGCCGATACAGGCGTGTCCGAGGCTCGCCCCGGGTAGGCTCCGGCGGCAGGCGCAGCAGAGGCCACACACACGGGGGCATCACCATGACCGAGCAGCAGCCGACCGACCACACCGAGTATCTCGAGGCCGGTGGCGGTGCGCCGCTTCCGCCCGAGCCGACCGGCCGTCGCAGTCGGCGTACCGCCTGGCTCGTCGGCGGTGGCGTCATCGGTGCCCTGGCGATCGGAGCCGGCGCCTGGGCGGCGCTGAGCTTCTTCCAGCAGGGCGCCCAGCCTGCAGAAGCGCTCCCCGCGTCCACGATCGCCTACCTGAGCCTCGACCTCGACCCCAGTGGCAGCCAGAAGATCGACGCGTTCCGCACGCTCGACAAGTTCCCGGCGTTCAAGGACAAGATCGGCATCCACAGCGCCGACGACGTCCGCCGCAAGATCGGCGAGGAGCTCATCAAGAGCACCGGCTGCAACCTCACCTTCGACGCCGACATCGACCCGTGGCTGGGCGACCGGGCAGCCATTGCCGCAGTCGACCTCGGCGACCCCCAGCCCGACCCGGTGCTCGTGGTCCAGGCCAAGGACGACGCCAAGGCCGACTCCGGGGTGCACGAGCTGCTCAACTGCGGCGACAACCCGATGGCCGACGTGGGTTACGACGTGCACAACGGCTGGGTGGTCATCGCCCAGTCGCAGGACGTCGCCGACAAGGCGGTTGCGGCTGCCGACAAGGCCACCCTGGCCGACGACGCGACGTACCAGAAGTGGACGAAGGCGGTCGGTGAGTCCGGAGTGGTCAACATGTACGCCGCGCCCGCAGCCGGCGACTACCTCGCCCACCAGCTCAACCAGCTCGAGGGCGCCTTCGGCGGCCTGAGCCTCCTGGGCGACCAGGGCCAGACCACGATCGAGCCCGCGGTCACTCAGGACGGCTCCAGCGCTCTCGACGGGGCACTGAAGGACTTCCAGGGAGCTGCGGCGACCATCCGGTTCACCGGCGACGGCCTCGAGTTCGCCACCGCGAGCGACCCCCACCTCTCCCATTCGAACGTCACCACCGACCAGGGCGGCGCCGTGGTCTCGGGGCTCCCCGACGACACGGCCGCCGCGTTCGGCATCGGCCTCGAGCCGGGCTGGGTCGTCCAGCTCGCCAACCGCTTCGCGACCTACACCGGCGGGTCACAGACCGGCCAGGATCTCCTGGACCAGCTGACCCAGGAGTCGGGCCTCGACGTGCCCGCCGACATCGAGACCCTCCTCGGCTCGTCGTCGGCGCTGTCGGTCAGCAAGGACTTCGACTACGAGTCGGCCGTGCAGTCCTCCGACGGCAAGGGCGTTCCCGTGGCCTTCACTGTCAGGGGAGACGCCGCCGCGATCGAGAAGGTGCTGGCCAAGCTCCGCGCCCAGGACTCGAGCTCGACCTCGGCGCTCGACTCCGACAGCTCCGGGGGCCTGGTCGCGATCGGCCCCACCGCGGCCTACCGCCAGCAGATCCTCTCGGGCGGCCATCTCGGCGACACCGATGCCTTCCGCAGCGTGATCCCGGACGCCGCCCACGCGAGCATGGTGCTCTACGTCAACATCGACGACCTGGAGCACGCCATCACCCAGGCCTCGGCGGACGACAAGGACATCATCGACAACATCACGCCCCTGCAGGCCATCGGGCTCTCGAGCTGGATGGACGGCGAGGTCGCTCGCACGTCGTTGATGATCAGCACTAACTGACCTTCGGGGCGCGAAGCACGCGTCAGTTGGGGGACCAGCGGGTCCGGGCGATCTCGGTCGCCGGGAGCGACGGGAGCACCCGCATGGAGCGCAGCTCGCCGCGGATCACGTCGGTGACCATCACCAGGCGCGTGGTCGGGTCCTCGGCCTCGAGGAGCGCCTGCCGTTGAGCGAGAGTGAGTGGGGCGAGTGCCGAGAGCGCCCAGGAGAGGTACGCCGGGTCGCGCGGCAGGTCGCCGCCCGGGCGGTCCCGGCCGACCTTGCCGAGGGCCACGCACCAGGCCTCGAACGCCTCCCGGGCGGCGGCGTGTACATGGTCGGGCACGGGCACGTCGTGCTCGGCGAGCGGCGTGACGTGGCCCACCGGGTAGGCACCGGAGGTGTCGAGACGGTCCAGCTCGATCCGGTCCAGCCCCACCGCGACGAGCTCGAAGGTGCCGTCCGCGAACGACTCGACCTCGGTCATCTTGACCCGGCAGCCGACCCGGAACAGCCACTGGGCTCCGTGTTCCCCGACCTCGTAGCCTTCGCGGATGCCGACAGAGCCGAACACCCGCTGGGTCGGGTCGTCGACCCGCAGCAGGTGATGGACCATGGCGCGATAGCGGTCCTCGAAGACCCGCAGCGGCACGCTCATCCCCGGGAACAGCACGGAGTTGAGAGGGAACATCGGGAGCGTGTCGCCCATGCACCGAGGGTAGGGCACCGGTCGTACTCCGGAGGTGAGCCGCGCACGTGGGCAGCGACCGGCCCGCCGGTGTCGCGCACCTAGAATCGGGACCATGATCCGTCGCATCGACCTCCGCGGCGCCGCTCCCGTCAGCGGCCGGCAGCCGGGTGGGCACGTCGACTACCGCGGCATGCTGCCGCGTGCGGAGTACGACGTGGACGCTGCCATGGAGGTCGTCCGGCCGATCTGCGAGGCCGTGCGCACCCGCGGGGTCGAGGCGATCGCGGACTTCTCGCGTCGCTTCGACGGCGTTGCGCCGGACGACCTGCGGGTACCGTCCGCGGCGCTGGAGAGCGCGCTGGGGGAGCTCGACCCGGCAGTGCGTGCGGGCCTGGAGGAGTCGATCGCGCGGCTGCGGGCGACGTGTGAGGCCGAGCTCGAGCACGACGTCGTGACGTCTCTCGGCGCCGGTGCGACGGTGACTCACCGGATGGTGCCGGTCCGCCGGGTCGGGCTCTACGCCCCCGGCGGCATCGGCCCGCTGGTGTCCAGCGTGGTGATGAACGTCGTACCAGCACAGGTGGCGGGGGTCGCGTCGATCGCCCTGGCCAGCTCGCCGCAGAAGGCTACGTTCGGTTCCTTCGGCGTCGGCCTGCCCGGTCCTACCATCCTGGCCGCGTGCGCCTTGCTCGGTGTCGACGAGGTCTACGCCGTTGGCGGGGCACAGGCGATCGCGATGTTCGCCCATGGCGCCGGACCCTGCGAGCGCGTCGACCTGGTCACCGGGCCCGGCAACATCTACACGGTGGCCGCCAAGCGGCTGCTGCGCGGCGTCGTCGGGATCGACGCGGAGGCCGGCCCGACCGAGATCGCGATCCTGGCCGACGACACCGCCGATCCTGCGTTCGTGGCGGCCGACCTGGTCAGCCAGGCCGAGCACGACCCGATGGCGGCGAGCGTCCTGGTCACGCCGTCGCTGCGGCTGGCCGACGAGGTCGAGGCCGAGCTCGGCAAGCAGGTCTTCGCCACCCGCCCCACCGCACGGATCCTGGTCGCCCTCGGCGGGCAGCAGTCGGGGATCGTCCTGGTCGACGACCTCGAGCAGGGTCTGGATGTCGTGAACGCCTACGCCGCCGAGCACCTCGAGATCCAGACCGCCGATGCCGCAGCGGTCGCCGCCCGCGTGCACAATGCGGGCGCGATCTTCGTAGGCCCCTACGCGCCGGTGTCGCTGGGCGACTACTGCGCCGGGTCCAACCACGTGCTGCCCACCGCGGGCTGTGCCTGCCACTCGTCCGGTCTGTCGGTCCGCGCGTTCGTCAAGGCGGTGCACGTGGTCGACTACGACCGCGACGCCCTGGCCCAGGTGGCCGAGCACGTCGTCGCCCTGGCCGAGGCCGAGGACCTGCCCGGCCACGCGGCCGCGGTGACCGTGCGGTCGCAGCGATGACGCCGCCGATCCGGGAGGAGCTGCGCGGCCTGGAGCCGTACGGCGCGCCCCAGCTCGACGTGCCGGTCCGCCTCAACGTCAACGAGAACCCCTACCCGCCGCCGTTGGCAGTGGTGGCCGACATCGAGCTCGCGGTGGCCGCTGCCGCGCGTCAGCTGAACCGCTACCCCGACCGCGAGTTCACCGAGCTGCGCGAGGCGCTGGCGGCCCACCTGGGCCACGGCATCACCCCGGACCAGGTCTGGGCGGCGAACGGCTCGAACGAGGTGATGCTCCACCTGCTCCAGGCCTTCGGCGGCCCGGACCGGCTGGCCGTGAGCTTCGCCCCGACCTACTCGATGTATCCCGAGTACGCCCGAGACACCCACACGATCTGGGCGGCGGGCCAGCGGGAGGAGGACTTCGCTCTCGATCTCGACCACGCGGTGGAGCTGATCCGGGGGCGGCGACCAAGCGTCGTACTGCTGCCGTCGCCGAACAACCCGACCGGCACGTCCCTGCCCCCGGCCACGGTCAGCGCGCTGTGCGAGGAGCTGGGCGACAACCTCCTGATCGTGGACGAGGCGTACGCCGAGTTCCGGCGAGCCGGGACGCCCAGTGCCCTCGAGCTGCTGCCGCGGCACTCCAACCTCGTGGTCACCCGCACCATGAGCAAGGCGTTCGCGCTGGCGGGTGCCCGGGTCGGGTATCTCGCGGCCGCGGCCGAGGTCTGCGACGCGCTGCGAGTCGTGCGGCTGCCCTACCACCTCTCCTCGGTCACCCAGGCCGTCGCGCTGGCCGCGCTCCGGCATGCCGAGGAGCTGCTCGGGGCCGTCGACCAGCTCCGCGCCGAGCGCGACGCGACCGTCGAGCGGCTCCGCGCTCAGGGGTTCGAGGTGGCCGAGAGCGACGCGAACTTCGTGCTCTTCGGCAGGTTCGCCGATCGGCATGCCGTGTGGGAGGGGCTGCTCGAGCGTGGTGTGCTGGTCCGCGAGACCGGTCCGGAAGGGTGGCTGAGGGTCTCGATCGGGACGCCGGCCGAGATGGCAGCATTCCAGAACGCGCTCACCTCGGTGACCGATACGACGGAGGCAACAACATGAGCCGCACCGCCCAGCTCGACCGCGAGACGAAAGAGTCGAAGGTTCACGTCGAGGTCGACCTCGACGGGTCCGGGCGCTCCGATGTGCACACGGGTGTCGGCTTCTTCGACCACATGCTGGCGTCGTTCGCCCGGCATGCGCTCGTGGACGTGACCGTCGCCACCGAAGGCGACACCCATGTCGACGCCCACCACACCGTTGAGGACACCGCGATCGTGCTGGGCCAGGCGTTACGGGAGGCGCTCGGCGACAAGCAGGGCATCCGCCGCTTCGGGGACGCGCTCGTGCCGCTCGACGAAGCACTCGTGCAGTGCGCCGTCGACGTCTCCGGCCGGCCCTACTGCGTCCACGTCGGCGAGCCCGACGGACAGGCGTACGTCGTGATCGGCGGCGACTACGCGGGGTCGCTGACCCGCCACGTATTCGAGACCCTGGCCTTCCAGGCCCAGATCGCCGTCCACGTGCGCGTGCTCTCGGGACGCGACCCGCACCACCTGGTCGAGGCACAGTTCAAGGCGTTCGCGCGGGCGTTCCGCGACGCCGTGGCGCTCGACCCGCGGGAGACGGGCGTGCCGTCGACGAAGGGCACGCTCGATGGCTGAACCAGCCCGATGACCGACGTGGTCGTCCTCGACTACGGCTCCGGCAACCTGCGCTCGGCCGTCCGTGCCCTGGAGCGGGCCGGCGCCATGGTCACGCTGACCGCCGACCGGGCCGCGGCCGAGAACGCCGACGGTCTGGTGGTGCCGGGCGTCGGTGCGTTCGCGGCCTGCATGCGCGGCCTGCGTGCGGTGCAGGGCCCGCGCACGATCGGGCGGCGTCTGGCCGGTGGCCGCCCGGTGCTCGGCATCTGTGTGGGCATGCAGGTGCTCTTCGCCCGGGGTGTCGAGCACGGTGTGGAGTCCGAAGGCTGCGACGAGTGGCCGGGAGTGGTCGAGCGGCTGCAGGCGCCCGTCGTACCCCACATGGGGTGGAACACCGTCGAGCCTGCGGCCGGCTCCGGGCTGTTCGCCGGCGTCGAGGACGAGCGGTTCTACTTCGTGCACTCGTACGCCGCGCGGTCCTGGGAGCTGAGCACCCACGGGCACACCGCGGCTCCGCTGGTGACCTGGGCCGAGCACGGGGGAGACCAGTTCGTGGCGGCGGTCGAGAACGGTCCGCTCTGCGCGACCCAGTTCCACCCCGAGAAGTCCGGCGACGCCGGGGCCGCGCTGCTGCGCAACTGGGTCGAGAGCCTGTGATCCCGCGATGAGCAAGGAGCGGGCGCAGCGTCGTGCCCAGCGCGAGCAGGCCGCTGCCCTCGCGGCAGCGGCGAGACGGCGGGAGGCCGAACGAAGAGCCAAGACCGCTGCGCGGCGCCGGACGCTCACCGGGTGGATCCCGCGCCCGCACTTCCAGCCCGGGATCATCGCCGCGCGCCGCCGTGCCGAGCTCGGCGGGACGATCGGCCTCCTGCTGATGATCAACCTGCTGGTCTGGCTGGTGCGCGACGACTGGGCGGCGCGGCTCGGTGCCCTGGTGGTCAGCCTCGTGGTGTTTCCGGTCGTCCGGCTGATGGTGACCCGTCGATGAGTCTCATCGTCGTGACCGGCGTCCCCGGCTCCGGGAAGACCAGGCTCGCCTCCGCGCTGGCCCGGCGCCTGGGCTGCGCGTTCCTCTCCCTCGACGCGATCAAGGAGGAGCTCGCCGCTGACGCGGACCAGACCCCTCGGGACTGGCTCCGGTTCGATGCCGAGGGCGAGCTGATCCGCCGGCTCAAGGCGTTCGACGGCGAGGCCGTCGTGGACATCTGGATCGCACCGCGGCGCGACACCGCGCGCATCGCCGGGCTGCTCGAGCCGTGGTGGTCGACGCTGGTGGAGGTGCAGTGCGCCGTACCGGCCGACGTGGCCGTGGCGAGATACGCCGCCCGCGATCGTGGTTGGCCCCACCTGCCGGCCGATGAGCAGACGCTCAGGCGGATCCGCACCGCAGTGGCCCACCCGGAGCCGCTCGAGGCTGCGCGCACCGTCGTCGTGGACACCACGCGCCGGGTCGCGGTGGCTGCACTGGCCCGGACCCTGCGGGCCGAGACGCGAGGCCGACTCGGCTTCGCCCCTCCCTAGGATCGTTGCCATGTCCTCGCACCTGGAGCTGCTCCCGGCAGTCGACGTCGCCGACGGTCAGGCCGTCCAGCTCGTGCAGGGCGTGGCCGGCTCCGAGAAGCGGTTCGGAGACCCCGTCGAGGCCGCCCTGCGCTGGCAGGAGGCCGGCGCGGAATGGATCCATCTGGTCGACTTGGACGCCGCCTTCGGGCGCGGCCACAACCGTGAGCTGCTCGCCTCGATCGTCGGCCGGGTCGACGTCGCGGTCGAGCTGAGCGGCGGCATCCGCGACGACGAGTCGCTCGCGGCCGCGATGGCAACGGGCTGTCGCCGGGTGAACATCGGCACCGCCGCACTCGAGCAGCCCGAGTGGTGCGCGACCGCGATCGCGACCTGGGGAGACCGGGTCGCGGTGGGTCTCGACGTCCGCGGGCGCACGCTCGCGGCGCGCGGCTGGACCCGCGAGGGCGGCGATCTGTACGACGTGCTGGCGCGGCTCGACGGCGAGGGCTGCGCGCGTTACGTGGTGACCGACGTGAACAAGGACGGCATGCTCCAGGGCCCGAACCTCCAGCTGCTCCGCGACGTCTGCGCGGTCACCGACCGGCCGGTCGTCGCCAGCGGAGGCATCACCGAGCTCGGCGACCTCGAGGCGCTGATGGCGCTCGTGCCCGTCGGGGTCGAGGGCGCGATCATCGGGACCGCGCTCTACGAGGGCCGGTTCACCCTCGATGAGGCAATCACCCTGACCCGGGGCGACCGGTGAGCCTCGCCGTACGCGTGATCCCCTGCCTCGATGTCGACGCCGGGCGGGTCGTCAAGGGCGTGAACTTCAGGGACCTGCGCGATGCCGGCGATCCCGTCGAGCTGGCCCGGCGGTACGACGCCGAAGGTGCCGACGAGCTGACCTTCCTCGACATCTCGGCCTCCCACGAGGGCCGTGCCACGACCCTCGAGATCGTGTCGCGCACCGCCGAGCAGGTGTTCATCCCGCTGACCGTCGGCGGGGGAGTCTCCAGCCCCGACGACGTGAACCGGCTGCTCCGCGCCGGCGCCGACAAGGTGGCGGTCAACACCGCAGCCATCGCCCGCCCCGACCTCGTCGCCGAGATCGCCGATCGGTTCGGGAACCAGGTGCTGGTGCTCTCGCTGGACGCGCGCCGCGCGGCTGGCACCGACTCAGGCTTCGAGGTCACCACCCACGGCGGCCGCACGTCCGCGGGCATGGATGCCGTCGCGTGGGCGGCCCGCGCCTGCGAGCTCGGCGCCGGTGAGATCCTGCTCAACGCGATGGATGCCGACGGCACCCGGTCCGGCTTCGACCTCGAGCTGATCCGGCTGATCCGGGCCGAGGTCTCGGTCCCATTGATCGCCTCCGGTGGCGCCGGCTCGGCCGCGGACTTCCCGCCCGCCGTCGAGGCCGGCGCCGACGCGGTCCTCGCCGCGACCGTCTTCCATTTCGGGACGGTCTCGATCGGCGAGGTGAAGTCCGCGCTGGTCGGCGCCGGTCATCCGGTCCGCTGACCGCACCGGATCGTCGTAGGTCAGACCCCTGGCGTCGGTGAGCCCTGCTGCGCGAACGCGGCGGCTGACTCCTCGGTCGGCATCAGGATCCACAGGATCGGGTAGATCAGGATCTGGCTGCCGGGGACGACCATGAGCAGCAGGACGAACAGGAGTCTGGCCGGCCACGGCTTGATGCCGAAGCGGCGGCCCAGGCCGGCGATGACGCCACCCAGCAACCGCCCCTCCTGCGGCCGCACGAGGCCGTTGCGGGCGAGGTTCTGGCTGATGTCGTTCATGACGGAGCACTTCCTTCGGTGTGGTGTCGGGGCTTCTCCCCGATGTCCCCACTGTGCTCCGGCGGGACGGCCCCGCACATCGGGTGGAGCCCTGTCCGGACCCTGAGCTGGGTACGCCGTACCCCGGGACCAGCTACGGCGCGCCGTCGGGGTCGGCGGTGACCACGGGACCCGCCCCGGTACTTCCGGCCAATCCGGCAGAACGGCCCGCGTCGC
Source organism: Nocardioides sp. (assembly GCA_036741335.1). Taxonomy (GTDB): domain Bacteria; phylum Actinomycetota; class Actinomycetes; order Propionibacteriales; family Nocardioidaceae; genus Nocardioides. The sequence continues at coordinate 7,115 of DAINSL010000004.1, read as the reverse complement.
CCGTCGCACTCCCTATCCTCGTCTCGTGGACATCACGACGAAGCGGCCCGTGGCCGCGCTGCTGGTCAGCGTTCTCCTCCTGGCACTGACGACCCTGTCGCTCCAGGCCCCGACCCAGGCCGGCACGACCCGGAGCTCCGGCTTCTTCGCCGGTCGACTGATCAACCCTGCCACCGGCAACCCGGTCAAGGGAGCCACGGTCAAGGTCTTCGAGATCAACACCGACAACCTCCTCGGCCAGGCCAAGAGCGGTTCAGAGGGCCGATTCCGGATCGACGGGCTCTCGGCCGCCGACGAGGAGCTCGACGTCCGGGTCAACGGCTCAGCGGTCCACTACGAGACCGGGTGGGTCGGCTGCGCCCACAAGGTCGTCCCGTCCTGGGGTGCTGCCTGCTCGTTCGGCCAGGGCCGTCAGACGCCCTTCAAGGTCCAGCACCTCTGAGCCTTCCCCGGGAGCGAGCTGCGTGTCCGGCGCGTCAACGCGGAAGGGGGCAAGGATGACGACCTACTTCGCTCACCCGCGCGTCGAGTTACTGACGCTGCCTTCTGCTCACCACGATCAGCACGATCCCAAGCAACGTCACCACGATCGCGAGGAAGAGCGGCCCGAAAGCTCCTGAAACGAGCATGAACAGTCCGATCACTGTCACTGCTACCGCGATCCAAAAAAACAAGTTGCGACTCATCGTTCATCCCCTCGCCCTGTGAGACCCGATCGCAGCATGTCACACATTCACGCCGCACCCGCGGGCATGAGTGCCCGACAACACCGACGACAGACAGACCTTCGCGCAGTGAGCGTGCGTCTCGCGTCGGTAAGCCTCAGACATAGGTGTCGGGCACCGGGCCGACGATTCCCATGTGGTTTCTCTCGGAGATCTCACTGAGCAGCTCGGGCGTCGCCGTTCCGTTCGCCTCCGCTTCAGCTAGCCCTTCAAAGAAGCCGACCATGGCGGCAGGACTGAACAGGTTCAGTTTCTTCCCAGGTTCCTCCGAGACCACCTTGAACGTGTGCACGACATTGGGCGGCACGTATACGAAACAGCCAGGCACACACAGCTCCTGGCGTTCTTCCACATGCATGAGGTAGGTGCCTTCCAAGACGTAGAAGGCCTCCGCAGCGTCTCGGTGAACATGCAGCGGCGGACCGAAACCAGATGGTTCCCCCTGGGTCTGGAGCACGGTGAACGTTCCGGACGTTGCGGGCGCGTCGGCAAGCACGACCGCGTGGAAGTTCCCGAGGTCCAGAAGTCGGCCCTCCCCTGGTCTCACGATGAAGGGCTCACTCATGCCGCTCAGGATCCTGGCCGATGACCCGTACCGCAACCATCCCCCGAGCTTGTGAACGCCTGACTGCACGTCCGCTCATCGGTGCGGGCTCAGGTGTCGTCGAGGCCGATGGTGGCGGTGTGGTCGCGGAGGAACATCAGCCCGTGGGGGCTGGTCCAGAGGTAGGTGGTGGGTCCGAGGCGGCGATATCGCCATCGGGCGTGGGTCTGGTGTTGATGGTGATGTCGGCATAGCGGCGCGAGGTTGTCGGTCGCCGTCGGGCCGATGGGGTAGGGGATCACATGGTCGGCGTCGGTGCGGCGTGACTGGCGGGTGCACCACGGGAACACGCAGGTCGGATGGGCGAGGACCACGCGCTCCTTGAGGTCGGGCGGCACCTCGTAGGCGTCGACGCTCACTCGGTCCGCGAGGTCGATCACCGGTTGCACCGTGACCCGCGTGTGGGACGCCTTGCACCAGTCACAGACCTGGTCGACTGTCACCAGCTGGAGGCCGCCGAGGTTTTCCACACGGACGGTCTCGCCTGGGGCGCCGTTCACGGCGGCCTCGGACATGTGGACGTGGATCACGACCCTGCGGGCGGTACGACGACGAGCCGGTGGGGCTGGCGAGTCGGACAGGTCGAGTGCGAGCTGTCGACGGGCGAGCTCACCGGCGGCGAGCGAGCGGCGCACGTCGAGCGACTCCTCGCAGCCCAGGTCGGCGAGGTGACCCGCGAGGTCGGCGATCGCGGCGTCGAGGTCTTGCGCGTCGGCGAGGTCGAGCTCGGCGTTGACGAAGGATGTGCCGTTGTAGGAGACCTGGCCCGTGGTCGATGTCGAAGTGGCGCCCGTTGGCGGCGGCGCGGCGTCGCTGCGCGGCGAGCTCGGGCTGGAACCGCACCATCGCCGTCTCGACCAGCCGGTCGGTCTGGAACGGCCCGATGCGGTGGGCGAACCCCGCGACCTGCCGGTCGACGGAGTCCGCCGCCTCGCGCGACAGGCCGAGGGTCGCCCGCGCGATGCGCCGCCCGCGCCACGGCGCGAGCCTGCCCTCCATCACGCGCTTCCACACGCGGGGGAGGCGGTGCCGCATCTCCAGCCCCTCGCCGACCAAGGCGTAGCCGGCGCCGGTCGACATGCCCAGCGCGGCCGCGAGCTCGGCCACGGCGTACGCCGCCACGGCCAGGCGCTCCCTCGCCCGCGAGGAGGACCTCCCCGTCGCAGTGGTCGTCGGCCCAGGCGGCGTCGGCCAGCGTCTCCGGCGGGTGGAGGTCGGCCCAGGTGCACGCCGCCAGGAGGACCTGAGCCTCGGCCGCGACGGCCGCAGCCCGGTGAGCACGCGCCGCGGCCAGCACGTCGGCCAGCACGTCGGCCGGTGCGATCGGCGTATCAGTGGCGGTGGTCATGTGGCTCACGCTAGCGGTGGCCACCGACACTCGTGGCCCAGAAAACCCTATATCCGCAGGGGATGCCGGCGCTCGCTTTCACTCGCCACAGAGCGTCGCTGGCAGACACAGGAACGACGCCCGCAACTGGAGAGCGCGAGCGCCGTTCGTGTGGCCCTGGAAGTGGGGGTTGGGCCACAGATCGACGGTAACCCCAGACGCCGCCGATGCCGGGGGAAACGCCGCAAACTTGACTCAGATACCGAGGTCGGATCCGCGGATACGCACGACGGCGTCGTCCGGGCCGTCGTACTTCACCTGCGCCACGCGTGCCCGCCCGTGCAGCATCATCGTCAGCTCCGACGGCACGCCGCGTACGACGACGGGGTCGTCGCCGCCACGCAGGGTGGCGGCGTGGTCGTCCCACTCGATCCGTACCGGTACGCCCGACGGCCGGGCCAGGCCGCGGCCCAGCACCTTGAGGAAGGACCACAGGGTCGCCTCGTCGGAGTCGGAGAGCTCACGCGGAGCCCAGTCGGGCTGCGCGCGTCGGATGTCCTCGTGGTGGACGAAGAACTCGGTGGTGTTCCACAGCTGCTCGACACCCGGCACCGCGAAGGGCAGCGGCCACGGCGAGCGGAACCTCTCCACCAACACCGGGAAGTCGGTGCGGGCGAGCCGTGCCATCGCGCGGTCGGTGAGCCCGGCCAGCAGAGGGACGGCGATCCCCGTGGCCGCGACCGGGTTGCGCTCCCGGACCAGCAGATGGCAGACCAGCTCAGTGACGTCCCACGGTTCGCAGAGCGTTGGGGCGTCGGGCCCCGCCAACAGGGCGGTATCGCACAGGGCGCGCCGTTCGCGGCGAGCGAGAGAGCTCATGTCTCCCGAGCATAGGTTGGCCGCCGGGTGCCACGGCATTCGGCGTCGCCGGACCGCGGCGGTCGTCCTCAGGCACCGATGGGACAATGGTGGAGTGGACCTCGACCCGGCCGTCAGCGCGCGTCTGCGCAGCAACGACGCCGGCCTCGTGCCCGCTGTCGTGCAGCAGCACGACACCGGCGAGGTGCTGATGCTGGGCTGGATGGACGACGAGGCGCTGGCCCGCACGATCGTGACCGGCCGGGCGACGTACTGGAGCCGCAGCCGCGGCGAGTACTGGGTCAAGGGCGAGACCTCCGGGCACCGCCAGTGGGTCCGCGCGATCCGTCTTGACTGCGACGGCGACACCCTCCTCCTGCAGGTCGAGCAGGAGGGCGCGGCGTGCCACACCGGCGACCGCACCTGCTTCGACGCCCATCTGGTGTGGTCCGCTGACAACGACCGCGACGCCGGTGCCTGAGCCTCGACGCCTGTTCGGGGCGACGGTCCTCACCGGGCTGGCCGGCGCCGGCCTGGCGGCGTTCGCGGGCGGGCGGGCGTGGGCCGCGCCCGACACCACCGGCGGCACGGCGGCTCTCGTCGACCGCTCCGGAGGTCACGTGCCGCTGGCCGCCGCCCTCGGTCTGGTCGCCCTGGCCTGCTGGGGAGTCCTGCTCGTCACCCGCAAGGTCGTACGACGTGTGGTTGCGGTGCTGGGAGCGCTCGTCTCCGCCGGGCTGCTGGTCACCGCGATCCTGGGACGGTCATCGGCGCTGAGCTCGGCCCGTGACGCCACCGTGAATCTCGGGGTCTCCGGGGTCGGTGTCCACACCACGGCCTGGTGGTGGGTCGGCCTGCTGATGTCCGTGGTAGCCCTCGCCGCCGCGGTGCTCGCCGTACAGCTGTGCCCGTCCTGGCCCGAGATGGGGAGCCGGTACGACGCCCCCGTGCGCCGGCCCGAGGTGGAGGACATGTCGGAGGTGGACCTGTGGCGCGCGCTGGACCAGGGGCGCGATCCCACGGACCCCACCGACCACTAGGATGCCGCTACCCGATCCAAGGGCCGATCCGCGAGGAGCAGTGCATGTCTGACAACCACGGCAACACCCCCGCAGCCTGGGCGGCCGTCGCGGTGGCGATGCTGGGATTCGTGGTCGGCGGCATCGGGCTGATGTTCGACCCGGTGAAGATGTCGGTCTTCTGGGTGGGCGTCGCCCTGGGCGGCGTGTCCCTGGTCGTCTTCCTGGTGATGGCGAGGATGGGCCTCAACGGCCCCGGTCACTCCGACCACGGATGAGCCTCGCGACCGAGCCCCTCCGCACCCGGCCCCCACGGCCGGCGCGGATGCGCGGGCCGCTGCTGACGGTGGCGGGTCTCACCGCGGCCACGGTCGCGCTCCACGTCCGCGACCCGCACGTCACCCATTCGTGGGGTGTGTGCCCCCTCTACGCGCTGACCGGGATCTACTGCCCGGGCTGCGGAGGCCTGCGCGGCGTCAACGACCTCACCAACGGCCATGTCGGGGCGGCGGCGTCCAGCAACCTGCTGATGGTCTGCGCGATCCCCTTCGCCGCCTACCTCCTGACCCGCTGGACCTGGGCGACCTGGCAGGGACGCGACGTCACCCTCGTGCCGCCGCTGCCCCGCCCGGTCACCTACGCACTGCTGGCCGGTGTGGCGGTCTTCTGGGTCCTCCGCAACCTGCCCGGGAGCTGGCTCGCGCCCTGAGCGGCGGAGGGGTCAGAGGGGTCAGTTGGTGCTGCCGCCGAAGCTGAGGACACCGGCCGCGAAGAGGATGATCCCCAGCACCAAGAGTCCGACGGCCACGTAGCCGAGGACCTCGCCGGCCCTGGCGGTGCCGCCGGCATGACCCTCGGCCTGGGCCTGACGGCCCATGATGATGGCCGGGATGCCGAGCAGCCCGCAACACAGGATGCCGAGGATGCCGCAGACCAGCGCCCAGGTGCCCTTGTTGCTGTTGTGTGCCGCGGGTGCTCCGTAGGGCGAACCGCCGTACGGCGACTGCGGCGGTGGTGCGTCGTAGCTCATGGTCGTCCTCTGGTCCGTCGACCACCGGACGTGGCCTGAGGGCGCGACCTTAGCCCGTGGACACCGGTTCGAGTCAACGGCTCGCACGTCGGGCGGCTGACCGGCGCTCAGGTGTCGCGTGAGAGGCTTGGCGGCGATTCCACCCGCCCACACCGGAGGCCTGGAGGTCGTGCCATGTCCGTGCTCGACGACATCGTCGCGGGCGTGCGAGATGACCTGGCCCGGCGGCAGGCCGACGTGCCCGAGGCCGAGCTCCGCGCCCGGTTGCTCGACCTGCCCCCGGCCCGCGACCCGATGCCGGCCTTCCGGCAGCCCGGTTCGTCGGTGATCGCCGAGGTGAAGCGCCGCAGTCCGAGCAAGGGCGACCTCGCCGACATCCCCGACCCGGCGGCGCTGGCGGCGTCGTACGGGCGCGGGGGAGCCGCCGCGATCAGCGTGCTCACCGAGGGCCGCCGCTTCGGCGGCAGCCTCGACGACCTCGACGCCGTCCGCGCCGCGGTGGAGACCCCGCTGCTGCGCAAGGACTTCGTGGTCGAGACCTACCAGCTGCTCGAGGCCCGCGCCCACGGTGCCGACCTGGTGCTCCTGATCGTCGGGGCGCTGCTCGGCGACGAGCTGACGCGCCTGTACGACCACGCCCGCGAGCTCGGACTGACCGCCCTGGTCGAGGTGCACGACGAGCCCGAGGCCGAGCGTGCGGTGGCTCTCGAGGCCCGGCTGATCGGCGTCAACGCCCGCGACCTGAAGACCCTCGACGTCGACCCCGCCACGTTCGCCAAGCTCGCGCCGCTGCTGCCGGACGAGGCCGTGCTGGTCGCCGAGAGCGGCATCACCGGCCCCGACGACGTACGCCGTCACGTCACCGAGGGCGCGGACGTCGTCCTGGTCGGCGAGGCCCTGGTCCGTGGCGGCGACCCGGAAGGGGCGGTGCGGGCGATGACGGGGGTGATTGCATGAGCGGCCTCGACAGGCTCGACCAGCCTGCCACACCGACCTGGGAGGCCGACGAGCACGGCTGGTTCGGTGGCGAGGCCGAGGGCTGGGGCGGGCGATTCATGCCCGAAGCGCTGGTCAAGGCGCTCGACGAGCTGACCGTCGCCTGGCACGAGGCCATGGCCGACCCGACGTTCACCGACGAGTTCGCCACGATCTGCCGGGAGTACGCCGGCCTGCCGAGCCGGCTCTACGAGGCCACACGACTCTCCGAGCAGGTCGGCTGCCGGGTCCTGCTCAAGCGCGAGGACCTCAACCACACCGGCGCCCACAAGATCCGCAACGTGCTCGGCCAGGCGCTGCTCACCAGGCGGATGGGCAAGACCCGCGTGATCGCCGAGACCGGGGCCGGCCAGCACGGTGTCGCCAGTGCGACTGCCGCGGCCTACTTCGGCTTCGACTGCACGGTCTACATGGGCGCGGTCGACGTGAAGCGCCAGGCGCTCAACGTGGCCCGCATGCAGCTGCTCGGCACCAAGGTGGTCCCGGTCGACTCCGGCAGCGCGACTCTCAAGGACGCCATCAACGAGGCGCTGCGCGACTGGGTCGCCAGCGTCGA
>DAINSL010000003.1:62829-66818 GCA_036741335.1 Nocardioides sp. | reverse complement strand
CCCCAACCTTCTGATCCGTAGTCAGATGCTCTATCCGTTGAGCTACGGGCGCATGCCCCCGCCGGGTGGAAGCCCCGACGAGGACTGCACGAGGATAGCCGAACCGCCGTACGGCCCCGAAATCGCGTCGAACACGGTGTGATCGAGGCGCGTCCAGCGGGTACGACGCCCGTGTGAGGCAGGTCACGGGGCCTTGATCGATCCAATATGTCAGGACTCCGGACACCGGTAGCCTCCGCTGCATCAGTCGGGCGACAACGACGCCGCGCGATCACGACAACTCCACTTTCACCTCCGTCGACCCAGACGTACGACGGCCGGTGGCGCCGATCCCGGGGCCTGGCCCCAGGCCTCCCACAGGTACGACGACCACCGCGCAGCTCGAGAGGGACATCGCACGACATGACCGCTGACACCCAGGCTCCCGAGACCATCGCCGCGCCGACCACGCACCAGGGCATTCTCGACTTCGTCTCCGAGGTCGCCGTGATGACCACCCCGGACCGCATCCACTGGTGCACCGGCTCGAACGAGGAGTGGACCGAGCTGACCGATGCGCTGGTCGCCTCCGGCACCTTCACCCGCCTCAACCCGGCGAAGAAGCCCAACTCGTTCCACGCGCGCACCGACCCGACCGACGTCGCGCGCGTCGAGGACCGCACATTCATCTGCTCCGTCGACGAGAAGGACGCCGGGCCTACCAACAACTGGATGGACCCCAGTGAGATGAAGGCGCTCATGCGCGCGCTCTACGCGGGCTGCATGACCGGCCGGACCATGTATGTCATCCCGTTCGTGATGGGGCACCTCGAGGCCGAGAAGCCGATGTTCGGCGTCGAGATCACCGACTCCGCCTACGTCGCCGTGTCGATGAGCGTGATGGCCCGCATGGGCAGCCACGTGCTGCGCCGCATCGAGGAGCTGGACGCCGCCGGACAGGACGTCGCCTGGGTGCCGGCGCTGCACTCCGTCGGCATGCCGCTGGCCGAGGGCCAGGCCGACGTGCCGTGGCCGTGCAACGACACCAAGTACATCGTGCAGTTCCCCGAGGAGCGCACGATCTGGTCGTACGGCTCCGGGTACGGCGGCAACTCGCTGCTCGGCAAGAAGTGCTACGCCCTGCGCATCGCCTCGGTGATGGCCCGCGACGAGGGCTGGCTGGCCGAGCACATGCTGATCCTCAAGCTGACCAGCCCCGCGGGCGTCACGAAGTACGTCGCCGCCGCGTTCCCCAGCGCCTGCGGCAAGACCAACCTGGCGATGCTCGCCCCGACCATCCCCGACTGGAAGGTCGAGTCGATCGGCGACGACATCGCCTGGATGCGGATCGGCGAGGACGGCCGGCTGTGGGCGGTCAACCCGGAGTACGGCTTCTTCGGAGTCGCGCCGGGCACCAACGAGCACACCAACCCGAACGCCATGCGGACCATCAACGTCGGCAACTCGGTGTTCACCAACGTCGCCGTGACCGACGACGGCGACATCTGGTGGGAAGGCATGGAGAACACCCCCGCCCACGCCACGAGCTGGAAGGGCCAGCCCTGGACGCCCCAAATGGCGAAAGAGCGCGACGAGCTGTCGAGCCACCCCAACAGCCGCTACTGCACCCCGATCAAGCAGTGCCCGATCCTCGCCCCGGAGTACGACGACCCGCGCGGCGTCCCGATCGACGCCATCCTGTTCGGTGGTCGCCGCAACACGACCATCCCGCTGGTGACCGAGGCGCGCGACTGGGTCCACGGCACCTTCATGGGCGCCACCCTGAGCTCGGAGACCACCGCCGCCGCGGTGGGCCAGGTGGGTGTGGTCCGTCGCGACCCGATGGCGATGCTGCCCTTCATCGGCTACAACGCCGGCGACTACTTCAACCACTGGATCACCGTCGGCAAGGAGAACGACGCGGCCAAGCTGCCGAAGATCTTCTACGTCAACTGGTTCCGCCGCGATGACGAGGGCGACTTCCTGTGGCCGGGCTTCGGTGAGAACAGCCGCGTGCTCAAGTGGGTCATCGAGCGCATCGAGGGCCAGGCCGCAGCGGTCGAGACCCCGATCGGCCATGTGCCGGCGCCGGGCTCACTCGACGTGGACGGTCTCGACATGACCCCGGAGCAGGTCACCCAGGCGCTCGCGGTCGACGTCGAGGAGTGGCGGGCCGAGATCCCGCAGATCCAGGAGTGGTTCGAGAAGTTCGGCGACCAGCTTCCCGCCGTGCTCTGGACCGAGCTGGACGGCCTCAAGGCACGCCTCGGACTCTGACCCGACGCCTCATCACACAACTCGCGGGTCCGCGGGAAGCGGTGACTGGCCCTCCGCACCATGTGCAACGATGCACGCGTGGGTGATCCCGAGGTGGTGACTGGTGGCGGAGCTCGGACCTGACGACCGCGAGCTCTTCGAGACCGTCGCCACTCCACTCTACGAGGAGGTCGCCACCAGCGGCGGTCTCACCGAGTCGGATCCCCGGATCAAGCCCGGCGGCGAGCTGCGAGCCGCGCTCGACCTGCTGGTCTCCCTCAACCTGATCGTGCGCGATCGCTCCAACGGCCGCTGCGTCTGCGTCGACCCGTCGACCGTCGCGTCCCACGTGGTCGGGCCGCTGAGCCAGCAGGGCGCCGAGCTGCTCACGGAGTCCTCCGAGTGGGCCAAGGCGTTCGGGACCCTGTCCCAGGCCTGGCGGCGTTCACCGAGCGCCGTACGTGGTCCCATCACCGAGTTCCGCGACTCCGCGATCGGCACGTTCATCTCGGGCGCGGTCGGCGAGGCCGAGGAGGAGCTCCTCACCGCGCAGCCCCAGGCGGACCGCGACAGCGCCTCCCTGTCGGTCGCGGCGATCCGCGAGAAGGCGGCGCTCGATCGCGGCGTGAAGATGCGCACCCTCTACCAGCACAGCGCACGCCGGCACGCCGGCACCCGCAAGTACGTCGCCGACGTCAGCGAGCACGGGGCCGAGGTCCGCACCCTCGACGAGTTCTTCAACCGGATGATCGTCATCGATCGCCGGCTCGCGATCATCCCCGGCGCGGCGGACCTCACCGTCGCGATGGCGATCCGCGAGCCCGGCCTGGTCGCCTATCTCGTCGACGTGTTCGAACGTGCCTGGGAGCGGGCCCGGCCGTTCACCAACACCGAGCGTTCGATGATGAACGACATCGCCGCCGAGCAGCGCTCGATGACCATCCGGATGCTGATCGAGGGTCACTCGGACCCCGTCAGCGCCAAACGCCTCGGGGTCAGTGCGCGGACGTTCGCGGGCTACGTGGCCGATCTCAAGGCGGAGTACGACGCCGAGACAAGGTTCCAGCTCGGTTACACGATGGGACAGGCGGGGGTCTCCGGCCGCGAGCCGGACTGACCACGTCGCCCGGGACGACGGGGGACAGGAGTCCTGTCCCCCGTCGTCGCTTGAGACGGCCAGGGGGCGGCACGGAGGGCCCGCCCCAAATGTGGGGGTGAGCCAGCCCTGTCTCAAGTCTGGTGGGTGGTGGGCCCTTCAGCGGTCAGCAATCAGTCAGCGATCAGTTGCCGGTCCGGAGGCACGTCTTGCAACCCCATGTGGTGTCAGCGTGCGCTGGTGCGGAGATGCTCACAACAGCGAGGCTCAGCACCGCCGTGACGACTGCCAGACCGACCTTGCGCAAGTTGCTCATCTGAGAACACTTCCTCCCTATGGGGGCGCCTCAACACCTGAAGACCCATTCTGATGGAGGCGTGGACGCCGCGTGAGCCCATCGGTGGGTCAGAAACTTGCATTGCAACTTCCTGCAACTTCCGGCAAGGCACCACCGCAGGCCTCGTTATCCCACCCTACGCCACAGGCCTCGCCGCCAGTCTGCGACAAGGCCTGTGGGTACTGGCGGAGGCGGCGGGATTTGAACCCGCGAGAGGGATTAACCTCAACCCGCTTAGCAGGCGGGCGCCATAAACCGGGCTAGGCGACGCCTCCGTGCTCACCCCAAATCCGCGCAACGCGGGTCTCGACGAGCCAGCAC
>DAINSL010000003.1:60785-62819 GCA_036741335.1 Nocardioides sp. | reverse complement strand
GGGCTAGGCGACGCCTCCTGAACGCACCGGAGCGCGTTCCAACAGCGTGCACAGGCTACAAGGAGCCGTCGGCCTCGGCCGAATCAGCCTCGCCGTCACCGTCGCCGTCATCGGCCAGTGCGGCCATCGGCAGCCGCGTGGTGCGGCCGTCGACGAGGCCGACAACGAGGCACGGCTGCCCCTGGGCGTTCGTGGCCACCGCTTCCGCGACGTGGCCCCAGGGCGCCCGGGCGACCCCGATGCCACGGAGCAGCCGGACGCCGTACCCCTCGGCGGTCAGCCGGACGACCGAAGCCCGACGGAGCAACCACCACGCCCAGCCGGACACCAGGACCAGCCCGACTACGGCAACGGTCGCCGGCACGGCCCAGCCCGCGCCGATCACCTGCCCGACGCCGGTGGCGACGCCCACCAGGACCGCGAGCGTCACCAGGCTCCGCCCGACAAGGCGGGCGGCAAGGGCGGGCGCGAGCCGGTACGACGTGTCAGCGGCCGGGGTCGGGGATGTCACGAGGAGATTCAACACGCGCCCGGCCGTGGAGAGGGAGTCCGGTCCCGGACGGACCCTTGCCCCGGCACGGGGCTGGGGTCCACAGTGGACCCAACCAGGTCGGCGAGACTCGGGAGGTTCCCCCCATGGCCGCGACGACGGCTCCCCTCGACGACCTGCTGCGCGCCGGCGGCCATGCCGACCTCGGTGCCTGGCGCTGGAACGTGCGGCGCCACCTGGTCCCGGTGCGAGAGGGTCTGCTCCGCGAGCGTTCCCACCGCCGCGACGCGTGGCTGTCGGCCCGGGCCACCCAGGCCCTGCGCGAGCGCGACGCGCTGCTGGCACGGCTCAACGAGCTGTCCTCCGAGGTGCTGGTGACCCCCGACGTCGACGGAGTGGTCGCCCACCTGAGCCGGCTGCTCGTCGACATCGACCACCACGCACAGCGCATCCACGACCTGGCATACGACGACGTGGAGCTGGAGATCGGCGGATCGGAGTAGTCCGCGCCCTACGTCCTAGACTCCTGCCTTGCGCCCGCCCGCGAGGGCGGCGCTCGGAGGGGTGCCGGAGCGGCCGATCGGAACCGCCTTGAAAGCGGTCGCTGGCAGAGATGTCAGCCGCGGGTTCGAATCCCGCCCCCTCTGCCAGGTGGCCCGTGGGTCAGCGGCGGGTGGTGAGCTCCACCAGCACGTCGCCCTCCTGGACGACGTCGCCGGTCGCAACCTTGATCGCGGAGACCACTCCGCCGGTCTCGGCGAGGACCGGGATCTCCATCTTCATCGACTCGAGCAGGCACACCGTGTCTCCGGCCGCGACCTCGTCGTCGACGCCCACCTCGACCACGATCACGTTCGCGACCATCTCCGCCAGGATCCGGATCGTCTGCTCGCGTGCCACAGGACGAACCTAGTGGATACCCGCAGGTAGGCCGGAGTCACCAGAGCGCGTGGGTCCGGCCGGGCTCCGGCCGGAGCGCGTCGGCCTCCTCGGTCCCGGCGGCACGACGACCACGGCTGCTGGTGCGACCGGTCAGGGCCAGGTCGACCCGGACCAGCAGGAACCCGAGCACCAGCCCGATCACCACGCCGTACGCGAGCGCCAGGGAGACCTCGCGGACGCTGCGTCCCGGATCAACGTACGCGTAGGACACGGGTGCGGTGAACGCGACCCCGAGCGCGCAGACCCACCAGCCCTGCCGGCGCCGCGCCCGCATGTGCGTCCCCCAGGTCAGGGCGGGGACGCCGAGGAACGCCACGATCGGGCGCGGGAAGGCACCCAGGTGGTGATGGCTCCAGCGCGCCGCCTGGTCGAGCGTGTCGACGAGGCTGGCCGTGCCGTAGCGCCGCAGCAGCTCGGCGTACCCCAGCGTCAGGGCGAGCATCACGCTGCCGACGACGACGGCCAGGACACCACGGGTGCCGAGGCCGTGGAAGCCGGCACCGAGCCGGAACACCGTCACGAACGCAGCCACCACGTTCGGGCTGCACGTCGCCCCGCCCCTGATCCAGGTCGTGCTGCCGGTGGGGGTCTCGTTCTACACG
>DAINSL010000003.1:42332-60775 GCA_036741335.1 Nocardioides sp. | reverse complement strand
CCGAGCCGGAACACCGTCATGAACGCAGCCACCACCGAGAGCCCGAGCGCGGTGTACTCGAAGCGGTCGAGGTCGACGACCGGGGCCCAGGCCAGCGTGGCCATCGCCCCCACCACGGCCACCACCAGCGCGACCAGGATCTCGCGCAGCGCGGTGAGCACGGTGACCGCAGGGACGGTGATCATCACCGCGAAGACCGCGGCCAGGACCGTGGTGACCACGGCCGCCCCGCTCCGCAGTGCGTCGCCGTCGATGGCGACCACGAGTCCGCCGAGCACCAGGGTGAGCAGCGAGAAGATCGCGGGACGGCCGCCGGTGCGTCCGGCCAGCCCCCAGGCGAACGCCGTCGTGACGGCCACCGCGCCGGCGTCGTCGAGCGATGCCCCCTCGAGCCCGGCGAGGTTCGCGAGCAACGCGGCGACGCCCGCCCCCACGACGAGGAGCCAGGCGGCCACACCGATCCGGTGTGCGGCCCGGCCCCGTTCGCCGGGTGCGGCGGCGGCACGACGCGTCTGGCGTGCCGACTCCTTCCGGGCGGCCCGCTTGCCGCCGGAAGCGTCGGCACGTCGGCGAGGTTCGGCCCTGGACACGACCTGTGAGGCTACATGCGGCGGTTGGCCAGGGACGGGTTGGTCCGACGGGCCCGTGCCACGACCTCGGGGTCCAGCTCCGCCCGCACCACGTCGGGGCCGTCAGCCGTCCCGGCCACGACGTCACCGAGCGGGTCGACCACCATCGAGTGACCGGAGTAGCGCGGCCCGGGCTGGCCGACGCCCACGACGTAGGCGACGTTCTCGATGGCGCGCGCGCGCAGGAGCGTCGTCCAGTGCTCGACCTTCCGCGGTCCGGCCACCCACGCGGAGGGCACCACCAGCACCTCGGCGCCGCGGTCCACGAGGGCCCGGGCCAGCTCGGGGAAGCGCAGGTCATAGCAGGTCAGCACCCCGACGGTGAAGTCCGCGATCCGGAACGTGACCGGGGCGAGGTCGCCCGAAGCCAGCACGTCGGACTCGCGGTAACCGAACGAGTTGTAGAGGTGGATCTTGCGGTAGTCGGCTCGGGCGCCGCCGCGCACGACCACCGTGTTGTACGGCGTGCCGTCGGTCTGCTCGAACATCCCGGCCACGACCGTCGTCCGCCGCTCCTCGGCCAGCCGGGTCAGCTCGGTGACGAACGGCCCGTCCATCGGCTCGGCGACGCCGGTCAGGTCGGAGCCGGGCTCACCGAAGTCGCGGGCGAACGCCTCGGGCAGCACCACGAGGTCGGCATCGGACGGCACGACGGCGACCAGACGCTCCCGGTTGGCGGCCGGGTCGAGCGACGATGCCTCCTGGATGAGCGCGACCTGCATGCGCCCAGCCTGCCACGCCCGGGGCGACTGCCAGACTGACCCGATGGACGGGACGACGGGTTGGGCGGCGGTGATCCTGGCCGGCGGCACCGCCATACGCCTCGACGGGGCGGACAAGTCCGCACTCGAGTACGACGGACGGTCCCTGCTCGAGCACGCGCTCGCGGCCGTCGCCTCGGCCGCGGAGGTCGTGGTGGTCGGCGAAGAGGTGCCGACGTCCCGACCGGTGACCTTCACCCGCGAGTCCCCGACTGGGGGCGGCCCGCTGGCCGCGCTGTGCGCCGGAGTGGCCGCGCTGGCGAGTCGACCGCGGCTGGTCGCGGTGCTGGCCGTGGACATGCCGCACGTCACCGCCGCCACCGTGGACCGGCTGCTCGGGTCGGTGGGCGATGGCGACGGGGCCTGGCTCGTCGACGGCACCGGGAGACGGCAGCTGGCCGGGGTGGTGGTGCGTGCCCGCGTGACCGCCCTCGGCGAACCGCATGGCATACCGATGCGCACACTGACGGGTGTCGAGGCTGCCGTCGACGTGCCCGCCATCGGCGACGAGGCAGCGGACGTCGACACCTGGGCGGACGTGGCGAGGCTTCGCGACGCCGGCTCGTAGGTGAGACGCGGGCCGCGAGACTTGAACCGGCGCCCGGGTATAGGAAGATGGTGCCCGTGAACCTTCACGACTGGATCGACGAGCTGTGTGACGCCCTCGACATCGAGACCGAGGTGGACGAGGCGCTGGTGCTCGACCTCGCCAAGGTGGCGGCGGACAACGTGATCCGCAAGGCGGCCCCGATCACGACGTACCTCCTGGGGTACGCCGCCGGCAGCAGCGCCGCCGACGTCGAGGAGATCGAGCGACTGGCCGCCAAGGCGCAGGCGCTCGCCGAGAACTGGGACCATCCCTCCGGCACACCCGATCCGGTCGACGTGGACGACGACGTGCCCGATGACAGCACGGTGGACCACACCGGCGACGAGTTCGAATGATCACCAAGTGAAGGCTGCCGTCGCGAGGACCCCGGGTGGCCCCGAGGTCCTCGAGTACGTCGAGGTGCCCGACGCCGAGGCGGGCCCGGGCGAGATCCTGGTCGAGGTGGCCGCCACCGCGGTCAACCGCGCCGACCTGCTCCAGCGGAGGGGCCTCTACCCCCCGCCGCCCGGCGCGTCGGACATCATCGGCCTCGAGTGCAGCGGCACCGTCGCGGCGCTCGGTGAGGGCGCGACCGGCTTCGCCGTGGGGGACCGGGTCTGCGCCCTGCTCGCCGGTGGCGGCTACGCCACGAAGGTCGCCGTACCTGCCGGACAGGTGATGCCCCTGCCCGAGGGGGTCGACCTGGTCACCTCGGCGTCGCTGCCCGAGGTGGCGGCGACGGTGTGGTCCAACCTGATGATGGTCGCCGGCCTCAGGGCGGGCGACAACCTGCTCGTGCACGGTGGCGCCGGCGGCATCGGCACGTTCGCCATCCAGCTCGGACACGCCCTGGGCGCACGCGTGCTGACCACGGGAGGCACGCCCGAGAAGCTCGCCTTCTGTGCCGAGCTCGGAGCCGACGAGACGATCAACTACCGCGAGCAGGACTTCGTGGCGACCGTCCGGGAAGCGACGGACGGCCACGGCGCCGACGTCGTGCTCGACAACATGGGCGCGTCGTACCTCGCCCGCAACGTCGACGTCCTCGCCGACGAGGGACGACTCGTCGTGATCGGGATGCAGGGCGGCATCAAGGCCGAGCTCGACCTCAACATGCTCATGCGCAAGCGGGGCGCGGTGATCTCGACGTCGCTGCGCGGCCGACCCGTGGGGGAGAAGGCCACCATCTGCGCGGCAGTGGCCGAACACGTCTGGCCGCTGGTGACCGACGGGACGATCCGCCCGATCATCGAGCGCACGATGCCCCTGGCCGACGCCGCGGGCGCCCATGCCCTGATGGAGAGCGGAGACCACACCGGCAAGATCGTGCTGGTCACCGGCGACCACTGAGCCGACGCCCCCGAGCCGCCCGTGGGCAGCGTTTGTAGGGTAGGCGCATGAGCGAGTCGGAATCGGGTGAGCAGCAGGTGATCGTCGTGGGGCCGGACGGCCAGCCCGTCGCCGTACCCGCGACCGCCGTTGCGCACGCCACGCAGGACGAAGAAGGTGGGGACGGCGACGACCTCAGCGACCTCACCGACCTGGTCGAGCAGCCCGCCAAGGTGATGCGGATCGGCAGCATGATCCGGCAGCTGCTCGAGGAGGTGAAGTCGGCGCCGCTCGACGACGCCAGCCGCAACCGGCTCAAGGAGATCCACAGCTCGTCGATCAAGGAGCTCGAGAGCGGCCTCGCGCCGGAGCTCGTCGAGGAGCTGGAGCGGCTCTCACTGCCCTTCACCGAGGACGCGACGCCGTCGGACGCGGAGCTGCGGATCGCCCAGGCGCAGCTCGTGGGCTGGCTCGAGGGTCTGTTCCACGGCATCCAGACCGCGATCTACGCCCAGCAGGTCTCGGCGCGGGCACAGTTCGAGCAGATGCGCCGGGCACTCCCGAGCGGTAGCGGGCAGCGCCCGGGGATGCCGCCGTCCCAGCAGGACGCGAACCAGGACCCCGGTGGGTCTCAGCCGGGGATGTACCTCTAGGACGTACGCCGGCCGAGCCGGCCGACCACCAGCAGGCCGAGCAGACTGACGATCACCAGCGCCGCCCCCGGGGCCATCAGCCGGGAGAGGGGCGGCGGCGTGGCATCGGCCACGGTGGTGAACCTCGCGGAGGCGGGTGGCTTCGGTTGCGGCTGCTTGCCGTCGCCGAGGAGTGTGACCACCTGGCGGGTCAGGTGGTGGGTCGCCTTCGCCGTGGCCGTGGTCGCCATCAGCCGGGCGCCGTTCTCGGTGGCGAAGAAGATGTAGCGCGTGCCCGTGGTCAGGGTCGGCAGGGTGCAGCCGGCGCTTCGGACGCGCGCGGTCACCACCACCTTGTCGGTGACCAGGGAGCCGCGGTAGACGCGGTCGGCGGCCACCCGGTAGTCGCGGGTGCGATGGTGGCCGCTGCCGTGGGCCTTCCGGACGCGCGACACGACTCCGCGGAAGACGGCGTCGGAGGCCTTGATGTCCTGCTTGACCGTGGTGCTCGGGCAGGCCGGAGCGAACGCGGGTGCCGCACCCGCGGGCGCGCCGAGCAGCGCGACGCCCGCCACCAGCAGGGCGGTGGCGACGCCGGTCAGGGCGGGTCGTGAGGAGCGGGTCACGGGACCATTCGATCACAGCCCGCCGGGGAAGGCTCATGGGCGACCCGGTGGGAACCACCGGTCGAGCTCGGTGGCGGCGCCTTCGTCGTACACCGTGCCGGTCACCGCGTCGGCGGACTCCTGAACGGCCTCGACGGCCTGTCCCATCGCGACGCCGCGACCGGCCCAACGCAACATCTCGATGTCGTTGCGCCCGTCGCCGATCGCGAGCACATCGGCCCCATCAATCCCGAGCTCGTCGGCGACCAGCGCGAGTCCCGACGCCTTGTTGACCCCGACCGGCGCCAGGTCGAGCCAGGCCGTCCACCCGACGACGTAGTCGGTGCCGTGCAGTCCGAGGTTCTCGGCGAGGGCCACGAAGTCGTCGGCCGTGGCGTCCGGGTCACGGATGATCACCCGGCTGACCGGGCCCGAGACCAGATCCTCGACCGCGGCCAGGGTCATGTCGCCGCTCAGCTCGCCCTCGGGGAACGGCCGGTTCACGCGGTACCCGACACCGCGCTCCTCGACCGCGACCAGCGCGCTCGGATGGTGCTCCAGCACCGAGGCCACGGCCGGTGCGGCGTCGAACGTCTCCTCGTGGACGACCTCGAGCGGCGGGTAGCGGAAGACCACGGCACCGTTGCTGGCCACGACCCACAGCCGCTCGGCGTCCTCGACGTGCAGCTCGAGGAGGTCCGCGATCCGGGTCATGCCGTGAGGAGACCGGCCGCTGGCCAGCACCACCTGGGCGCCGGCGCCCATGACCCGGTGCACGGCGTCGTAGACGGGCGGGCTGATCTGCTCGTACGTCGTCCCGACACCCTCCACCCACTTGAGGAGGGTGCCGTCGATGTCGAGGGCGACCAGGCGCGGGCGCCAGCCCGGTGCCAGGTCGCGGGAGCCGTCGGTCACGCAGTGACCGGCTTCAGCACCTCGAGGCCGCCCAGGTAGGGACGCAGTGCTTCGGGCACGCGCACCGAGCCGTCCTCCTGCTGGTGGGTCTCGAGGATGGCAATGATCGGCCGGTTGGTCGAGCAGAGCGTGCCGTTGAGCGTCGCCACCGGCCCGATGTGTTCGGTCGCCTGTCCCGAGCCTGTCGCAGGGAAGCGAGCCCGGGTGTCGAGGCGACGGGACTGGAAGTCCGTGCAGTTCGACGCGGAGGTGAGCTCGCGGTAGCGCCCCTGCGACGCGATCCAGGCCTCGCAGTCGAACTTCCGCTGCGCCGAGGTGCCGAGGTCGCCGGCGGCCACGTCGATCACGCGATAGCAGAGCTCGAGCTTGTCGAGGAACTCCTTCTCCCACTCCAACAGCCGCAGGTGCTCGGCGTACGACTCCTCGACGGTCGTGTAGACGAACATCTCGACCTTGTCGAACCAGTGGACCCGGAAGATGCCCCGCGTGTCCTTGCCGTGGGAGCCGGCCTCCTTGCGGAAGCACGGACTGAACGCGGCGTACCGCAGCGGCAGCGTCCGGGCGTCGAGGATCTCGTCGGAGTGGTACGCCGCCATCGCGACCTCGGAGGTACCGACGAGGTAGAGGTCCTGTCCCTCGATCCTGTAGACGTCGTCGGCGGCCTGGCCCAGGAAGCCGGTGCCCTCCATCGCCCGCGGCTTGACCAGTGAGGGCGCGACCATCTGGGTGAAGCCGGAGCTGCGTGCCTGGTCCATCGCCATGTTGATCAGAGCGAACTCGAGCTGGGCACCGATGCCGGTGAGGAAGTAGAAGCGCGAGCCGGACACCTTGGCACCGCGCTCGAGGTCGATGGCGCCCAGCATCCGGCCGAGCTCGACGTGGTCGCGCGGCGCGAAGTCGAACTCCGGCGGCACCCCCACGGTCTCCAGGACGACGTAGTTGTCCTCGCCACCCGCGGGCGCCTCGTCGGCGGCCAGGTTGGGGATCTCCATCACTGCCACGCGCCAGGCGTCGTCGGCCTCGGTCTGCGCGGCCTCGGCTGCCTTCACCTCGGCGGCGAGAACCTTGGTGCGCGCCAGCAGTGCGGCCTTCTCCTCGCCCTGGGCCTGCGGGATCTGCCGGCCGAGCTGCTTCTGCTCGGCGCGCTTGGTCTCGAACGTCGCGATCGCCCCGCGCCGGGCGGTGTCGGCCGCCAACGCCCGATCGACGACCTCCTCGGACAGGCCGCGCTTGGCCTGGGCCGCGCGGACCCGGTCGGGGTCGTCGCGGAGCACCTGGGGGTCGATCATCGTGGAGCTCCGCGGTGTGCCGTCATGGTGGCAAGGCTATCCGCGCGCCGTGACGGCCAGCACGCCAGTTCCGCGGCGGCTCGACGAGATGAGGTGGGGCCGGCGGCGCTCCGGGCATACTGACGCCCGTGCTCGACCGCCCCCGTACTCTCACCCTGGCCTGGGCCGGGGCGTGTGCGGCGCTGTTCCTGCTGCTTGCGTTCCTCGTGCACCTCACGCGGGCACCCCTGAGTGGGCTCGACGACCTGGGGCGTCACGCCGCGCACTGGGCGACCGGCTCGGACCGCCTCGTCAGAGTTCTGAAGGCGATCGAGCTCGCCTTCGGAACCCTCGGCATGACCGCGTGGACCCTGCTGATCGCCGTACCTCTCTTGGTGCGCAAGCATCGTCGGGCGGCCGTCTTCACCGTCGTGGTGATGGTGTCGGCCTCCCTGCTCACGACCGGGGTCAAGCTGCTCTACGGGCGGTCGCGGCCCACCTGGCAGGACCCGGTCGGCCGGCTGGTCTCGAAGTCCTTCCCGTCCGGCCACGCCTCCAGCTCCGCAGCCCTGGCCGGCGTGCTCATCGTGCTGGCCTGGATGTTCGTCCGGCGGGCGGGACTGCGCCGGACGGTGTACGCCGGTGCGGTACTCCTGGCCCTCGTCGTGGGTGCGGACCGGGTGTTCCTCGGTCGCCACTTCCCCACCGACGTGATCGCTGGCTGGCTGCTCGGTGCCTTCGTGGTGCTGGTCTGGCTCACGATCTACAGCCCGATCCCCCACAGCCATGCCGAGTCGGCGAAGCCGCTGGCCGACGCCATCGCGTCCGAGCGGGCGCTGGCGGTGGTCCTCAACCCGGTCAAGGTCGAGGACGTGGGGCAGTTCCGCTCGATCGTCGCGGCGATGGCCAGGGAGGCCGGCTGGTCACCGCCCAGCTGGCACCTCACCACGGTCGAGGACCCGGGCACGGGCATGGCCGAGGCCGCCTCGATCGCGGGGGCGGACCTCGTGCTCGTGTGCGGCGGTGACGGCACGGTTCGCGAGGTGTGCGCCGAGCTGGCCGGCACCGGCATCCCGGTCGGCATCATCCCGGCCGGCACCGGCAACCTGCTGGCCCGCAACCTCGACATCCCGCTCTACCTGCGCGCCGCCATCGATGTCGCCCTCACCGGCCAGGACCGAGCCATCGACCTGGTCGAGGTGTCCGGCGACGACATGGAGGACACCCACTTCATGGTGATGGCCGGCATGGGTCTGGACGCGGCGATCATGGAGGGCGTCAACGAGCAGATCAAGCAGAAGGTGGGTTGGTTCGCCTACGTCCTGTCCGGGCTCAAGGCGTTGATGTCGCCGGTGGTCCGGATGGAGATCTCGGTGGACGGCGAGGAGTTCACCTCGCACCGGGCGCGGACGGTGGTGGTGGGCAACGTCGGCTATCTCCAGGCCGGCATGCCGCTGATGCCCGACGCCGCCATCGACGACGGCCTGCTCGACGTCGTACTCCTGCATCCGAAGCGTTTCGTGTCCTGGCTGCCGCTCGCCTTCCGGGTCCTGGCCAAGCGGCCGCAGACCGACGAGACGATTGCGCGGTTCCGCGGACGCGCCGTCGTGGTCCGCGCCGCCACCGACACCCCGCGTCAGCTCGACGGTGACCCGCTGGGTGCCGGTCGTGAGCTGCGGATGACCTGCCTGCACGGCCGGGTCCTGGTCCGCGTCCCTCGCTGACCCGACCCGCACCTTTCCGGACTATCTGGTCTTCAGCCGGGGCAGCTGCCGTAGGTGTCGAGTGTCTGGTCGATGCAGACGACCCCGAGGTCCTCGGCCACCAGCGTCGGCGGCGTGCTCGCGCTGGCACCGATGGGCTGCCACGCGTAGACGTGGTAGCGATCGGGGCGCGGCGTGCCGACCCGGGTGAAGAGCTGGCCGTCGCCCGACATCCAGGAGAGGTACGCCGTCATGCCGCCCGAGGTGAACCCGCCACCGAGCCCCACGGGGCCCTGGGTCTGCAGCTGCTGGACCTGCCCGCCCCAGCGGACGTAGACGCACCAGGTGTCGGAGTCTCCGCCCTCCTGGCTCAGCAGGACGCCCTGGGTGAGGTCGCCGATCCGGGCCGGGGTGCCATAAATCGCGGGCGCCCAACCGGCCGGGACCGCGATGCTCTGGGTGCTGCCGCCGCCTTTGACCACCAGGTCGTAGTTCGTGGACTCGGCCGGGCCTGGCGGCGTGGCGCGGTGGAGGGACCACGCATATCCGTCGGAGGTCACGATGCCGCTGGGGCCCGCTGCGCGAATGCCGGCGGCGGGCATCGGCGCAGGCAGGTCGCCGCGCGGACCCACATCGTACGACCAGTCCTGGCCGGGGGCGCAGGGTGCCGGCGTCTGCGAGCCGGACCTGTCCCAGCACCAGACTCCCGAGCGCGCGTGGGTGAGGTGACCGTCATGCAGGGTCCAGGTCCGGGTGAGTACAGCGGCGTTGTCCTCGCCGTGCTGCAGGGGGTTGAGGCCGCCGTCGTGGAGGCGCAGGTCGGCTCCGATCCACGCGGTCTCGAAGCCGGGTTGGGACCCGATCACGGCGCGGGCAGCGAACCGGACCCGGACCAGGTGCGTGCCGTCCACCCGCCGGATCGACCAGACCCGCCCCTCCATCCGGTCGCTCGCCCGGGTCGAGGTCGCCACCGCGAGCCCACCGGCCGCGATCCTGGTCAGGCCCTCGAGCACCGGGTTG
Organism: Nocardioides sp.; assembly: GCA_036741335.1. GTDB lineage: Bacteria > Actinomycetota > Actinomycetes > Propionibacteriales > Nocardioidaceae > Nocardioides. The sequence continues at coordinate 51,324 of DAINSL010000003.1, read as the reverse complement.
CCCGAGAGCCGCCGGCGCAGGGTCGTGCCCGAGCCGAGGTCGATGCGGAGCATGCCGCCGGCCGACATCCGGACGATGTCGGACGTCCCGTCGCCGTCGAGATCGCCGCTCAGCGCGCCCTTCGGCAGCTGCGGCGTGGAGGGGGTCGACGGTGTCGCGGCCAGCGGTGTCGGGCTCCCCCCGCCGCGCAGCGCGAACGGTGCCGCGATGGCGATCGCGCACGCCGCCGCGACCGCGCCGACCACCGCCGTACGACGCGCCCGCCCGGGCCCGGCACCCGATGGGTCCGCTACTGTGGTGCCCGGCGCGCGTGTGGTGACCATCTCGACTCCCCGTTCCCCGTGAACTCTCACAGGTGAGACGCAAGGAGCCGCGCGAAGTTGCCGCTCAGGCGGGGCGTGCGTGCGTGATCGCCTCTTCCTCCTCCGGCGACAGCTGCTGCTGGCTGGACCAGGCGGTGACGTTCTTGGCGTAGGTGCGCGCGTCGGAGCGGCCGTGGATGGAGGTCAGGACGACTCCGTTGCCGGCGTCGTCCAGCAGCGCCAGCGACCACGACAGGTGGCCGCCCATGTCGCCGAACGCGTCGTAGCGCACCACGGCGAGGTGCCGGAGCGCGTCACCGGCCTCGGCGCGGAGGGCGGCCACCTCCTGGCGCAGGCCGTGGACGTCCTCGGGAAGCGCCTCGCCCACCGTCGTACGACGGGACCCGGCCTGACGTCGAAGCGCCACGACGGCCAACGCCGCGGCGACGAGGGCCACCGCGAGCGCCACCACATCGAGGATCCACACGCTGAGCGAGCCTAATCGCGCGGGGCGACGTCGTGGAACACTGACGCGCGTGAGTACGACGACGGTTGCGCGCACCCCCCGGAGAATCGCCTACCAGGGCGAGCCCGGCTCCAACTCGCACCTGGCCTGCACCGAGTGCCATCCCGAGGCTGCCCCAGTCGCCTGCGCGAGCTTCGAGGATGTCTTCGCCGCAGTGGAGAGCGGGGACGCGGACCTCGCCATGATCCCGATCGACAACTCGGTGGCCGGCCGGGTCGCCGACATCCACCACTTCCTGCCCACCTCTCCGCTGCACATCATCGGCGAGCACTTCCTGCGGATCCGGTTCGCGCTGCTGGGGGTGCCGGGCGCGACGCTGGAAGGTGTGAAGACCGTGCACAGCCACGTGCACGCGCTGGGTCAGTGCCGCCGGGTCATCCGCGAGCACGACTTCGTGCCGGTGATCTCCGGCGACACCGCGGGCGCCGCGCGCGAGGTCAAGGAGGCGGGCGACCCCACCCAGGCCGCGATCTCGCCGCCGCTGGCCGCCGGGATCTACGGCCTCGACGTGCTCCTCGACGACGTCGAGGACGAGGACCACAACACCACGCGGTTCGTCGTGCTGTCGCGGGAGTCCGTCCGGCCGCCGGCCGGCAACGGACCGGTGGTGACCAGCTTCGTGTTCAACGTCCGCAACCTGCCGGCCGCGCTCTACAAGGCGCTCGGCGGCTTCGCCACGAACGGCGTGAACATGACCAAGCTGGAGAGCTACATGGTGGGCGGGGAGTTCACTGCGACGCAGTTCCTCGCCGAGGTCGACGGACACCCCGACGACGTCGGAGTCGGGCGGGCGCTGGAGGAGCTGGAGTTCTTCACCACCGAGGTGAAGGTGCTCGGCGTCTATCCCGCGGACCCGTTCCGCGCCGGCTGACCCGTCGTCGCCGACCCGGAACGGGAGGTCCTAGGTGCCGGCGTTCGTGGTGTCGCCCGCCATCAGGTTGAACATCGCGCCCTGCGGGTCGGCGAGCACCGCCATCCGGCCCACGCCGGTGACGTCGAACGCCGGTGCCACGACCTGGCCACCGAGCTCCTGCGCCTGGGCCACCGTCGCGTCGACGTCCTCGACGTTGAAGTAGACGTTCCAGTGCGGGGGGACCTCCTCCATCGGCGGGTTCATGGCCCCGCCGATCTGCCGGCCCTTGGCGTTGGTGAGCACGGTGTAGGTACCGGCCTCACCCATGTCACTGGTCTCCGAGCCCATGCCGAGGATCTCGGTGTAGAACGCCACCGCTGCCGGGATGTCAGGGGTCATGCACTCGTTCCAGATCGGCGTACCGGGCTCGTTGGCCCGCTGGGTGCCGACCGTCTTGTGTGCCTGCCAGAGATTGACTCGGGCGCCCGTCGGGTCCTGGATCGCCGACATCCGCCCGTGCTCCATCACGTCGAACGGCCCGGCCTCGACCTTGCCCCCCGCAGACTCGACCTTGGCGGTTGTCGCGTCGACGTCGTCGCAGGCGAGATAGACGTTCCAGAAGGCGGGGTGACCGGCCAGCTCGGGCATCTGACCAGCGATTCCTGCGACGGAGTCGCCCTCGAGGCTCGCGGTGATGTAGTAGTCGCCGTCGTCGCCGACCGGCTCCTCGCTGGTCTGCCAGCCGAACAGCCGGCCGTAGAAATCGGCCGCCGCTCGCTGGTCGGGCGTCATCAGATCGACGTAGGTGGGTGTGCCCTGGTCGTAGGACTCGATCTTCGGCATTGCTGTGCTCCCTTTGGGATGTTGGGTCGACCCCTGCCCCAGCCAACACCCGGCTGCCCATCCACGCAACAGGTCACGGGTGAACGTCGCCCGAGCGTCACCCGATAGGTTCGACGGGTGGATCTCGCCGTGATCGCCGTCGCGTTCGGCGCGATCTTCCTGGTCGAGCTGCCCGACAAGACCTTCGTCGCCGCCCTGGTGCTCGCCACCCGCTACCGCCCCCTGGCCGTCTGGGTCGGCGTCGGGTTGGCGTTCCTGGTGCAGACCGCGATCGCGTGCACCGTGGGCCAGGTCGTGACGTACCTCCCGCACCGGGTCGTGGAGTCCGTGGCGGGCCTGATCTTCCTCGCGGGTGCGCTCCTACTGCTCAGAGAGGCGCCGAAGGCGGACGCCGACGAGGCCGAGACGGAGCAGGAGTACGCCGCGAAGGCGTACACGCCCCGCACCGGTCTGGCCGCCGTCGGCGCCAGCTTCCTGGTGCTGTTCGCCGCAGAGTGGGGCGACCTGTCCCAGCTGCTGACGATCAGCCTCGTCGGCCGCTACCACGATGCGTGGTCGGTCTTCGTGGGCGCCTGGGGTGCGCTGCTGCTCGTCTCCGGCCTGGCGGTCGTCGCCGGACGCTTCCTGCTGCGGCACATGCAGCTCTCGACGATCCACTATGTCGGCGCCGCCGTCTGTCTCATGCTTGCCGGCGTCACGGCGTACCAGCTCGTCTCGGGCTGACCCCGGACCGCGGCGCACCACTAGAGTGCCCCGCATGTCGACGAACCCCACCCTCGGCGACCGTCCCGCGCACGGCGCCGACTCGGAGGTCGGCCGGCTCGGGACGGTCATGCTGCACCGTCCCGGCGGCGAGCTGAAGCGGCTGACGCCGCGCAACAACGATCGGCTGCTCTTCGACGGCATCCCGTGGGTCGCCCGGGCGCAGGACGAGCACGACGGTTTCGCCGCGGCACTGCGCGACCGTGGGGTCGAGGTGCTGTACCTGATGGACCTGCTCATCGAGACCCTGGCCAGCGAACAGGCCCGACACGACGCGATCACCACGGCGCTGGCCAGCCTGCACCTCGGCGACACGATGCGGGGCTGGCTCGGTCCGATGCTCCACGACGCCTCCCCTGCCGAGCTGGCGACCCACCTCACCGAGGGCGTACGCAACGACGAGGTGCGGGGCGGCTTCGGTCTGGTCACCTCGCTGCTGCCCGCCTACGACTTCCTGATCGACCCGCTCCCCAACCTGCTGTTCACCCGCGACTCGTCGGTGTGGGTCCGCGACCACGTCACGATCACGTCGCTGGCGATGCCGGCCCGGTCGCGCGAGACGCAGCTGACCGAGCTGATCTACACCGAGCACCCGCGCTTCGCCGGCACTCCGCGGTTGCACGGCTGGCGCAACGAGCACGTCGAGGGTGGCGACGTCCTCCTCCTGGCGCCCGGCGTACTAGCGATCGGTGTCGGTGAGCGGACCACACCGGCCGGTGCCGAGCAGCTGGCTCGCGAGGTGTTCGCGGCCGACCTGGCGCACACCGTGCTCGCCGTACCCATTGCCCAGGAGCGCGCGACCATGCACCTCGACACCGTGTGCACGATGGTCGACGTTGACAAGATCGTGATGTATCCCAACGTCGCGGACTCGCTCACGGCGTACGCCGTCACCCGGGCCGCCGACTCCGGCGGCGAGCTCGAGCTGCACGTCGCGGAGGCGGAGCACTTCCTGGTCGCGGCGGCCAAGGCGATGGGGATCGACACGTTCCACCAGATCGACACCGGCCTCGACCCGGTCACCGCCGAGCGCGAACAGTGGGACGACGGCAACAACACGCTGGCCATCGCGCCGCGGATCGCGGTCGCCTACGAGCGCAACGACGAGACCAATGACCGGCTCGAGCACGCCGGCATCGAAGTGGTCCGGATCGCCGGGTCGGAGCTGGGCTCGGGTCGTGGCGGCCCGCGGTGCATGAGCTGCCCGGTCACGCGGGCCCCGCTGGGCTGAGCGCCTAGAACGGCAGGTCGGGCAAGATCGCGCCGTGGAGCACCGGGCCGGCCTGCTCGCACCGACCCGATCGGACATCGCAGCGCAGGAGCGTCTTGCCGCGACGGGCGAGTCGCGACGCCGATGACGTGGCCAGCACGATCACGGAGTGCCGGTCCTCCCACCCGACGATGCCGATGGCATCGTGGGCGTGCAGCCTCACCTGCCTGCCGTGCGACCACACCTCCGGTGGGTAGTCGGCGAACTTGGTGAACGGCCGATAGGCGTACGACGTCCCGTCCGGTGACCAGACGCCCCCCTGCGCCTGTGGCACCCGGCCGCGACGGCTCAGCCCGCCTCCGGGCATCACCCGGGCGAATACGGCCGGGCCGGACGAGTCACCGACTCCCGCCGCCTGGAAGCTGACCCCACCCGGCCACTGGTCCCCGAAAGTGAGGGTGATGGCGTTGCGGATGCCGCGGACGTCGACAGGGTCCCGACCGGGTCGCCAGGCGATGACGCGGCCGGGCCGGTCGTAGCGGATGAGTACGACGGTCCCGTCGTTGTCGATCCCAGCGACGTACACCGATCCGCCACCGTCGCAGCACGACGTGCGCGACTCGATGACCGTTGCACCGGTCACGGTGCCGCTCCGCACGTCGTACGCCGTGACCGTGAACGCCGTGTCGGCCTCGTAGAGGTTGTAGCGATGGGTGTCCACCGACGTCGTCCAGGCGGCGAAACGGCCGTTCGCTGAGAGCATCGGCGGGGCGCCCGCGGGAAGCGTGGACAGCTCGACCAGCCGGCGGCCGCGCACGATCTCCCAGGTGCTGCCGTGCCGGGTTGCCCGCCCGAGGATCGTCGTCCCGCCGCGGGCGACGATCTGCCGCATCGTCGTCGCGATCACGGCGCCGTCGACGTGAAGGGATCCGGCCGACCACCAGGGCAGCGTGGTGGGGGGTCCCACCGGGCGGGTCGGCGCCGATGTGGGCGGCGTACTCGTGGGTGACGGGAGCTTCGTGCCCGCGGCCGGCTCGGGGTGTCCTCCGCCGCAGGCGGTGGCCCAGAGGACTGCGGTCCCCAGCAGCAGGACAAGCGCCGGGCGCGGACGTGTCGTCACGTTCGGGAGACGCTGCGAAACGGGGTTCGGTTGCCGCACCCTCCCGCACGCACGAAGAAGCCCGGCCGCTGTTGACGGGGGAGACAACAACGACCGGGCGACCCCAAGTTACAAGACGTTCACCGACGAGACAACTCACCGCGCAAGCGGTTTCTCAGCGCAGCGTGACCTGTTTGTTGGCCAGCTCAGAGCGGGTCGCCCGCTCCTCAGCGGAGAGGTCACCGGTGGTGGCGAGGGCAGTCTCGAGGCGCTTCTGGAACTCCGCCACCGGGCCTTCCAGCGCCGCCGCGCCGGTGCCCGCGGCGAGGTCCCAGACCGGGACCAGCAGTCCGTGGCCCCGGAACATGCCGACCACCTTCGAGCCATTCCCGATCGAGGCGTCACCGGCGGTGACCAGTCGCGCGAGGGCGTCGACCAGTGCTGCCTCGGGCTCCGGCCGCACCCAGCGCAGGTGCTCCTTGCTTCCGGCGTCCGTCCAGTACGCCGCCTCGACGGACTCCAGCCGGGCGGCCGGAGCGGCGGCGTCGTTGGCCTGCTCGAGCGCCTCCGCCATCGCGGCGTCCCGCTCGGTCACGTCGTCCAGCCAGAAATCGAAGCCGTCGTGCACGGTCACCTGGAGCGGCTCGTCACCGAGCAGGTCCTGGAGCCGCGGGCCGGGTCCCGGCGGGTCCACGAGCCCCACGATGCCGGGCTCGTCGGCCGCCAGCGCCTTCTCCAGTACGGCGGCGAGGTCGCGGGACGGGTCGCCGAAGCTGTGCCGCACCTGAAGCGCGAGCCAGACCTCGCCGCTGTCTCGGACCATCGCGGGCGCCGCCATCGGCAGCAGCGTGCACAGCCGCACGGTCCGCTCGCCGACCGCCAACGGGGCGGTGGCGGCGGCCACGAACTCGCGCAGCCCCACGAGGTCGCACTCGGAGGTGAGCCCGTCGAACGGTCGGGCCACGAACGCGCCGCCGGCTGAGCCATGGCAGGCCTTGTAGCGCTTGCCCGAGCCGCACGGGCAGGGCTCGCGAGGGCCGACCGCGCCCTCGGCCGTCACCTGGTCGCGGGCCTTGGTCCGGGATCGCTTGGCCATGCCGCGAGGCTAGCCGTACCGACAGTGGCGGCCGACCGCCGGTGGCGCGGCTCAGCCGTCGAGCCAGCCCAGCACGTCGCGCGGCCGGTCGGTGATGACCGCCTGGACGCCGAGGTCGAGGCACAGGTCGAGCTGCTCGCGGGTGTTCACGGTCCACACGTGGATCCCGCGGCCCGAGTCGGCGAGCTTGCGCGCGAACTTCGGGTGCCGGGTCAGCGAGCCGATGCCAGGTCCCAGCAGCCAGCCCGGCTCGAGCACCGGCTTGAGCACCGGCCAGTTGCGCGCCTTCTCGATCAGCATCACCAGGCGCAGGTCCGGAGCCAGGCGCTCCATCCGCTGGAGGGCGACGTAGGAGAAGCTCATCACCCGGACCGGGCTCTCCGCGCCCGCCCAACCCAACTCGGCTAGGGCCTCGACGAGGCGGCGCTCGACCAGGCCGCCGTACCGCGTCGGGTGCTTGGTCTCGATCGCCAGCTCGATCGGCCGCTCCGCCTCGGCGACCGTCTCGAGCAGCCGGCGCAGTGTCAGCACGCCGTCGAGGTCTCGGTCGCGGTCGGGTGCCTCGTCGTCGAGTGATGCCCACGGGTTCTTCCACGAGGCGAACTCGAGTCGGTCGAGGTCGGCCAGCTCCATCGTGGACACCAGGCCACGGGTGCTCGCCGTACGACGAAGGTCACGATCGTGGACGCAGACCAGGTGGCCGTCGGCGGTCAGCCGCACGTCGCACTCCAGCGCCTCGGCTCCCTCACGGATCGCTTCGACATAGGCACCCAACGTGTGCTCGGCGTTGTCGAAGCTTGCGCCGCGGTGGGCGACGACCTGGGGCCGCATGCCGTCAAGTGTGGACCATCGCAACCCGCGTTCCGACGGGAACGGCCGGGTCGCGGCCGTGAGTTCACCGACACTTCCACGGCCGGTCGTCGGGGGTTACGGCGGCGCCGGCCACTCTCCGCCCGACTAGCGTGATCGCCATGAGTGAGGTGTCTGTGCGCGACAACCCTGCCGAGAGCCGTTTCGAGGCCTACGTCGACGGTGAGCTGGCGGGCTTCTCGGCCTACGCGCTGTCCGACGGCGTGATCACATTCACCCATACCGAGGTGGACGACGCCTTCGAGGGTCACGGGGTCGGGTCGGCCCTGGCGCGGGGCGCGCTCGAGGCGGTGCGCGCCGATGGCGGGCTACGGGTGCGCCCGCTCTGCCCCTTCATCAGGGCGTGGCTCGACCGACACCCCGACTACCACGACCTGCTCAGGACCCCGGGATGAGCGTCACCGACGACCTCCACCGCGAGGCTTGACGGGTAGCCCCCGACCGCGGATGTGGAACGCCCTGTCGCTGATCCCGGTTGCCCGTGTGAACGGATCTGGAACGCCCTGTCCCACATCCGCTCTCGGAAGGACTCCGGAACGGCGACACCCCGTTCCACATCCCGTGCGCTCAGTCCTCGAACAACGTGCTGTGGCAAGGCCTCTACGACGAGAGGGCAGCGAGTCCCAAGGGGTCTTCGCGCCGGTGGCGCGGAGACGTCACGAGCGGCTTGCCGAGGGGTACGACGGGCGCCAGCCAGGCACCCGCGTCAGTTTCAGCGGCAGGTCGGACGGGCAGAGGGTCCTGCTGGTCGGTGCTGTCCTGCTCGGACGTGGACACGACCTCAACCTCGCAAGCGGGAGTGCTCGGCGCCTCGGGGTGGTCCCCACGGGCGAGCCGGCTGACCACGAGAAAGCCTCGGCCGCGGGGATGCGCGTCCGCGAGGCGAGTTGCCCGAGCCACCTGCGGCGCGGTGGTCGTGTAGGCATCTACCGACTGTGAACTGGTCATCGGTCCCCCCGGACCTCATGTTCCCCATGCCGACCATGCGGTCGACCATGACGGGTTCTCCCACCCGATGCTGCAAGGGTAGGAATGCGATCGGGCGAGCATGTCCCGAATTCGCGAGATTTTGCCAAGGGGATTGCTGAATCGGGCTTCCGCGAGGGAGTCAACGACGGTTTTCGTCGTTTTGTGGGCAGGTGCGGGCGATGCTGGCCGCGGGCCTGGTCGACGAGCTCCACCTGTTCGTCTACCCGAAGGTCTAGCGCGAGCGCAGGAAGGCGCCGAAGTGGGGCACGGTGAAGGCGATCCGGCCGCGCTCGCCGGAGTAGATCAGGCCCTTCTTGAGCAGTGCGTCGCGGGCCGGGGAGAGCGACTGCGGCTTCTTGCCCAGGACCGCGGCGACATCGGCCGTCGGCACCGACTCCACGTCGTCGAGCACCTCACCCTCCGCGACCCGGGCGGTGGCCGCGTCGGCCATCGCCCCGAGGT
>DAINSL010000003.1:28441-42322 GCA_036741335.1 Nocardioides sp. | reverse complement strand
CCCGCTCGCCCGGGGTCGCCCGCTCGTAGCGCGAGCCGAAGAAGCCGACCGCGAGCTCGCGCTCGGCCTCGGGCGCGGCCACCGCCACATCCGTCGCGGTGATGGGTGAGCGCGGAGCGAGGTCCCACACCGTCTTGCCGTAGGCCTGGATGAAGTAGGGGTAGCCGCCGGTCGCGGCGTACAGCGCGGACAGCGCCCCCACGTCGTACGACGCCTCCTCGGCCTCGGCGGGCACCCGCAGGGCGAGATCGGCGGCGTCGCGGTCGAGCCGGTCGATCCGCTGGTAGCCGAAGAGCCGCTCGGAGTAGGACTTCGCGGCCGAGAGCACGGCCGGCAGGTGCGGAAGGCCGGCGCCGACGACGATCAGCGGCAGGCCGGACTGGCTGATCTCGTGGCAGGCGGCACACAGGGCCGAGACGTCGTCGGGCCCGAGGTCCTGCATCTCGTCCACGAACACCGCGATCCCGTGTCCGCGGTCGGCGGCCAGGCCGCCGAGATCGGTGAAGAGCTCGACCAGGTCGATCTCGATGTCGCCGGAGTCGGCCCGGCCGCGGACGGCGGGGGCGTCGATGCCGGGGTGCCACTGGTCGCGCAGTTTGGCGCCCGCCCCCGCGTCCCGCTGCGCGAAGGACCGCACGACCCCGAGGACGTGGGTCACCGACTCCTCGTCCGGGCGGCCGAGCTCGCGCACCGCCTGGTGGACGGCCGACGACAGCGGGCGGCGCAGGCCCTGCTCGGGGCGGGCCTCGAGCTTGCCGGTCCCCCAGCCACGGCGTACGGCCGCCGACCTGAGCGAGTTCAGCAGCACCGTCTTCCCGACGCCGCGCAGGCCGGTCAGCACCACGCTGCGCTCGGGGCGGCCCTTCGACACCCGCTCGAGCACCACGTCGAACGCCCGCAGCTGCGGGTCGCGACCGGCCAGCTCGGGCGGACGCTGGCCGGCGCCGGGTGCGTAGGGGTTCCGGATCGGGTCCACGCTCGGACGATATCGGCGTGTCTAGAGAAATCCTTAGATGCGCCGGGCGAGTCCTCCGAAGCGCCGGGCCCACGCCAGCGCAGGTCGGGGAGCCGGGATTGGGAGGCACTGGGATTGGTTAGTACGCTTGAACTAAATGACTTCCACCACTCCCACCGCACTCGGTCCGCGGTACAAATGGGTCGCCCTCTCCAACACGACGCTCGGCGTCCTGATCGCCACGATCAACTCCTCGATCCTGCTGATCGCCCTGCCGGACATCTTCCGCGGTCTGAAGATCGACCCGCTGGCCCCCGGCAACTCCAGCTACCTGCTCTGGCTGATCATGGGCTACCTCGTGGTCACCGCCGTGCTGGTGGTGACGTTCGGCCGCCTCGGCGACATGTACGGCCGGGTGAAGATGTACAACGCCGGCTTCGCGATCTTCACGGTCTTCTCGGTCGCGCTCAGCGTCGTCTGGCTGACCGGCGCGCCGGGCGTGCTCTACCTGATCATCATGCGCATCCTGCAGGGGGTCGGCGGCGCCCTGCTGATGGCCAACTCCAGCGCGATCATCACCGACGCCTTCCCGGCCGACCAGCGCGGACTGGCACTCGGCCTGAACATGGTCGCCGGCATCGCCGGGTCGTTCCTGGGTCTGGTCATCGGCGGTGTGCTCGCACCGGTCGACTGGCGGCTCGTCTTCCTGGTGTCGGTGCCGTTCAGTCTCTTCGGGACGGCGTGGGGCTACCTCAAGCTGCGCGACCTCAGCCCGCGCCGCCAACACAAGATGGACTGGTGGGGCAACATCACCTTCGCCGCCGGGCTGATCGGTGTGCTGGTCGCGATCACCTACGGCATCCAGCCCTACGGTTCCCACATCATGGGCTGGACCAACCCCTGGGTGATGGGCTCGCTCATCGGTGGCGTCGCGCTGCTGGTCGCGTTCTGCGTGATCGAGACCAGGGTCGACCATCCGATGTTCCACATCGACCTGTTCAAGGGGCGCGCGTTCTCGTACGGCAACCTGGCCAGCCTGCTCGCCGGACTCGGACGTGGCGGCCTGATGTTCATCCTGATCATCTGGCTACAGGGCATCTGGCTCCCCCGGCACGGATACTCCTTCGAGTCCACGCCGCTGTGGGCCGGCATCTTCATGCTCCCGATGACCCTGGGCTTCCTGGTCGCCGGCCCGCTGTCGGGCTGGCTCTCCGATCGGTACGGCGCGCGCTGGTTCGCCACCGGCGGCATGCTGATCGCCGCGCTGAGCTTCGTCTGGTTCGCCCTGCTCCCGGTCGACTTCACCTACTGGGCGTTCGCCGCCGCACTGTTCGCCAACGGCTTCGGGATGGGGCTGTTCGCCTCACCCAACCGGGCCGCGATCATGAACGCGCTGCCGGCCAATCGGCGCGGCGTCGGCGGCGGGATGAGCACGACGTTCCAGAACACCTCGATGGTGCTCTCGATCGGCATCTTCTTCTCGCTGATGATCGCCGGCCTCGCCCGCTCGCTGCCGGCCACCATGCAGAGCGGTCTCACCGCGCACGGCGTACCCGTCGCCCAGGCGCACGCCATCGCCGGGCTGCCACCGGTGTCGGTGCTGTTCGCCTCCCTGCTCGGCTACAACCCCGTGCAGTCGCTGTTGGGCAGCCACACCCTGAGCCAGCTGCGTCCGGCCGACGCGTCGTACCTCACCGGCCACTCGTTCTTCCCGTCCCTGATCTCCGGACCGTTCCACGACGGCCTGGTGGTCGCCTTCGCATTCGCCATCGCTGCCTGCCTGATCGCGGCGGTCGCGTCCTGGCTGATGGGCGAGAAGTTCGTGCACGCCGACGACCAGCACGAGGTCGTGCCGATCGACTTCGTGCAAGCCGAGGAGGGCGCGCCCGAGACCGAGATGACCGTGCCCGACGACGAGCCCGGCCTGCTCCCAGAGGACGCGCGCCGATGACCGCGCCGCGGTCTCGACAGGCTCGCCCAGCGGCGGGGATCGACCTGACTGGGCTCGCCGCAGAGGTGCGCACCGAGGTGGCCCGGCTCGCCTACCACCTGCGCACTCCCGCGACCCGGTCCGGGATCACGCCGACGCGGCTGGCGGCGCTGGCCGCGGTCGCGCGGCATCCCGACGGTATCCGGCAGGGCGACCTCGCCGAGCTGATGAACATCTCGGCGCCGAGCATGACCCGGCTGGTCGAGATCATGTGCGAGGCGGGATGGATCGACCGCGCCCGCGACCCGGAGGACGGCCGGGCTCTGGTGCTCGTGCTCTCACCGGTCGGACAGAAGACCCTCGACACCCTGCGCCTGGAGTCGGCATCGGTGCTCAGCGCCGAGCTGGCGGATCTGACCGCTACCGAGCGGGCCACCCTGGAGGCCGCCGTACCGGTCCTCCGCAAGCTCGCCGACCGGCACGTCGAGACCCCTCGCAGCTGACCGCCCGGGACGTCACCCGAGCCTGGGTGGGATACCGCCGGGCCGGCAGAACCGGCAGAGTGAGGCGCATGCACACCTTGCACATCGAGCACGCCGTCTCCGACCTCGCGACGTGGCAGGGGGCCTTCGCGCGGATGGCCGACACACGCCGGCAGTCCGGTGTGCGCGGGCACGCCGTACGTCAGCCCGTCGACGACGACCACTACGTCCTCGTCGACCTCGACTTCGACACCGAGGCGGAGGCAGCGGCGTTCCTGGAGATCCTCCGGGCCCGGGTGTGGTCGGTCCCGGACAACAGCCCGGCCCTCGTCGGTTCGCCCACGACCCGGATCCTCCGCATCGTGGTCTGACGACTGCGACCGGCCGCGTCGGTCAAGCGTGACGGCGCTGCAGCGCCACGTCGTACGCCGTGTCGAGGCCGGCCCGCAGCATCTCGATCAGTCGGGGCACCTCGTCGACGGCCAACCGGAACGAGCCGGCGCAGACGTTGTCGCGCCACAGGGAGAGCACCACGAGCTCGGCCTCCTGGTGCCACGAGACGCGCATCGCGCGGTTGCCGCCGCGGTTGTCGAGGAAGATCTCCCCGCTCGCGGGCAACGTGCGGGCGGTGGCCATGAGGGATTGTCCCTCCGCAGCGGTGCCAGCACCAGCCTTCCGCCGATCGGGGATAATCGGCCCCATGCCGGAGCTGCCCGAGGTGGAGGCGCTGGCCCTGGACCTCAAGGGCCGGCTGGACGGTCGTGCCATCACCCGGATCCACGTGGTCGCCTTCAGTGCCCTGAAGACGTTCGACCCGCCGGTGCAGGCGCTCGAGGGCACGCTGGTCGACGACGTCACCCGGCACGGCAAGTTCCTCGACATCGAGGCCAGCGGCCTCCACCTGGTCTTCCACCTGGCCCGCGCCGGATGGATCCGCTGGCGCGACGAGGTGCCGGCGCTGCCACCCAAGCCCAGCACCAAGTCGCCGCTGGCGGTGCGGGTGGTGCTCGACCCTTCGACAGGCTCAGGACAAGCGGCCGGGCTCGACGTCACCGAGGCCGGGACGAAGAAGAGCCTGGCCATGTACGTCGTGCGCCGGGCCGCCGACGTACCCGGCATCGCCAGCCTCGGGCCCGACCCCCTGGACGACGCGTTCACGCCCGAGGTGCTCAGGAGAATCCTGGAGGACGCCGGGCGGTCGCAGATCAAGGGAGTCCTGCGACACCAGGGCACGATCGCCGGCATCGGCAACGCCTACAGCGACGAGATCCTGCACGCGGCGAAGATGTCGCCGTTCAAGCCGGCCAGCAGCCTCGACCAGGTGGAGTTCGACCGGCTGTTCGCAGCGATCAAGGACGAGCTCGGTGACGCGGTCGAGCGGTCACGCGGCCTGGCGGCCAGCGAGCTCAAGGGCGAGAAGAAGTCCCACCTGGCCGTGCACGGACGCGCCGGACAGCCGTGCCCGGTCTGCGGCGACACCGTGCGCGAGGTCAGCTTCGCCGACTCCAGCCTGCAGTACTGCCCCACCTGCCAGACCGGCGGGAAGCCCCTGGCCGACCGCCGGATGTCGCGTCTGCTGAAGTAGGGACATGGAGATCCCCACCGCCGCCGTCGGCGGCGTACCCGACCCGTTGCCCGAGTACCTGGTGGTGCTCGACGTGCGCGAGGACGACGAGTGGGATGCGGGCCACGTCGAGGGGTCGGTGCACATCCCCCTCATGCAGCTCGGCGCGCGGTTCGCCGAGGTGCCCACCACCGGCCAGACCCTGGTGGTCTGCCGGGTCGGCAGCAGGTCCGCCCAGGCGACGGCGTACCTCGTCCAGCAGGGCGTCGACGCGGTCAACCTCGCCGGTGGTCTCGCCGCGTGGGCGGCCGCCCGGAGGCCGCTTGTCAGCGACAGCAGTCAGCCGCCGCGAGTCCTGTGACGTGCACCGTCAGGATCCCTGGCAGAAGAACTGCACGTAGTGGAGGAAGTGGACGACGTCCCTCTTGTCGTGGGGACCCACGCCCTTCTCGACCGCTCTCAGGTCTACCCTCGCCCCGCTGTCGGGCAGCCGCTCGAGCCCGGACACGATCAGCCGCAGACCTGCCTGGCCGCCGCGGCGCATGTTCGTCGGTGGCTGCACCTTGCTCAGCGCGGCCGCCGCGTCCTGAGGCGAGGTGCCGCGCGTGAAGCCCTGCAGGGTGGTGCACAGCGAGGCGGAGGGGTCGGCAGCTCCCGCGTGTGAGAGCCCACCGCACGCGGCGGTGCCGAGGGCCACGGCGAGGAGGCCGGTCGCGGCGATGACCCGCCGCGACCACCTGCGCCCGTGACCCTCGGACACCGTGCCTCGCGACCCGCGTCAGCTCGACGGAGAGCTCGGCGTGGAGCCCGCGCTGGGCACGCACGCCGTCTGGAGATAGGTCGTGAACGCCGTCACGTCCGCCATGTCGGTGGTGCTCAGACCCTGCTCCATGCCCGTCAGGTCGCTCGCCTTCGCGTTGTCGGGAAGCGTCTCGAGCTTGTCGACCAGGACCTCGAAGCCGTGCCGTGCGTTGGCGGCGATGTCGCTCGGGGTGCCGACGGACTGGAGCTTGTCGGCAAGCTGCTTGGGCGTGGTCGCGGAAGACAGGTTCGTGAACGTCGCGCAGAAGTCCGACGTGCTCACTCCGGTCGGAGCGCCAGCGGCGCCGGTCGGGGTCGAGGACGACGAGCCGCCACAGGCGGCCACCCCGCCCATCAGGGTGAGCAGGCCGAGCGCAGCCAGCGTCTTCTTCACAAACATGGTGTCCCCTCTGAGGTACGACGAGATGTCATCGGCCACTCTGCCCCTTCGTGGCTGTATACGCACGTTCGGGACCGATCGTTCGACTGAAGTCGGCGTCCGGAGTGGCCAGGACCACCGGCAGACGCCCGAGGTAGTCGGCACGCGCCAGCTCGGTCACCCCGAGCGAGGCCAGGTGCGGTGTCAGCCACTGGGTGTCGACCAACCGGTCCTGCCCGTCGTCCAGCAGCGAGGTCAGGCCGAGCAGGGCGACTTTCGACGCGTCGGTCTCGCGGTGGAACATCGACTCCCCCGCGAACAGGCCGCCGATGGCCACGCCGTACAGCCCCCCGGCCAGGCGCCCGTCCCGCCAGGCCTCCACGGAGTGCACCCAGCCGAGCTCGTGGAGCCGGAGGTACGCCGTGCGGATCTGCTCGTCGATCCAGCCCGAGGGTCGGCTGGGGTCGGCGCAGCCGTCGATGACGTCGGCGCAGGCGGTGTCGACCCGGATCTCGAAGGTGCGGGCCGAGCGACGCAACGACCGCGAGACCCGCAGGTCGGCCGGCCGGATCACCCCGCGTCGTACCGGACTGAACCACGCCATCGGGGCCCGGCGAGCGCCGACCGGCATCGGGAAGAGGCCGCAGCGATAGGCCCTGAGCACAGTGCCGGGCTCGAGATCGGCCCCCGTGGCCACGAGGTCGTCGTCGGGGTGGAACCGCGACGGCGCCGGGAACTCCCAGGCGCTGGGCGGCGGTTCGACGGGCACCTCGCACACGGTAGTCATCTCGGCCCGGACCGTAGGATCGCGTCATGGCGACTGTGGGTAAGTCGGGAGGCGGCACGGGGCGGCAGCTCGCCCCGCGCCTGACCGAGCTCGCCCCCGGGCTGACCGCGACCTTCGTGCGCGAGGCGCTGCACCGGGCGATCCACGGCATCGGTCCGCTGCGGCCGGCCGCCGCCGCTGCGGACAAGCAGCTGCGCGAGCAGCGCGGTGACGTGGACAAGGCGATCCACGAGCTGATCGAGAACCACGTCCGGTACGCCGGCGCCCAGGGCTTCGTGACCAACCTCGGCGGCCTCACCACGATGGCCTTCACGGTGCCCACCAACATCACCGGCCTGGCCCTGGTGGAGTGCCGGATGATCGCCGGCATCGCGCACCTGCGGGGCTACGACCTTGCCGACCCGCGGGTGAAGAACGCGATCCTCGTGTGCCTGCTCGGTGAGGAGTCCGTCGGCGACCTCGTGCGAGCCAAGAAGCTGCCGGCCCCGCCGATGGCGATGGCCACCGCTCCGGCTCACGACCCGTCGCTGGACCGCCTGATCTCCGCGGAGGTCGCCTCCGACCTCGTCGCCAAGGTCGCCGGCAAGCGGATCGCTGGCTCCGTCGGCCGCCGGGTGCCCCTGATCGGCGGCTTCGTCGGCATGGGCATGGACGGCTACGCCACCTGGAAGATCGGCCGCTACGCCGACCGCGAGCTCCTGCCGCTCGCCCGGCGGTAGACCCGCATCGCGAGCTGGCCGGCGCCACCTGCCTCCAGCCGTCGTACCAGCTTGTGCCGCCAGCGGTACGTCGGGCGCAGGTAGGACCGCTCGAGCTCCCGGTTCGTCCGGTCCAGCTCGCCCTGGCGGTGGCCGAGCTCGCGCCGGAGCCGTGCGTTGTCGAGCAGCAGGGCCTTCAGCGCGTCCACGGCGGCGCCGGACACCATCGCCTCGTCGGGACGGTCGGGGTCGGCGTACTCCTCGGGCGGCGGGGCGCCCCGCAGGTCGTCGAGGTCGCCGACGACGTCGTACCCACGGCGCCGGACCTCCTCGATCCAGGCCCCCTCGAGCTCGGCCGCCCACGGGTAGACGTCCGGCGGTAGCCCCAGGCGGGGCGAACCGGTGCGGCGCGAGAGGGTCTGGTGGGCGAGCAGCTCGCGCACCAGAGGCCGGTAGTCCGCTGGCTCGAGCTCCTCGTTGGCGGCCCGGTTGATCCGGCGGATCAGCGCGGTCTCGGGCGCCCCGAGCGAGGGGTTGACGCGCTCGCCGTCGAGGGCCAGGGACATCCCGGCCAACCCGAACGCGGCGGCGAAGCGCTGCCAGAGCAGGTCGGGTGACCCACCGACCGGTGGCACGGTCACCACGTGCACGTGCTCGGGAGGCAGGTCGTGGCCCCAACGGTCGAGGATGTCGGGGATCTCCTGGACCCCCCAGAACCAGGTGGCGATCCGGCCCTCGCGGCGAGGGTCCTGGATCTGGTCGAGGAAGCGGCCGTACGGCAACGCGGCGCGGTGCTTGATGTTCTCCTGCCACTCGGCCGGGATCTGGCGGACCAGGTCGCGCACCGACAGCACGAGGTGGATCTCGGCGTCGGCACCGTGCCCGAGGCTCTCCAGTGCCTGGCCGATCTGGGCCCGGGAGGCGGTCGCCAGGATCTCGTGGCTGATGATCGACGTGCCCGGCCAGCGGTGTACCTGGCCGGCGAGCCGGTCCCACGCCCCGATCGCGTCAACCTCGAGGCCGCCCCACGGCAGCCGCATCAGGTCGAGCGCGGCCAGGAAGTGGCCGTCGAAGCGGTCGGCGGGGTAGCGGATGCTCCTGCCCAGCAGCTTCTCCTGGTTGTGGAACAGCACGTGCTGGAGGTACGACGTGCCCGTCTTGGGCGTGCCGACGTGGAGGTAGACCTTCTTGGTCACACACCCTCCCCTGCAACGACGGGTGCGCCGATCGGAGGACCGAGCAGCACCTGCATGGCCAGCGCGAGCACCCGCTCGTCGTCGGGCGCGGCCCCCCCCAGCCGTTCGGAGAGCCGGTCGGACGGCCGGTCGTCGGGCTGCTCGTCCGGTTGGGGCAGGTCGCCGTGCACAGCGTAGTCACCGCGCGCGAGGCTGCCGCGCAGGTCGGTGGTGCGCTCGGCGAGCCACGGTCGGTGCCGGTCGGGCACCAGCAGAGTGGCACCGTCGAACCGGGCCAGCACCGGGCGCAGCCGGTGCCACAACAGGTGCGAGCGTCGCTCGGGCGGGACGAGGGTGCCGACGACCGGGCCGGTACGCCGTGCCAGCTCGACCGCGTCCGCGGACACCTCGGTGGTGGTGCCCCGCCGGCGGCGGAGCCCCGCGAGCCTGGCGGCGCGTCGGGGGTCGTCCAGCACCACGTGCACCCGGCCGCTTCCCAGGCGTCGCGCCCAGGTGCGGGCAACCTCCGCCAGGTCGATCCGCGGTGGGAGCGAGCCTCCCCGCGCCGCCGCTGCGACCCATTCCGGCCAGGGGCGCACCCCTTCGATGCCGAAGCAACGGGCGGTCCAGGCGTGAGTGAGCATTCGCTCGAGGTCGGTGCCCAGCACCACCACAGTGGGTCCCGCGCCGCCCGGCGGACGCCCGTCGGCGATCAGAGCCTCGCGGAGTGGGCGCGCCAGCTCGGGGTCGCCGAGCACCCGGTAGCGGCGCCGGAACCGCCGGGGCGCGCGCGGCTCGGGTGGGTCACCCGCGGCGACGGTGTCCTCGGCGATGAGGGCCGTGGCCACCCGGACCAGCTCGTCGGGGGGAAGGTCGGAGGGATCGACCGGCGCCGGGCCGAAGCGCGAGGGAGCCAGCACGCCGACCAGGCCGAGGTCGGGTCGGCCGCGACCGGGTGCGCTGGCGGTGAGGACGCGCTCTGCGAGCTCGGGTGACGGCACCCGCTGCCGGTTGAGGCGGCGCAGGAGCTCGAGCTGCTGGGCTGCGGGCAGGTAGCGACCCGCCTGCCCCTCGGGCGGTGCCGGCTCCTGCCAGGCCGACCAGGGCGTCGTACCCCCGGCGCGGAGGTGCGCCACCCAGCCCCACGCGCGTGCCTGCCCGTCGGTCTCGCCGGCGGTCATCGCGCGGTCACCGGCCACGCAGCTCGCGGGCACGGCGTACCCGGGCTCGCAGGGTGCCGTCGGGGTCCGGCCGCGAGGCCGCTTCCTGGGTCATCGCCGCGAGCGCGTCGAGGGCGATCTTGAGCTGCAGCTTGGCGGGGACCTTGTCGGGGTTCCGGTACGCCTTCGGCGCGGCCGGCAGCAGGTCGGCGAGGTCGCCGACGACGTCGACGCCGCTGCCCTCGATCCAGTCGATCCAGCCCTGGCCGCGCTCGGTGGCCCAGTCGTGGAGCTGGGGTGGCAGGGCGACCGGCCGCGAGCGGCGCCGTGCCGCCAGGGTCTCCTCGGCCAGCATCACGCGGATCAGCTGGTCGTAGTCCGACTCGTGGCGGGTGGTGCGGTCCATGCGCCGGTTGAGGCGGCGCAGCACCTGGGTCTCGGCCATCCCGAGGGACGTGTTGGCGCGTTCACTGTCCTCCGGCACCCACTCCGGGTCGATCCCGAACACCGTGCAGAAGCGCCACCACAGCAGGTCGGGGCGGGCGCGCGCCGAGTCGGCGCTCGGGACGGTCACGACGTGGACCCGGTCGGGGGTCAGGCCGGAGCTCCACCGGCCGAGCACGCCCGGCAGGTCGAAGGCGCGCGCGAACCACGGGGGCCGGTCGCCCTGCACCCGCCCGAGGTAGCGGCGGTAGCTCCACCTGCGTCCCTGCTTGACGCTTTCCTGCCAGCCGGCCGGGACCTGACGGGCCAGGTCGCGGGCCGAGTAGACGATGTGGACCTCGCTGTCGGCGAGATCGGACATCAGCCGGGCGATGTGCTCGGGCGCGGCCGGTGACAGGATCTCGTGGCTGAAGATCGCCGTGCCCGAGAGCCGGTTGACCTTCTTCACCAGGGTGTCCCAGCTCCCTGCCGCGTGGCCGGCCGGACCGCCCCAGTCCTGGCCGAGCAGGTCGAGGGCGGCGCGGAAGTGGAACAGCCCGGGGCTGACGAATGCCGAGCCGGCCGGGAGGTGGACGTCGTGCTCGGACAGGGAACGCGCGTTGCGGGCGAGCCGGTCCTGCAGATAGGTCGTGCCGGTCTTGGGCGCACCGATGTGCACGTAGACCTTCCGGCTCATGGCCGCGATTGTGCCAGCCCGGCGAATCCACCCTTCGGGCGATAGTCCGGAACGTGTGGACTGGTCCGTCCCGGCGTGTCGCAGTCCGAACGTTCCGGACTATCCGGAGAAGGCCCGGACGACTGCGGAGGGGCTTGGGCGGCCGAGGTGGCCGGCCAGCCAGGTGGAGGTCTCGACCAGGGCGGTGAGGTCGACGCCGTGCTCGATGCCGAGTCCGTTCAGCATCCAGACGAGGTCCTCCGTCGCCAGGTTGCCGGTCGCGCTCTTGGCGTACGGGCAGCCCCCGAGACCGCCGGCGCTGGCGTCGTACGTCGTGATGCCGGCGCGCAGGCCGGCCTGGACGTTTGACAGCGCCTGGCCGTAGGTGTCGTGGAAGTGCAGCGCGAGATCGGCCGTCCCCATCCCGGCCCCGGTGAAGCCGTCGACCAGCGCGGTCACGTGGCCCGCGGTGCCGACACCGATGGTGTCGCCGAGGCTGAGCTGGCTGGCACCGAGGTCGAAGAGGCGGCGCCCCACGTCGACCACCTGGTCGATCGGGACCGCGCCTTCCCAGGGGTCTCCGAAGCACATCGAGACGTAGGCCCGCACGTCGAGGCCGGCGTCGCGGGCGCGGCGTACGGTCGGCTCGAACATCGCGAACTGCTCGTCGAGGCCGCGGTTGAGGTTCTTCTGCGCGAACGTCTCGGTGGCGCTGCCGAAGATAGCGACGTGGCGGCAGCCGAGCTCGAGGGCGCGGTCGAGCCCCCGCTCGTTGGGCACCAGCACCGGCAGGTCGCGTCCCTCGTCGCCGAGCTCGCGCAGCAGGTCCTCGGCGTCGGCGAGCTGGGGGACCCACGTCGGGTGGACGAAGCTGGTCGCCTCGACGACCGGCAGCCCGGCGGCCAGGAGGCGGCGGATCAGCTCGGCCTTGACCTCCGTCGGCACCAGAGCCGACTCGTTCTGCAGGCCGTCGCGCGGGCCGACCTCGTAGATCGTGACCCTCTCGGGCAGGCCCTCGGTCGGGACGGTCATCGGCAGCTCACTCACGCGTCGTCCCCATCCCTCTCGCCGGCTCCGCCGGTCGGGCCGGCCGAGACCACGAACAACGCCGCCCCCAGCGCCACCTGCGCACCCTCGACCGCCTCGACGGCCTCGACGGTGCCGACGAACGGCGCCTTCAAGGACAGCTCCATCTTCATCGCCTCCATCATGCCCAGCACCTGGCCCTCATCCACGCGCTCACCCTCGGCGACGCGGACCTCGAGCACCGTGCCGGGCATCGGCGCGGTGATCGTGCCGTCGCCGACAGCGACGTGGTCGGCCAGCCGGTCGGGACCGGTGAGCACGTGCCGCTGGCCCTGATAGCTCACCTCGACGATGTCGGGCTGCACGTTGACCACCGCGCTCACCGGGACCCCATCCACCATCAGGTCGAGCACGTGGTTCTCCGCGCTCACCAGCTGCACGGGCGCGCCGTCGACGGTGCCGGCGTGGCGATCCACCACGACCTCGCGGTCCAGCTCGACGACGATCGGGGCCGGGGGGCCGCCCAGCCGGAAGCCGTCGTGCTGGAAGGGATGGCCGGTGTCCGTCGACGACAGCATCGCCGAGACCCACGCCGCCATGATCCGGGGGATGTCGTGGTCGGGAGCCGGCACCTCGTGGTGGTCGAGCCACGCGGTGTCGATGGTGGCGTCGCGGAACTCGTCGCTCGCAACGAGGGCCCGCAGGAACCCGGCGTTGGTCGTGAGCCCGAGGATCGCGGTCTCGTCGAGCGCGTGCAGGAGCGCCTGGCGTGCGCTCTCGCGGTCCGGGCCGTGGGCGATGATCTTGCCGAGCATCGGGTCGTACGCCGTGCTGACGGTCTGCCCGGTCTCCAGCGCCTGGTCCACACGCGCCGACGAGGACCATCTGACCAGGCTCGCCGTACCGGCCTGCGGCAGGAAGCCGCCGAACGAGTCCTCGGCGTACACGCGGGCCTCGATCGCGTGCCCGTGGATCGCGAGGTCCGTCTGTGCCAGCGAGAGCGGCGCGCCCGCGGTGATGCGCAGCTGCTCCTCGACCAGGTCGATCCCGCCGCAGATCAGCTCGGTGACCGGGTGTTCGACCTGGAGCCGGGTGTTCATCTCCAGGAAGTAGAAGTCGCCGGTGTCGGCGTCGAGCAGGAACTCGACGGTGCCGGCGTTGGTGTAGCCGACCTCCTGCGCGAGCGCGACCGCTGACGAGGTCAGCCGGTGCCGCAGGTCGGCGGTGACGGTCGGGCCGGGCGCCTCCTCGAGCACCTTCTGGTGGCGGCGCTGGGTCGAGCAGTCGCGCTCGAACAGGTGGATGACCTCGCCATGGGTGTCGGCCAGCACCTGCACCTCGAGGTGGCGGCCGGACTCGACGTACTTCTCGATCAGCAGGGTGTCGTCGCCGAACGCGCTCCTCGCCTCACGGGCCGCGGCGGCGCACGCCTCGGCGTACTCGTCCCGGGAGCGCACGACCCGCATGCCCTTGCCTCCGCCACCGGCCGCGGCCTTGACCAGGACCGGGTACGCGAACGTCGCCGGGTCGGCGTCGAGGTCGTACGACGGCACCACCGGCACGCCTGCGGCGACCGCGATCTTGCGGGCATGGTCCTTGCGGCCCATTGCATCCATCACGTCGGCGGTCGGCCCGACAAGCCGGATGCCGGCGGCCTCGACCGCGCGCGCGAACTCGGAGCGCTCGGAGAGGAACCCGTAGCCGGGGTGGATGCAGTCAGCGCCGGTTTCCTTGGCCGCGAGCAGGATCAGGTCGGCCTTGAGATAGCTCTCATTGGCGGGCGCCGGCCCGAGGCGGACGGCCTCGTCAGCCATCAGGACATGCG
>DAINSL010000003.1:6994-28431 GCA_036741335.1 Nocardioides sp. | reverse complement strand
GAACCCGTAGCCGGGGTGGATCGCGTCGGCGCCCGCCTCGACTGCGGCCGCCACCACGGCGTCGATGTCGAGGTAGCTCTCGACGAGGACGGCCCGGTCGGCCGCGCGCACGTGCGGGGCGTCGACGTCGAGGTCGGTGAAGATCGCCACCGTCGTGATACCGAGGCGACGGCAGGTGCGAAAGACACGCAGCGCGATCTCCCCCCGGTTGGCGACGAGGACCGTGCGGATGACGCGCGTGACCGGGTCGACGGTGTCCACGCCTACATCCTGAAGATGCCGTAGGACGGCTCAGGGATCGGGGCGTGCGATGAAACGGCGAGCCCCATGCCGAGGACGCGGCGGGTGTCGACCGGGTCGATGACGCCGTCGTCCCAGAGGCGGGCGGTCGAGTAGTACGGCGAGCCCTGGTGCTCGTAGGAGCGCAGGATCGGCACCTTGAAGGCCTCCTCGTCGGCGGCGCTCCACTCCTCACCCCGGGCTTCGAACCCGTCGCGGCGCACGGTCGCGAGCACGCTCGCCGCCTGCTCGCCGCCCATCACCGAGATCCGGGCGTTGGGCCACATCCAGAGGAAGCGCGGGTCGTAGGCACGCCCGCACATGCCGTAGTTGCCGGCGCCGAAGGAGCCGCCGATGACAACGGTGAACTTCGGGACGACGCTGCACGCGACCGCGGTGACCAGCTTGGCGCCGTCGCGGGCGATGCCGCGGTTCTCGTACTCCTTGCCGACCATGAAGCCGGTGATGTTCTGCAGGAACACCAGCGGGATCTTGCGCTGGTTGCACAGCTCGATGAAGTGGGCGCCCTTGAGCGCCGACTCGCTGAAGAGGATCCCGTTGTTGGCGACGATGCCGACCTCGTGCCCCCAGATCCGGGCGAAGCCGGTGACCAGCGTCTCGCCGTACAGCTTCTTGAACTCGTGCAGCCGGCTGCCGTCGACGATCCGGCGGATCACCTCGCGCACGTCGTACGGCGTGCGCGTGTCGGTGGGCACGACGTCGTACAGGCTCTCGGCCGTCTCGTGCGGCTCATCGACCGGGCTCCCGCCCAGCCCGCCGCTGGTCGAGCCTGTCGAGACCCGCGGCAAGGTGTCCACGATCGACCGCACGATCGCCAGCGCGTGGGCGTCGTCGTCGGCGAGGTGGTCCACGACCCCGGACCTGCGGGCGTGCACGTCGCCGCCACCGAGCTCCTCGGCGGTGACGACCTCACCGGTCGCGGCCTTCACCAGCGGTGGACCGCCGAGGAAGATCGTCCCCTGGTTCCTCACGATCACGCTCTCGTCGCTCATCGCCGGCACGTAGGCGCCGCCGGCGGTGCACGAGCCCATCACGCTGGCGATCTGGGGGATGCCCTTCGCCGAGAGGTTGGCCTGGTTGAAGAAGATGCGCCCGAAGTGCTCCTTGTCGGGGAACACCTCGTCCTGCATCGGAAGGAACGCGCCGCCCGAGTCGACGAGGTAGATGCACGGCAGGCGGTTCTCGGCCGCGATCGTCTGTGCGCGCAAATGCTTCTTGACGGTCATCGGGTAGTAGGTGCCGCCCTTGACGGTCGCGTCGTTGGCGACGATCACGCACTCGCGGTCGTTCACCCGTCCGATCCCGGTCACGATGCTGGCGCTCGGCACGGCGTAGTCGCCCCCCTCATCGCCCGCGTACATGCCGAAGGCGGCGAGCGCGCTCAGCTCGAGGAACGGACTGCCCGGGTCGAGCAGCCGGTCGATCCGGTCGCGGACCAGCAGCTTGCCGCGGTCGGTGTGCTTGGCCCGGGCGGCCTCGCTGCCCCCACGGCGTACGACGTCGAGGTGCCGGTGCAGCTCGGCGACCAGGTCACGCAGATCACTCACCCCGCAAGGTTAGCGATCATTAACCTCGCGTGCCACCCGATCGAGCCGGCACTCCTGGTTCGTCGTCCCGACGCAAACACCAGGTCAGCGGTGTCCGGGCGTTAACGAGCGCTAACCTGAACCCGTGAGCCGGCGGGAGCAGATCCTCGACACCGCGGCCGAGCTGTTCGCGGCGAAGGGCTTCCACGGTGTCTCCGTGGGCGAGCTGGGGCGGGCCTGCGGGATCACCGGGCCCGCGCTCTACAAGCACTTCGCCTCCAAGGACGCCGTCCTGGCCGAGATGCTGGTGAGCATCAGCGAGCGCCTGCTGAGCGAGGGACGCCAACGCGTGGCGCGTGCCGACGACGCCGGCGGGGCGCTCGAGGCCCTGGTCGCCTGGCACATCGACTTCGCGCTCCGGCACCGCGCCCTGATCGTCGTGCAGGACCGCGACTGGCAGTCGCTGCCGCCCGATGCGCGCGAGAGGGTACGTGCGCTCCAGCGTGAGTACGTCGACGTCTGGGCCGCGCAGCTGCGGCGTCTGCACCGGGGACTGCACACCGACCGGGCGCGGGCGATGGCGCACGCGGCGTTCGGGCTGATCAACTCGACCCCGCACAGCGGGCTGATCGCCGACGAGGCCATGCGTGGGGTCCTGCACCGGATGGCCATGGGCGCCCTCAACGGGCTGGAGAGTCAGACCAGGTGACCGATCTCGGCGGCCGGGTCGTCGAGGAGGGCGAGCACCCGCGCCGCGCGGACGGCCGCGTCGATCGCCGTCGCGAGGTCACCCTCGGCCTCAGGATCGGCGCGGGGGTCATCGGGATCGGGTCGGCGTGCCGCGGTGATCGTCGCCATCTCGGCCTCGAGCTGCTCGGGTGAGAGCCCACGCAGGCGCAGCAGCACCCATGGGTCACCGTCGATCAACCACGCCACCTGGAGGAGTACGGCCAGGGCGTGGACACACGGGTCGACCCAGGACTGGCACGGGCACGCCGACCCGAGCTCACCGCCGTAGGGCAGCAGCTCGACGCCGACCTCCTCGGCCTGCTCGACCAGCCGGTGGGGCAGCTCGCCGGCCAGCAGCGCAGCCAGATGTCCGGACTCCCCGGCCACGACCTCGACGAACGCGCGACGGCCGGCGGGATCGAGCTCGGGCACGCTCGCGGACACCGTCCACATGTCCGCAACGTCGAGACACCGCGCCACCACCTGGCCCGCGTCCACCGTGATCTGGCCGATCCCGCCGCCGCGGGAGAGCACGCGCGCGGCATGCAGGTCGTTGTCGGCGTACGACGCCTCCTCGACCGCGCGGACCCAGGCGCGGCCCCACCACGTCGCGGCCCGGGAGGTGCTGCGTCGCGGCGGGATGCGGGTGAAGGTGACGCCGGCGAACCCGCTCATGGATGTCTCCGCAGGGAGACGAGATCGAGGAGCTCCTCGTTGCTGAGCTCGGTCAGGGCGGTGTCGCCACGCGAGAGCACGGCGTCGGCCAGCGACCGCTTGCGACGCAGGAGCTCGGAGACCCGCTCCTCGACGGTGCCCTGGGTCACCAGGCGATGGACCTGCACCGGGCGAGTCTGCCCGATCCGGTGGGCGCGGTCGGTGGCCTGGTCCTCGACCGCGGGGTTCCACCAGCGGTCGACGTGCACGACGTGGTCGGCCCGGGTGAGGTTGAGGCCGGTGCCACCGGCCCGGAGGGAGAGCAGGAACACGGGTACGCCGCCCGCGTCGGGTCCGGCCTGGAAGCTGCTCACCATCGCGTCGCGTTGTCGGACGGGAGTGCCGCCGTGGAGGAACTGGTGGGGCACCCCGACGCGGCTCAGGTGCTCCTCGATCAGCCGGGCCATGGCGACGTACTGGGTGAAGACCAGTACCGAGCTGCCCTCGGCAAGTGCGGTGCCGAGCAGCTCGTCGAGCAGGTCGAGCTTCTCCGAGCGCCCGACGAGGCGGCCGCCCGACTGCTTGAGGAAGTGCGCGGGATGGTTGCAGATCTGCTTGAGGCCGGTGAGGAGCTTGAGCACCAGGCCGCGGCGCGTCTCGTCGTCGGCGCGCTCGATGCGTTCCATGGTGTCGCGGACGAAGGACTCGTAGAGGACGACCTGCTCGCGGGTCAGCCCTAGCAGGTGGTCGGTCTCGGTCTTCGCCGGCAGCTCTGGCGCGATGCCGGGGTCGGACTTGCGCCGCCGCATCAGGAAGGGCCCGATCAGGCCGGCGAACTGACGCGCTTTCGTCGGTTCGAGCCCCGACTCGATCGGCCCGGCCCAGACCTTGCGGAACGCCTGTCGGCTGCCGAGCAGACCGGGCGTCGCCCAGTCGAGGATCGCCCACAGCTCGGTCAGGTTGTTCTCCACCGGGGTGCCGGTCAGCGCCACGCGGGCCGAGCCCGGGATCGAGCGCAACGCCCGCGCCGTGGCCGAGCGGGCGTTCTTGACGTGCTGCGCCTCGTCGGCCACCACCAGCCCCCATGTGACCGCGGCCAGGGACTCGGCATGGTTGCGCACGGTGCCGTACGTCGTCAGCACGAACCCGTGTCCGTCGAGATCGGCCAGCGAGCGGTCGCCGCCATGGAACCGCCGGGTCTCGACGCCGGGAGCGAACCGGTGGATCTCGGCCTCCCAGTTGCCGAGGAGCGAGGCCGGGCAGACCACGAGGGTGGGTCCGTGGCGACGCGGGGCGCGATGGAGATGGAGCGCGATCAGGGTGATGGTCTTGCCGAGGCCCATGTCGTCGGCGAGGCAGGCGCCGAGACCCATCGCGGTCAGCTCGTCGAGCCAGGTCAGGCCCTGCCGCTGGTAGTCGCGCAGTGGCGCGGCCAGACCCGGTGGCTCGGGCAGCAGGGGCGCCGTGGCCGCGCCGAGCAGCCGCTCGCGGAGCTTGAGCAGGCTCGCCCCCACGACCACCTCGGCGGGCGCGTCGTCGACGTCGACCACCCCGGTGAGCGCCGCGGCCACCGCCTGGGCGGGCTTCACGGTGCGGATCAGCCGGCTCCGGGCCTTCCGGGCGACGGCCGGGTCGATCACCGTCCAGCTGCCGCGCAGCTTGAGCATGGGTGAGGTCGCGCGGGCGAGCCGGTCCATCTCGTCCTCGCTGAGGGGATCGCCGCGCAGTGCGACCTGCCAGCGGAAGGCGAACGGCGCGTCGCCGCTCAGCACGCCCTCGACGAGCTGCGCCTCGCGGCGCGAGGGTGCGCGGTCGAGGGTGGCGGTCGCGCGCAGGTCACGGCCGAGGCTGCGTGGCCACAGGACGTCGACGTTGACCCCGCGCAGCGCCTCGACGCCCTCGTCGAGCAGGCTGACCAGGTCGTCGGTGTCCAGGGTGATCTGGTCGGGCACCGGCTGCTCGAGGAGCCGCTCGAGCGGAGGCCAGGTGGCCGCGGCTCCGCGCAGGGCGATGGTGGCGTGGGTGCGGGCCCGCTCGCCGAAGCCGTGCACCGAGGGTGGGTCCTGCCACAGGCTGGCCGCGTCGCGGACGTGGATCGGGTCCTGTTCGGCGTGCACCTGGAGCACCATCCGACAGGAGCCGCCGACCAGCTCCTCCTCGTCGGCCTCGATCCGGAGCGAGATCGTGACCAGCTGGGGCAGGTCGGCCGAATCGTCGCGGTGGCGCTCGACGAGGGTCCGCAACCGGCGGGAGAACGCGTCCGTGGTCGGCGCCGGGCCGTGTGGCTCCGGGGCTCGGGGACGTGTCGGCACGGGGAGCGGGGCACTGCGCGGCATCGCGTCGACCACGGCGTCGACCATGAGCTGCACGAGCCGCTCGGCGTCGCTGGGTGACAGCGCGTCGTAGGCCCGGGCCTCGGCCAGGCGCCGGAGCCGCTCGGCGTCGTCGGGTGCCAGTGGAGTGAGCCGCCACCTGCCCTCGGACGGCTCGAACTTGCCGGCGGCCACGAAGCGCATGGCGAGGAGCGCGGCGGCGGCGAGCAGGCCGACGGACGGATGCGCGTCGTCCTGGACCCGTGCCTTGGCCAGGACCGGGAGCGCGGCTCGGATCGGCAGGGCGATCGTGCGCCGGTCATCGGTGAACTCCACGACACCCAGCCGGGGGGACTCGGCGGCGCGCAGGGTCGCCGGACCGGTCAGGGGCACGAAGCTCACGCCCACCTCCCAGGTCGCCGGCGGTGCCTGCCGGTACGACGCTAGCCCGGGTCGCCGACAGCGCTCCGGGCGGCCACCTCGCTGGCGATGGGCTCGCTGCTCGCGGCCCCGCACATCGCGTTCTGGATGCGCCGAGAGATGCTGGACGACGTACGCCGTCCGCCTGCGAAGGTCGCCCGACGTGATACCGACTCGCCGGTGTCGGCGGCATTGCCTACGCTCGACCTGTGAGCACTGAGAGGGAGACGAACACTTGAGCACAGAACTCGGGAGCCAGGTCGGCGAGCCCGCAGGCACGGCCAACGGCAAGCTGGACAGGCGGGTCATGGTGGTGGCCGGGGTGGTCGTCCTCGGGGCGATCATGTCCATCCTCGACATCACCGTCGTAGCCGTGGCCCAACGCACGTTCCAGGACATCTTCGGCAAGACCCAGGCCCAGGTGGCCTGGACCTCCACCGGCTACACGCTGGCCCTGGCCACGGTGATCCCGCTCACCGGCTGGGCGGCCGACCGGTTCGGCACCAAACGCCTCTACATCCTGGCGATCGTGCTGTTCACCGCCGGGTCGGCGCTGTGCTCGACGGCGAGCAACCTCGAGATGCTCGTCTTCTTCCGGGTGCTGCAGGGCCTCGGTGGCGGCATGCTGATGCCGCTCGGCATGACGATCCTCACCCGTGCCGCCGGGCCGGAGCGGCTCGGACGGGTGATGGCGATCCTCGGCGTGCCGATGCTGCTCGGCCCGATCTTCGGCCCGATCCTCGGCGGCTGGCTGATCGACATCGCCTCCTGGCACTGGATCTTCCTGATCAACGTGCCGATCGGCATCGTCGCGGCGATCTACGCCTTCCTGGTGCTCGACAAGGACAACGTCTCGCCGTCCGAGAGCTTCGACTTCGTCGGCATGCTGCTGCTGTCCCCGGGCCTCGCCCTGTTCCTCTACGGCGTCTCGTCGATCCCGGCCGCCAAGCAGGAGCACGGCACGATGTTCACCTCCACGGTCGTGATCAGCTCACTGGTTGGCATCGCGCTCACGGTGGCGTTCGTGCCCTGGGCCCTTCGTAGCAAGAACATCCACCCGCTCGTGCAACTGCGGCTGTTCACCAACCGCTACATGACCGTCGCGGTGCTCACCATGGCCCTGTTCGCGATGGCGTTCTTCGGGGCCAGCCTGCTGTTCACGCTCTACTTCCAGCAGGTCCGGGGCGAGTCCCCGCTCAGCTCCGGCTGGCTGGTGGCCCCACAGGGCTTCGGCGCGATGCTGACGATGCCCATCGCGGGCTTCCTGGCCGACAAGATCGGGCCCGGAAAGGTGGTGCTGACCGGTCTGGTTCTCGACACCGTCGGGATGGGAATGCTGTTCGTCGTCAACGACACGACGTCGTACGCCTACATCATCACCGCGTTCGTGGTCATGGGCCTCGGTATGGGCGCCACCATGATGCCGGTGTTCACCGCCGCGCTGGCCAGCCTGAAGGATCACGACGTGGCGCGGGGATCGACGCTGATGAACATCACCCAGCAGATCTCCATCTCGGTCGGCACCGCGATGTTCAGCGTGCTCCTCACCAGCGCCTACAACGCGCACGCCTCGATGGTCGGTCCGACGCTGGCGATCCAAGGCGCCGGCGACGACCCGGCCAAGCGCCAGGCGGTCATCGACCAGCTCGGCATTCCGGCCAATCAGGTCGACGGGATCGTGAGCCAGGGCATCCACTTCATGGGCAGCTCCTTCGGCCACATCTACCTCGTCGCCACGGTGCTGGTCGGGCTGTGCCTCGTCCCGGCGTTCTACCTGCCGCGCAGGCCGATGGAGAAGGTCGCCGATCCCGCCGCGATGATCGGAGCCTGACCCGGGCGCTCGGCTCGGTGCGGTCCCCGCACCCGAGGATCGGTTCGACGTATCCTGCGCGGGTGCGCCACCCCCGCCTGCTTGCCGTCGCCGTCTCGGCGGTCGTCGGCGTCGCGTGCGGGGTGGCCGGCGGGCTCCTGATCGGCCACCAGGGCCCCATCGTCGATCCACTGAACGTGGGCGCTCCCTTGGTGAATCAGACGTGCAACGGGCAATCGCTCCTGATGCTCAGGTGGGGTGGCTCCAGCTCGCCGGTGGGGGCGGGGATCGCGAAGGATCCCAGCCACCACGCCCGCTACCTCGACACCACGGCCTCGTGCCCCACCGCGTGGGCCCTCGCCGGCCACAGCGCTCCGCGCTACGTCGCCTACCTCGGGCCGTACAGCGCGGTGCAGGCTTGTCAGCTGAGGATGACCAAGCACTACCGCGGCACCCGTGTCACCACCCTCACCGCAGGTAACGCCGATCCCGTCATGTGTGCCTGCCGATTGCCTACTGCCGGCATGCCGCAGCTCCGCACGGGAATGGGTCCCTCGGCCTTCGCCAGCATCTGGATCCGCGCGCTCCAACGCGAGCTCATCGATCTCGGCGTCCTGCGGGCCGGCCACCCCAACGGCGTCTACGACCCCGTCACCGTTGCCGCGGTCAAGCGGTTCCAGTCCGAGCACAGCCTTCCCCCCAAAGGCGTCGTCGACTCGACGACGTGGGACTCCCTGCAGAACAAGGCCTGCATCCTCTACGACTCGTGAGCCGCGTCGACGAACGCATCGCCGTCGAGCACGGGCACGACCCGGCTGACGTCGTACGCCGATGCCACCGCCACGTCGGCGGCAAAGCCTGCGGACCCCAGCTCGCACCCGCTCGCGCAGGCCACCAGGGCCTCGGGCAGCCGGTCCCGCACGGCCGCGAACGCGGCCACCGCCGCCTCGGCCTCCGGGCTCGCGCCCTCCGGACCCAGCGCCGCCAGCACGGCGCCGGCACCCCACAGGTCCTCGATCGCGGGTCGGAGAGAACCGTCCGGCCAGCGCTCGCCGGCGGCGATGACCGAGACTCGTCCGCGCACGGCCCGCAGCCACCGGCCGACCGCGGTCGCGTTGCGCAGGCAGGCGCCGACCACGGTCGCTCCCGACTCGGCGAGAGCCAGGCTGATCGCAGATCCGTTCGGCGAAGGCAACACCACACGATCGATGCCGCCGACGCGTTCGAACGAGACCGGCGAGAGGCTGACCGCGCCCGAGGCCAGCCCCTCGCGTCGTCCCACCGCGAGCACGGCGCCGCGGGAGGCGGCGTACGACTCGGCGTCCTCGACGCGCCACGGGTAGGGGTGCACCGCGATGCCCCGCTCGACGGCGACGCACAGCGTCGTGGTGAACGACAGCACGTCGACGACCACGGCAACGTCGCCCGGTCGCGCATCCGCGACCAACGCGGCCGCCCCGGACGGACCCCAGTCCAGCCGCCGCGCGTACGACGCCTGGCCGTGCTCCGGCGACGTCACCAGATGCGGACGCGCGCCTCGGGCTCGAGCCACAGCCCGTCGCCCTCGCGGGTGCCGAACACGGCGTGGAACTCGTCGAGGTTGCGCACGATGTTGGCCCGGAACTCGGGCGGGCTGTGGGGGTCGATGGTGAGGTACTGCTGGTCGAGCTCCTGGCGCCGCTTGGTCCGCCAGCAGAACGCCCAGTTGAAGAACAGCTCCTGGGCACCCTCGAGGCTCACGTCACCGCCGGCCGCGATCGAGTAGGCGGCCAGCGCGATGGTGAGCCCGCCGAGGTCGCCGATGTTCTCACCGACGGTGAGGGCACCGTTGACGTGCTCGCCCGGCAGGTTGCGCGGCGAGAAGGCGTCGTACTGCTCGATCAGGGCCTGCGACTTCTTCTCGAAGGCCGTCTTGTCGTCCGGCGTCCACCAGTCGTGCAGGTTGCCCGCACCGTCGTACTGCGCGCCCTGGTCGTCGAAGCCGTGCCCGATCTCGTGGCCGATCACCGCGCCGATGCCGCCGTAGTTCTCGGCCATGTGCGCGTCCGGGGAGAAGAACGGCTTCTGCAGGATCGCGGCCGGGAAGCAGATCTCGTTCATGCCCGGGCGGTAGTAGGCGTTCACGGTCTGCGGCAGCATCAGCCACTCGGTGCGGTCGACCGGGGCGCCGATCTTGGCGAGCTGGCGCCGCGTCTCGAACGCGTTCGCGGCGGCGACGTTGCCGAGCAGGTCGTCGGGGGCGAACTCGAGGGACCTGTAGTCGCGGAACGTGTCGGGGTAGCCGATCTTCGAGCCGAACATGTCGATCTTGTCGAACGCGCGCTGCTTGGTCTCGTCGCTCATCCAGTCCAGCGCCGTGATCGACTGCCGGTAGGCCGCGAGCAGGTTGGCCACCAGGTCCTCCATCATCGCCTTCGACTCCGGCGGGAAGTGGCGAGCGACGTACACCCGCCCGACCGCCTCGCCGATCGACCCCTCGACCAGCGCAACTCCACGCTTCCAGCGCTCACGCAGCTCGGGCGTGCCGGCCAGGGTGCGGGCGTAGAAGTCGAAGTTGGCCTCGACGAACACGGCCGAGAGGTACGGCGCGCAGGCACGCACGACGCGGGCCGACAGCCAGGTGCGCCAGTCCTCGATCGGCACCTCCTCCAGCGCCGTCGACAGGTGCGCGAGGTACGACGGCTGGCGGACGCAGGTCTCCGAGATCGACGCCTCCGAGCCGCCGAGGTTGCGGATGAAGGCCTCCCACTCGAAGGCCGGGCAGAGCGCGTGCAGCTCCTCGAGGGTGGTCAGGTTGTAGGTCTTCAGCACGTCGCGGGTCTCGGCACGCTCCCAGTGCCCCTGGGCCAGCCGGGTCTCCACGGCCATCACGGTGGTGGCGGCCGACGCCGGGTCCGGGTGCTCGACCAGGGTGAAGATCGTGGTCAGGAAGGAGACGTACTTCTCGCGGACGTCGGCGAACTTCTCGTCGCGGTAGTAGGACTCGTCCGGCAGGCCGGTGCCGCCCTGGCTCAGGCTGACCAGGCAGCGGTCGGAGTCCTTGGCGTCGACGTCGACGTAGACCCCGAACGCGCCACTGCCGCCGATCTGCTCGAACTCGCCGAGAAAGGCCGCCAGGTCGCGCACGTCGCGCAGGCTCCCGACCGCCTCCAGCAGCGGCCGCATCGGCTCGTGGCCGAGCCGCTCCACGGAGTCCTCGTCCATGAACGAGGCATAGAGGCACGCGATCCGCATCGCGTCGTCGCCGAGATCCTGCTCGCCGGCGGCCACACTCTCCGCGAGCTCCTCGATGATCGTGCGGACCTGCGCCTCGGCCGCGTCGGACAGCTGGACGAACGGTCCCCAGCTGCCCTTGTCGGCGGGAATCTCCGCGGTCTCCAGCCAGCGTCCGTTGATGTGTCCGAACAGGTCGTCCTGGGGGCGGATGTCCGGATCCATGCCCTCGAGGGCGGCGTCGAGCGTACTCATTCCATCGAGCCTAGAGGCCGTGCCGGGTCAGTGCACTTGCACGACGGACTTGCCGAGCGTGCGACGCGCGTCCATGTCGGCCAGGGCGCGGCCGAACTCCTCGAGCGGGTACGTCGCCCCGATCGGCGGTACGACGGCGCCGGACTCGATCAACGGAAGCAGCCGCGCCCACTGCTCGTGCATGTACGCCGGGCGCATCATCGCGTAGGCACCCCAACCCACCCCGCGCACGTCGATGTTGCCCAGCAGCAGGCGGTTGACCCTCACCTCGGGGATGCCCTGCCCGGCCGCGAAGCCGACCACCAGCAGCCGTCCCCGCTCGGCCAGGCACCGGAGCGAGTCGGTGAACGCGTCGCCTCCGACCACGTCCAGCACGACGTCCACCCCGCGTCCGCCGGTGAGCTCCTTCACGGCGTCCTTGAAGCCGTCCACGAGCACGGCCTCGTCGGCGCCGGCGCCGCGGGCGAACGCGGCCTTCTCCTCGGTCGACACTACGGCGATGGTGCGGGCACCCAGCCCGCGGGCGACCTGGAGGGTGGCCGTACCGACACCACCGGCGGCGCCGTGCACCAGGACCGTCTCGCCCTCTTTCAGGTCTCCCCGCTCCTGGAGGGCGAAGAGCGCCGTCAGATAGTTCATCGGCAGCGCCGCGCCCTCGTCGTACGACATCTGCCCGGGCAGCAGGAAGCAGGCGGAGGCAGGGATCAGGCAGCGCTCCGACGCGCCTCCGTACGGCACCACCCCGACGACCCGGTCGCCCGGCGCGAGGTCGGGGCGGTCTGCCTCGTCACCGACCGAGACGACGGTGCCGGCCACGTCGACGCCGAGCGTGAACGGCGGCTGCGGCTTGAGCTGGTACTCCCCCTTGCTCAGCAGCAGGTCGGGGAACGAGACGCCGACCGACTCGACCGCGACCAGCACGTCGGCCGGCCCGGGCTCCGGCTCGTGGACATCGACCACCCGGACGTCGGCGGGACCGGTGGGTGTGAGGACCTGGACGGCGCGCATGAGTTCATACTGCCGTCCGCGGGGGAACCCCGACCGCGTGGCCCGCGTCCCACCCTCGTGACCGCTGCACGCGTGGGACTCGTCGTCGCCGTACTCGGGCTGGCGAGCGCCTGCGGCCCCGGCTCGAGCCCCGTGGTGCCCAACAACATCGACCTCCGGGCGACCTACGTCGTCACCGGACACCTCGAGGGCGTGGGCGGTCCGGTTGGAGGGCGGGTGAGGCACTGGCCGGGGACGATCCACGTGCAGGGCCCGGTCCACCAGGACGTGGCGACCGATGCGCACGGACGGTTCCACCTGCGACTGCCGCCCGGCCACTACGTGCTGACCGGCCACAGCCCGCAATACGGCGACGGCCGGTATCCGTGCCAGGCCGAGGGCTCGCTCGTCGTGACGAAGGGCGCCCCCGTGCGGATGAACGTCCTGTGCCAGATGAAGTGATCAGCCCGGCAGGACCAGGCTGTTCATCTCGAAGTGCATCGGGTCGGTGTAGTGCCAGGTGCCGCCCCAGGTGAACCCGTAGCTCTCGAAGATCTGCACCACCTGCCGGTCGATCTGTCCCACGGTGCCGCGCTGGTTCTCCGGCACGTTGACGTCGAAGGCCAGGCCGAAGGCGTGGTTGGACAGGGTCGTGGTGCCGGCGATGAACCGCGGCACGTAGCAACCGCCGTACTGCTCCGGATGGACCGCGCCCGCCAGGCTGCGGCCGACGATGTCGAGCAGGGCCGCGCGGAGCTGGGGGAACATCAGGGTGTTGCAGGTCATCGGCCCGATGATCGGCATCGTCTCGGTGGAGATGTGGGAGGCGACCCAGCCCGGGTCGGGGGCGATCCGGCCGCCGCCCAGCACGCTGTAGCTGAACGAGCCGACGGCGTCCGCGGCGGTGCCGACGAGGAACGCGGTCTGGGGGGTGCTGGGGTCCAGGCCGAGCCGGGCCGCGATGTCCATCCGCTGCACCGAGGCCCGATCGCCGACGATGTGCCGGATCGGCTTCCGGATCGACAACGGCGTGTGGATGCCGGTCGAGACCAGCAGCGCATTGCCGCGCCGCATGCCGAGCGTCTTCACCCAGCTCTTGTTGACGACCGCGTCGACGCCCGGGATCTGCGGGGCATAGACGCCCACGTGGATCTGCGGCGCGTCGGCGCTCGTGCCCATCCGCACGAAGCCGCTGTCCGTCACCTGCTTGCGGAACTGCGGGCGCAGCGCCATCTCGCCGCCCGCGACCCGGTCCCACTCCGGCTGGAACTGCGCGACCCGGTTGCGGTTGTAGTTGCGGTACGTCGCGGGGTCGACCGCCGCGACCGTGATCGCGTGGTCCTCGATGCTCACCTGGGCCAGTGAGATCCGCTCGACCCGCGTCACTCCCGGCACATGGCGGATGCGGCTCACCATCGCGGCGCTGAGCGGATGGCTCCGGAAGATCAGCATGTCCGCGGTCAGCAGCGGCGCCCGGAACGGCCCCGGCGCGGCGACGGCGTGCGCCGCGTCGACCGTGCCGGGCGTCGCATCGGTCGGAGGGGTGCCCGACGACGTGTGTCCGGTCGGGCTCCCCGGAGGCGCGTTCGTCGACGACGAGCCGGACCCGCAGCCGCTCAGCAGCATCACCACGGCGGCGGCAGCGCACAATCGCGCCGACACGCCGCCGATCGCCATGACCGAAGGGTAGTTCGGTGCGTCACCGACCCCGTTGGGGACAGTCGAGCTGGGGCACCAGCGGGCGCTCCCGCTCCCGGGGCGCGCCGGAGTCGACCGGCCCGGCGGGGATCGTCAACCAGGAAACGATGCCACCCAGAGCCAGGAGCCCCGCGCAGATGAGGAGCGCGTGCCCGTAGGCGGTGCCGAAGGCCGTCGGGCTCGCGTAGTCCTCGCCCGAGAGTCCGACCGCCACCGGCAGGGCCGCCACGGCGAACAGCGACCCGGCCCGCGCGACCGCGTTGTTGACGCCGCTGGCGATGCCCGCGTGGTCGTCGGGCGCGGCGGCCAGCACCGTTGCGGTCAGTGGCGCGACCATCGCCGCCAGACCCACGCCGAAGACGGCCAGCGGCGGCAGCACGCCGGTCCAGTACGACGACCCGGCGTCGACGCGCGACAGCCACGCGGTGGCCACGGCCATCACCATCGGACCGACCGCCAGGGGGAGGCGCGGGCCGACCCGGGTGCCGAGGGCGCCGCCGCGCGAGGCCAGGAGCAGCATCAGCACCGTGATCGGGAGCAGCGAGATGCCGGCTTCGAGCGGGCCGTAGCCGAGCACGGTCTGCAGGTCGATCACCAGGAAGAAGATCACCGCGCCCAACGCGGCGTACACGAGCAGGGTCATCGCGTTCGCGGCGCTGAACATGCGCGACGAGAACAGGCTCAGCGGCAGCATCGGGTGTGGCGAGCGGCGCTCGACGAGCACGAACGCCGCACCCGCGACGAGCCCCACGGCGAGCGCCGGCAGGGCGAGGCCGGTGTGCCACTCGATCAGCCAGTAGGTGAGACCGCCGAGGCTCATCGCCGCCAGCAGGGCACCCGGCAGGTCGAAGCGGCCCACGCTCTCCGCGCGGGTCTCCGGGACGAACTTCCAGGCGGCCGCCACCGTCAGCACGGCCACCGGTGCGTTGATCAGGAAGATCCACCGCCAGTTGGCGTACTGGACGAGGCCGCCGCCGACGAACGGACCGATCGCCGCCGCGATGCTGCCCAGACCCGACCAGGAGCCGATCGCGCGTCCGCGGTCCGCCGGGATGAACACCGCCTCGATGATGGCAAGGCTCCCGGGGGTGAGCAGCGCGCCCCCGATGCCCTGCAGGACCCGGGCGGCGATCAGCATCTCGACGTTGGGAGCGATGCCGCACACCAGTGAGGCGACGGCGAACCAGACCACGCCCACGACGAAGACGCGGCGCCGGCCGAGCCGGTCGCCGAGCGCGCCCCCGAGCAGGATCAGGCTGGCCAGCATCAGCAGGTAGCCGTTGGTGATCCACTGCAGCTCGGCCAGGCTCGCGTTGAGGTCCTTGCCGATGGTCTTCAGCGCGACGTTGACCACGGTGCCGTCGAGCATCGCCATTCCGGAGCCGAGCACCGCGGCGAGGACCACGCCGCGGCCGGCTGGCGATGAGTACTCGAGGGTTCCCGCGCTCACCTGCGCGACCCTACGCGGACCCCGGCTCAGGGCCGCAGGGCCTGACCGGCTATCCAGGCGATGTCGTCGGCGGTGGCCTCCGGTGTGCCGATCGGGTGGATGACGTGCGAGAGGACCAACCGGACGACCATGTCGACAGCCGCCTCGAGGTGCCGGTCGTCGAGGTCGATCGGGTAGGCGCCGATCCGGGCCTCGACGGCCTGCGTCACGGCCAGCACCAGCGCGTCATTGCGGGTCGTCAGCAGCGGCAGCAGCTCGGTCTCGGCGCCGTAAGACCGGGAGACCACCGCCTGCAGCAGCGCATTGGTCCGGGCCAGCTCGAGCACACCGCGGGACGCGTCGCGGATCGCCGCGATCAGGTCGGTGGGGTGCTGGTCGAACGCCACGTCCACCGCGGCCAGGAACTTCGACAGCTCGGCGAGCACCATCAGCTCGGCGAGCTGCGGCTTGGAGCCGACCTCGTTGTAGACGGTCTGTCGCGAGACGCCGACCCGGACGGCCAGCTTGCCCATGGTGACGCCGGCCCACCCCGCTTCGAGGGTGAGGTCGGCCGCGGCTGCGATGACCCGCTCGTGCATGGTCGGTACGTCGGCGACCCGCTCGACAGACATGTCCCCAGTGTAGGAACGCTCAGCCGGCACGTGCGTCGTCGCCGTGCGGAGCTACGCGAACGCCCGATCGGTGGGGATGAAGTCCGCCTTGTCGCGCACGCCGCAGTCGGGGCAGCACCAGCTGCCGGGGATCTCCGACCACGATGTCCCGGCCGCGAAACCCTCGCGCTCCTCACCGGACACCACGTCGTACGTGAAGCCACAGCCCGGACACCGCCACGTCAAGGCCTCGTCCGCCGGGGAGTCGGTCGGCGTGGCGGGGGAGCCTTCGGGACTGGGGCGGCGCGTCGGCCGGGCAGCGCCGTGGTCGGAGAACGCCGTCGCGGCCACCGCGGCCAAGCCCCTTGACGTCCTCTCCGGCTCCCGCGCCGCACCACCCGCAGTCGCCGGCGGCTTCGTAGCCATCGTCGGAGCGACGCCGTACTTGGTGAGGATCTTGTCGCGCTTGCGGGGGCTGAGGTTGGCGCGGGTCAGGTCGCCGTCGAAGTGGCGGAGCACTCGGGGGTCCATCACCCGGCGCCAGACCGCGGGCACGATCGCGAGCACGATCATCCCGGCGTACCCGGTGGGCAGGACCGGGCTCTCCTCGAAGTCACGCAGCGACTGGTAGCGCCGGGTCGGGTTGGCGTGGTGGTCGCTGTGCCGCTGCAGGTGGTAGAGCAGCACGTTGGTGGCGATGTTGTTGGAGTTCCACGAGTGCGACGGGCCGACCCGCTCGTAGCGCTCGCGCTCACCGACGCCGACCTTCTGGCGGAGCATCCCGTAGTGCTCCATGAAGTTGACGACCTCGAGCAGCGAGAAGCCGACGACCGCCTGGATCACGAGGTACGGCGCGATGCCGATACCGAAGAGCGCGATCATGGCCGCCCACAGGGCCGCCGACATCAGCCAGGCGTTGAGCACGTCGTTGGAGAGTCGCCACGGGTGCTCTTTGCGGCGCGCGATGCGCTTCTTCTCCAGGCCCCACGCCGACCTCAGGGAGCCACCGACCGTGCGTGGCCAGAACTGGTAGAAGTTCTCGCCCATCCGCGCCGACGCGGGGTCCTCCGGAGTCGCCACCCGGACGTGGTGACCGCGGTTGTGCTCGATGTAGAAGTGGCCGTAGAAGCTCTGCGCCAGGGCGATCTTCGACAGCCAGCGCTCGTTGGCCTCTTTCTTGTGGCCGAGCTTGTGGGCGGTGTTGATGCCGATGCCACCGATGCAGCCGATCGAGATCGCGATGCCGACCCGGTCGATCACGGACAGGTCGTAGTGGGTCATCACCCAGAACGCGCCGACGAAGCCGACGTACTGGATCGGCAGGAAGACATAGGTGACCCAGCGGTAGTACTGGTCCTTCTCCAGCGTCTCGATCACGTCGTCGGGCGGGTTGGAGCGGTCGACGCCCGCGAACAGGTCGATCGCCGGGACGATGGCCAGGATGACGATCGGGCCGATCCAGAACCACGCGCCCCAGCCGGTGAGCTTCCACATCCCGATCGCGATGAACGCCAGGGACGGGACGACCAGGCCGATCAGCCACAGGTAGCGCTTCTTGTCGCGCCACCGAACGGTCGAGCCCTCCGTGACGGTGCCGCGGGCGATCCCCATCGGCCCCGTGATCGGCCCGGTGATCGACTCAGACATCGCGGCCTCCTCGCCTCTCACCCCGGTGCCGATCGATCCGGTCGAGAACCCGAGGTTTACAGCACGACGCTGTTTGTAAAGAGAATTGTCAAGGGTCCGGTCGAACCCGAAGTTGCCGACCCGGCCGCAGAGGTCGAGATTGGGACCCATGACCACCACGTCCGCGCCGGGTCTGCCGTTCGGCATCGACTTCGGCGGAAGCGGCATCAAGGGCGCCCCGGTGGACCTCGACACGGGTGAGTTCGCCGCCGAGCGAGTGCGCATCGACACGCCCCAGCCGGCGACACCCGACGCGGTGGCGAAGGTCTTCGCCGAGCTGCTCGGTCACTTCGACGACTCAGACGGGCGGGTCGGGGTCACCGTGCCGGGTGTGGTCAAGAACGGCGTGGTCCACTCGGCGGCCAACATCGACCACCACTGGATCGGGGAGGACGCCGACAAGCTGTTCACCGACGCCACCGGCCGCGACGTGCACGTGGTGAACGACGCGGACGCCGCCGGCCTCGCCGAGGTGCGGTACGGCGCAGCGAAGGGCCGGATGGGCCTGGTCATCCTCACCACGCTCGGTACCGGGATCGGGTCGGCCTTCCTGTACGACGGGGTGCTGGTGCCCAACAGCGAGCTCGGCCACCTCGAGGTCGACGGGCACGACGCCGAGTCGCGCGCGGCCGCGAGCGTGCGCGAGAAGAAGGACCTCTCCTGGGAGGAGTGGGCAGAGCGGCTGACGGCGTACTACCGGAAGCTCGAGCAGCTGTTCTCCCCCGACCTGTTCGTGGTCGGTGGCGGGGTCAGCAAGAAGTCCGACCAGTTCCTGCCGCTGATCGAGATCGAGACCGAGATCGTCCCCGCCCAGCTGATGAACGCCGCCGGCATCGTCGGCGCAGCGCTCTACGCAACCGAGAGCCGCGCCTGAGCCGGCCAGATCAACCGGCCTGGTCGGTCTCTGCCGACAGGCCGACCGGCTCGGCCAGTGCGGACTCGATGTCGACGGTCAGCTCGAGCGGCTCCTTCTGCGGAGAGAACCGGGCGCGGACCGTGCCGTCACGACCGATCAGGAACTTGGTGAAGTTC
Source organism: Nocardioides sp. (assembly GCA_036741335.1). GTDB lineage: Bacteria > Actinomycetota > Actinomycetes > Propionibacteriales > Nocardioidaceae > Nocardioides. The sequence continues at coordinate 9,769 of DAINSL010000003.1, read as the reverse complement.
CATTTGATCCCAGCTCCGAGCCGGCCGCCCTTCTCGGACTTCAGCCACCGGTAGAGCGGGTGGGTGTCGCCGCCGTTCACGTCGATCTTGGCGAACATGGGGAACGAGACGCCGTAGTTCTCCTCGCAGAAGGCCGCGATCTCGTCCTCGGTGCCCGGCTCCTGGTTGCCGAACTGGTCGCACGGGAAGCCGAGGATGGTGAGGCCCTGGCCGGCGTACTCGTCGTACAGCTTCTGCAGGCCTTCGTACTGAGGGGTGAGACCGCACTTGCTGGCCGTGTTCACGACCAGGACGACGTCGCCGACGTAGGTGCCGAGGTCCTGGTCCTTGCCGTCGATCGTGGTGGCGTGGAAGTCACCCAGGGTGGTCATGCAGGGTCCCCGCGGCGTTGTTCGACGGCGGAGCGAAGCGGGGGAGACGAAGAACGTCGTGGGGTGCTCATGCATCTGCTCCTCTGATGGCGGCCGCTACGGCCTTCGGGACGTCGGGGTTGAAGACGCTGGGGATGATGAAGTTCGGGTTGAGCTCGTCGTCGTTGACCACGTGGGCGATGGCGTAGGCGGCCTTGAGCAGCATCTCGGTGGTGATCTCGCTGGCGCGCGCGTCGAGCAACCCGCGGAAGACACCCGGGAACGCCAGGACGTTGTTGATCTGGTTGGGGAAGTCGGAGCGGCCGCTGGCGACGATCGCGGCGTACTTCTCGGCGTCCGCGGGGTCGACCTCGGGGTCGGGGTTGGCCAGCGCGAACACCACCGCCCGCGGGGCCATCTCGCCGATCCACGCGGCCGGCAGGATGCCCGGTGCGCTCACCCCGATGAAGACATCGGCGTCCACCAGCGCGTCGTGCAGGCCACCGTGGATGACGCGCGGGTTGGTGCGCGCGGCGAGCTCGGCCATGGCCGGGCTCAGGGACTGGTCATCGGAGGCCAGGATGCCGTCGCGGTCGCAGACGACGACATCGTCGGCACCCCCTGCGAGCAGCAGGGTGACGATCGCGGATCCGGCGGCGCCGCCGCCCGAGACGACGATCCGGACCGCGGGCAGCAACTTCTCGACGCAGCGCAGCGCGTTGGTGAGGGCCGCGAGTACGACGATCGCGGTGCCGTGCTGGTCGTCGTGGAAGACCGGGATGTCGAGACTGGCCCGCAACCGGCGCTCGACCTCGAAGCAGCGCGGCGCCGCGATGTCCTCGAGGTTGATGCCGCCGAAGCCGGGGGCGATCATCTCGACGGCCTTCACGATCTCGTCGGTGTCCTGGGTGGCCAGGCAGATCGGCCACGCGTCGATGCCGCCGAAGCGCTTGAACAGCGCGGCCTTGCCCTCCATCACCGGCATCGCCGCCCCCGGCCCGAGGTTGCCCAGACCGAGCACCGCCGAGCCGTCGGTGACCACGGCCACCGAGTTGCCCTTGATCGTGAGGCGCCAGACGTCCTCGGGGTTCTTCGCCAGCGCCATGCTGACCCTGCCGACGCCGGGCGTGTAGGCCATCGACAGGTCGTCGCGGGTGCGCAGCGGGACCTTCGAGGTCACCTCGATCTTGCCGCCGATGTGCAGCAGGAAGGTGCGGTCGCTGACCTTGTAGACCTCGACGCCCTCGACCTCCTTGACCGCCGAGACCACGAGCTCCGCATGGTCTGCATCTGCGGCCGAGCAGGTGACGTCGACAACGAGACGGTCATGGCTGGAGTCCGCCACGTCGATCGCGGTGACGATGCCGCCGGCCGTGGCGATCGCGGTCGCCACGCGGCCGACCACACCGTGGTCCGGCGCCGTGTGCAGTCGCATGGTGATGGAGTACGACGACGGTGTAGCCGACATGTTCCTCACCCTAGTCCGGGCTCCGGAGGCCTCCCGCCGCGGTGGGTCGGCGTACTGAGGGCGCGGCATACTTCTCCAACGATGAGGCTCTTCGCCGCGACCGACCCATGAGCTCCGGCCTGCTGTCCGGGCTCGGCGTCAGCTGTCCGGTGCTGGCCGCCCCCATGTCGGGCGGCCCGACAACTCCCGAGCTCGTCGCCGCGGCCGCCGGGGCAGGGAGCATCGGCATCGTCGCCGGCGGCTACCTGACGGCCGCGGCGCTCGGCGAGAAGGTAGCGGCGGTCTCGGAGCAGACCGAGACCTTCGGGGTGAACCTGTTCGCCCCGAACCCCTTCCCGGTCGACCGCGACGCCTACCGCCGCTACCGCGGTCTCCTGCTCGCCGAGGCGGAGAGATACGCCGTCGAGCTACCGCTCGAGCCGCTCGAGGACGACGACCACTGGCGGGACAAGATCGACCTGCTGCTCGAGCGTCCGCCCGCGATCGTGTCGTTCACGTTCGGCATCCCGGACGCATCGGTGCTGTCGAGACTGCGGAGCGCCGGCAGCCTGCTGGTCCAGACGGTGACGTCGGCCCCGGAAGCGCTCCGGGCGGCGGAGGCCGGGTTCGACGCGCTGGCGGTCCAGTCCGCCGACGCCGGCGGCCACTCCGGCACCCTCACCCCGGAGCGGTCGCCCGACCGGCCAGCCCTGACGGACCTTCTCGCCGAGGTCATCAGCACCGTCCGGCTCCCCTGCATCGCCGCCGGCGGCGTGGCAACGCCAGAGGCCGCAGCCGCAGTCATGGACGCCGGCGCGATCGCTGTGATGGTCGGGACCGCCCTGCTGCTGGCGCCGGAGAGCGGGGCATCGCCCGCGTACCGGTCGGCCCTGCTCGGGCGCCACCGGGACGCCACTGCGGGAGAGGTATGCCGCGAGAGCATCACGGAGTTCGGTGAACTCGCGGTCGGGGTAGCGG
>DAINSL010000003.1:0-6984 GCA_036741335.1 Nocardioides sp. | reverse complement strand
AGGGTGATGAGGTGGCGTGCGAGCTGCGGCATGACGACGCGGCCCTGCTCGGGCGCGACCGGGAGACGGTGGTGACCCAGGCGTTCAGCGGGCGCCTGGCGCGCGGGCTGCGCAACCGGTTCATCGACACGTACGACGCGCAGGCGCCCGCCGGGTTTCCCGCGGTGCACCACCTGACCATTCCGCTGCGTCGCGCAGCCGCTGCCGCGGGCGACCCGGAAGCTGTGAACCTGTGGGCCGGCACCGCTTATCGCGCTGCGGTCGAGCGACCCGCCGCCGACACGTTGCGCGAGCTGGCCTCCCGGCTCTGACTCCTCACCCCGCGCGGCGTCGTGCGAGCACCGCGATCAGCAGCACCAGTGCGACGACCTGGGCCGCACCGACTGTGACGACCAGGGCGCCGCGGTGCACGTCGTACAGCCAGCCGGCGAGGACGCCGCCCGCCAGGGCCGCGACCGCCTGGAAGGCCGCGAACGCGCCGTACGCCGTCGCGAGCCGGCTCGACGGCACGAGGTCGGCGACGAGTGCCTTGACGGTGGAGTCCTGGACGCCGGTGGCGGCACCCCAGAGCAGCACCCCGGTCACCGCCAGGCCGACCCGGTCGGTGAACACCAGGGCAGGCACCACCGCGACCACCAGCGGCAGCACGACCAGCGTGGCCCCGCCGACACGGTCGTAGGCGAGGCCGGTACCGAGCGAGGCCACGGCCTCCGCGGCCATCGCGGCGGCGTAGATCACCGGGACGAGAGCCGCCGTCACCAGACGCTCGTGCACGAGGTGGTAGGAGATGACGCCGAACGTCATCAGCCCGACGGTGGTGAGCGCGCAGGCGACGGCGTACACGTAGAACGTGCGCGGCAGGGACTCGAGGTGCGCTCCCTTGTCGGTGGGTCCGCGCACAGGGTCGCCGATGTGCCGGTGCATCCAGGCCAGCACTCCGAGCGCCACCGCCCCGGGGATGGCGAGCACGGCCAGACCGGCCCAGGTATGGGTGGTCAGGGCGATGACGGCGGCGACGAGCAGCGGGCCGAGGAACGCACCGGTCTGGTCCAGCGCCTTGTGCACGCCGAATCCGCGGCCGCGGCCGACCTCCGTGGCCGCCACCGCCAGCAGCACCGACTTCGCGGGGCTGCGGACCGCCTTGCCGGTGCGCTCGAGCAGCACCATCGCCGATCCGAACACGAGGCCGGCGGCACCGAGGGCCGGCGCGAACGCCATCAGCGGGACGCACACCGCGGTCATCGCGTAGCCGACGACCATCCACGACCAGTAGCGGCCGGTTCGATCGGCACCCGGCCCGGAGAACAGCCGGAACCCGAGCGCGGCCGCCTCCCCGGCTCCGGTGACGAGGCCGACCGTCAGCGCGGACGCACCGAGCGAGGCCAGGAACGGGCCGGTGATCGAGCGGGCGCCCTCGTAGACGAGGTCGACCAGCAGGCTGACCACGCCGAGCCAGAGCACCGTGCGCCAACCGGCCCAGGACCGCCCGCCGGCCGCAGGCGCACGGGCCGACTCAGGCATCGCCCCCCCGGTGGCGCCACGCCCAGAGCAGGCCGACGACGATGACCACCGCGATCGCGGCGCTGGTGAGTCCGAGGTAGTGGGTCACCTGGCTGATCGAGTGCGCGGCGAAGTAGCCAAGCAGCACGCACCCTCCGCCCCAGAGCACGCCGCCGGTCGCGTTGAAGACCAGGAAGCGGCGGTACTCCATCCGGCTGGCGCCGGCGAGCGCGGGCATCACCGCTCGCAGGAACGCGGTGAACCTGCCCATCACGACGGCCCGGCCGCCGCGCTTGCGCAGGTAGGCCTGCGCGGCCTCGAGGCGTTCGACGTGGTTGCGCAGGATCGGGACCCGGCGGAGTCGGGGGCCGAGCTTCCGGCCGACCTCGAAGCCGACGCTGTCGCCGACCACCGCGGCCACGATCACGACCAGGAGCACCAGCGCCACCGAGACCTTGCCGGCGGCGGCCAGCACCCCGCCGTACACGACCGCAGTCTCGCCGGGCAGGACGAAGCCGAAGAAGAGAGCTGCCTCGCCGAACACGAGGGCCGCGATGATCAGCAGCGCCAGTGCCGGAGGTACGCCGAGCAGCGTGTCGACGACCTTCTGCAGCATCAGCCGACCAGGTGTGCCAGGACCCGAGCCTGCTCACCCAGGGCGAGCGGGTTGCGGTGGCCCTGCAGATGGACCGTCACGTCGCGGTCCCGGAGGGTCAGCACCAGGGTGCTCGCATCGGTCTGCTTGATCTCGCCGTTGATCAGGTAGGTCCCGTCGATCTGCTTGTCGAGGAGCGAGCCCTCGTCGCCGCTCTCGACGTCACCCAGGGCGATGGCCACCAGTCCCGGTCGCCGGATCCTCCCACCCAGCCGCCAGGCGAGCAGGACCATCAGCGCGATCAGGAGATCCGCGACCACCGTGATGATCGTCGAGGCCCAGCTCCGCACCTGGCCGTCGACATGGAAGACCGCCGGATGTCCCTTCAGGACGCGGACGTCGATGGTCTGGCTGTGGGCGGCCGCGTCGGCGGTGGCCGTGTCGACCTGGACGGTGCGCACCTCCTGGGACGGGTCGACGCTCTTCGGGAGGCGGAAGGTGACCAGCGCGTGGCCGCTGCCCGCATCGCTCACCGTGATCACCGTGGCCGACACCTGGACGCCATCGGTCGCGGCGCGGTGCAGCTGCCCCTCGTGCAACGCCCACGGCAGGTTGACCACGAACAGGGCGAGGGCCACGAGCAGCCACCGTCGCCAGGTCACCGGCCCGCTCCGCACATGCGCGCAAGTATGTATGACCCGGGGAAGAATGCCGCTGGGTAGCGTTCGGTCATGTCCGACCTCGAGGAGCAGCGCATGGGCCGCCCCGGACAGCTCGTGGTCCGACCTCTCCGCGTCGAGGGGTCGCCGACCAGCGTGCTCCGGGGTCTGCGCGGGAGAGAGGGCCTGGTCGCACTGATCGGCGACTGGTGCGGAGGCGGAGCGATCCTGGCCTGGGGCCCGGCGGAGGTCCTCCCCGTCGACGCCGACCCGTTCGACCTCCCCGCGCCGGTCCGCTTGAACGGCGGAGCCGCCGGCTTCGGCGGCGGCTGGATCGGGCTGTGGGGCTACCAGCTCAACCGCAGGTTGGAGGCCGTCCCCCCTCCGCCACCGCGGCCGGTCCCCCAGCCCGATCACTGGCTGGCGCGCTACGACTGGGTGCTCAGGTACGACGCGAACGCGGCGGCGTGGTCCTTCGAGTCCGTGCTCGAGCCCGACCGCGCGGAGGCGCTCCAGGGACGCGTCGAAGCCAGCCTCGCGGCAACGCCTCGGCTGCCCGAGCAGTACGCGTTCGACCCGTTCGTGATGGAGGCAGGACCCGCCACCTACCGAGCCGCCATCGCGACGGCGCGCGAGCACATCTGGGCCGGCGACGTCTTCCAGGCCAACATCTGTACGCGCTTCACCTCGCGTCTCGACGGCGATCCGCTGGACGCGTTCTGCGACGGCGTCGAGGCCCTGGCGCCGTCGTACGCGGCCTACCTCGACACCGGCGACCGGCAGGTGGTGAGCCTGTCTCCCGAGCTCTTCCTCCGCCGCGACGGGCGCGAGGTGGTGACCCGCCCGATCAAGGGCACCGCTCCGGCCGCCCAGGATCCGGCCCTGCTGGCGCGCTCGGCGAAGGACCGTGCGGAGAACGTGATGATCGTCGACCTCATGCGCAACGACCTCGGTCGCGTGTGCGAGCCGGGCTCGGTGCGGGTCTCCTCACTGGCGCGGCCCGAGCGCGGCGCGGGTGTCCGCCACCTCGTGTCGGAGATCCGCGGCACTTTGCCCGGCGACGCCACGGACGGCGACCTCCTGCGTGCGACGTTCCCACCCGGCTCGGTCACCGGCGCCCCCAAGGTGCGCGCGATGGAGGTCATCCACGAGTTGGAGACGACCGGCCGCGAGCTCTACACCGGCGCGATCGGCTATGTCAGTCCGGGCGCCGGGCTCGAGGCGAGCGTGGTGATCCGTACGCTCGAGTTCCAGGCCGACGCGTGCTGGGTCGGGATCGGCTGTGGGATCGTCGCCGACTCCGACCCCGACCGCGAGATCGCCGAGGCCTACACCAAGGTCGAACCGCTGCTGGCCGCCCTGGGCGCGACGCTGGCCACCGCGGCGCCCGCTGTCTCGGAGGTGCCCCTCCCGCGCGACCCACCGGTTCCACTCACCGCGTCGAACGACGACGCACCCGAGGTCGGCCACGGAGTGTTCGAGACGCTGGCCGTCCGACACGGATCGGCCATCGACCTGACCGCGCACCTGGACCGGCTCGTTGACTCGGTGGCCGCCCTCTACGCCGACCACCCCGACCGGTCCCGGCTCGAAGCACGGGTACGACGCGAGGCGGCCATGCGGGGCGGTACCGCCCGGTTGCGGGTCACCTACTCACCCGAGGACCGGCTCGTGGCACAAATGGGCCGACCGGAGGCTCGTGACGCGGCATCAGACCGAGGCCGGTCACGCCGACGACGTCCTCCTCGTCGACCTGCGGGGCCTCGTGCTCGAGTGCGGCACCGCCAATGTGTTCGTGGTCCTGGACGGCGAGGTGGTGACGCCACCCCTCGACGGCCGGATCCTCCCGGGCGTGGTGCGAGCCGGAACCCTCGAAGTCCTGCGAGCACACGGGATCCCGGCGTCCGAACGCGCTGTTGATCTCGGCGAGCTCGTGGGCGCGCGCGAGGTCTTCACGACGAGCTCCGTGCGCGGCGTACAGCCGGTGGTGACCGTCCAGGGGATCGGCTCGTGGTCGGTAGGCTCCACCACCCGGTGGCTGCGGGAGGCCGTCGAGCGACCGTGGCTGCCTCCTGCGGCGGGCGAAGGTCCGGTGACGGGGTCCGTACGGCGTGCGGACGCGAAGGTCCTGATCATCGACAACTACGACTCGTTCACCTACAACCTCGCCCAGTGCCTGCGCGGCCTCGGTGCCGCCGTGGAGGTCGTCCGGAACGACCGCATCGACGTGCCGCAGCTGGCGGCCGGGGCTGCCGACGGCTCCTTCACCCACCTCGTGATCTCACCGGGACCGGGTGGACCGGACGAGGCCGGGATCAGTGTCGCGGCGGTCCGGGCCGTCGGGTCGCACACGCCGGTCCTCGGCGTGTGCCTCGGGCACCAGTGCATCGGGGTCGCCTACGGCGCCCGGGTGGTCCGTGCCCCGTGGCCCGTCCACGGCAAGGCGTCGCTGGTGCACCACGACGGGCACGGCATCTACGGTGGCATCGAGGGCCCGCTGCTCGCCGGCCGCTACCACTCGCTCGTGCTGACCGACCTGCCGTCCACGCTGATGCCCACCGCCCACAGCGGGGACGGCACGCTGATGGGCATCCGCCATCGCATCCACCCTATCGAGGGCATCCAGGTGCACCCCGAGTCGATCCTCACTCCGCGGGGATCGGTGCTGCTTTCGGCGTTCCTCGAGGCAAGAACGGCGCCTTCCGGTGTCATGGCGAAAGAAATCCCAGAAAATTCGCCCCATTTCGCGTCATGACCCGCTGAATCAGTCGTTTCTAGTGTCGAGGGTGACCATCCGATGGATCGGACACCGGAAGTCGGCTCATCGACCGGGGGGACGGTGGACGACGGGGGTCAGCTCACGACCGGGGGACGTGAGCACGGCGCCACAGCCCCCGCTCGCACGCGAGCGGGGGCGCCTCACATTTTCGGCGTCCTCACTTGGGCCGGCGGGTGTCGAGACCTCGGGGCGGGCCGGGCAGCCGGAACCAGTCCGAATGGGTCATCAGATACCCCGAAGTGTCCTGGTCATCAGTTTCGTGAGATCGCGGCCGTTCCGGTCCGGCGAGAACTGGCGTTTCGGGAGCTGACGTACCCGGTGGAACGCGTCGCGCAGACGGTCGAGGTCACCCTTCGGGAACTGTTCGGGTTCGCGGGTGACGGCATCCGGGTCGACGTGTTCCAGCAGCTTGAGCCGACGTAGGGTCTCGACGTCGTCGGCCGTCGTGCGCTCGTACAGGCTCATCAGGAACGGTCTAGCTTCTTCGGGTGAAAGACTCAGCGTTTGGAGTGCAGCCAGTGCCCGGCCGATGGAGGCTCGTTGCGGCCGCTGCCGTACCCCGGTCCCGGAGGCCAGCAGCGCTTCCCACTTGCGCACGAACTCCTCACCCGAGGGCGACTCGTAGTGGAGGACACGCAGCGACGGGTCGAGGTACGCAGGGAGTACTTCCCCAGCACCGTCGAGTGCCGCGTGAATGCTCAGCTGTACGTCGGCTGCGGGCCGGACCCCCACCTTGCCGCGGATGTGGCTGCGGAAGTACGCGCGGTTCGAGGGCTTGCCGATGACCCCGAGCGTCTTCAGTAGCACCAGCTGGTCGCGGTCGAGCGGCGCCTTGAACCAGATCGGCTCGCCGTCCTGGTGATGCTGGCTGACAACCTCGAGGGGAGCAAGACCCACGACCCGCCACTCCGGATCGATCTGCGCCAGGCGGCCCCGGTCAAGCTGCACGACCTCGTCGCCGTCGACGTGGAACACCCAGTCCACACAGTCGAACCACGCGAGCAACCTGGCTGTGAGGGCGGAGTTGATGCTCTGTCGGTCGTTGAGCAGGCGTGGCCGGTCGCCTCGCCACCACCCCCGATGGGTCCGGACCGGGGTGACCGTCGGTTGGGTGTCGAGGAAGTCCGCCACGCCCGGCTGTTCGGAGTCCAGGAAGACGATCAGATGGTCCACACCGCCAGCGACGTTCCGCTGAACGAACCTCTCCACGTTCGAGACGGAGTCCTTGATCGTGCTGACGGTCAAGATCACCACTCCACCCTAGGTCCAGACAGGAGAGGCCCGGACGGCCGCAGCTCTCAGCGCGCGACAGGCCTAGAAGCAAGGGCGGTCCCGCGGACACCGCGATCGTGCTCCGATGGCAAGCCCCAGGTCAGGCCTGAGGCTTTGATGGTGCGCGAGGGGGGAGTTGAACCCCCACGTCCTTTCGGACACACGGACCTGAACCGTGC
>DAINSL010000002.1:68169-69427 GCA_036741335.1 Nocardioides sp. | reverse complement strand
GTTGTGGACCTCGTACTCGCCGTTGCTGAGCTTGACGACACGGTCGACGACGCCGCCCGGGTAGGCGGCGAGCGCGGCTTCCGTGGCCTTGTTCGCTGTCGTTCCGCTGACGATCGTCCCCGACCCCTCGGTGTAGCTCGCCGGGACCTGACCGACCTGCTTCGACGTGGTCGGTGCACCCTGCTGGAACGGAACCACCTGTGCGGCCGACGAGCTCGCAGATCCGGCGCTGCCGGTCGGCTGCACGATGACCTGCGTGGCCCTGATGGTCGTTCCGCTGGTCGTCCCGAGGACGAGGACGGATTCGCCCTTCGTCACTGCGCTCGCCGAGGTCGAACCCGACCCCTTCTGGTACGTCGTGGAGGACGCCTCGTCGACCGTCACCTGCTGGCCGGCTGACGTCGACATGGTGAAGCCCGACGTGGACAGGCTGCCCACCGTGCCGGAAGCTCCCCCGGCGGCCGGTCCGGACCGCGCATTGGATCCCCCGCCGGCGGATGCGGGACCACCCGCGACGCCGCCGCCGGGCACGAAGTGCCCTGCCGTTGCGGAGGTCGACGACGTGGCGAGAGCCACTGAGAGACCGATCGCCGCACACAGCAGCGCAGCGGCCGCGATCCAGCCAGTCAGTCGGTTCGACAGCACACGCCATACCTTGGCCGACGGCCCTGGCGACGCACTCGGTACGGGGCTCGCCGGAAGGGGCTCGCGGGGGGTGGCTGGTTCGTTCTCGTTCACGATGACGCTCCTCTGACTCAGGCAACTACGACGAGAGTGCCGGGCGCTCGTGTGAGGTCGCTGTACGTCTCCTGTGATCGAAGCATGGACGCGTGGAAGACTCCGGACGTGACGCTGACGAGTAAACGCAACACCTGGCCGATCGCCGTCGCGGCCGACCTGCTGGTGGTGATCGTGTTCGCCGCGGTGGGTCGGGCCAACCATCACGAGTCCGCCGGGGTTCAGGGAGTGCTGCACACCGCGTGGCCGTTCGCCCTCGGCACCCTGCTCGCGCTGGCACTCACCGCCTGGACGCGCAGCGATCCGCTCAGCATCAGGGCCGGCATACGGGTCTGGCTGTGGACCCTGGTGATCGGCATGGTCGTGCGGCACGCGAGCGGCAGCGGCACGGCGGTCACGTTCGTGATCGTGGCGACGCTCGTGCTGGCCGCGCTGTTCCTCGGCTGGCGGCTGGCGTTCCGCTGGTCGCGCTGGCGATCGCGGTTCGGTTGGCTGCGCGGCCGCCGCCGCTGACGCCACG
>DAINSL010000002.1:46666-68159 GCA_036741335.1 Nocardioides sp. | reverse complement strand
GTCACCGAACGCCTTCGGGTCCAGCGCTGACGCGACGTACGCCGCCAACCGAACGAGTCTGCGCCCTACCCAGGGAGCGGTGTCAGCGGACGGCGGCGGCGAGCGTGCGCGCCGAGAGGTTCGCCGGGTAGTTGATCGACGTGGCGTCGCGCGCCGGCTCGGGCACCAGCGGGCTGTGCTGCCGCACCCACTTGCGGTAACCGAGGCCGGTCATCGACAGGTAGTGGAACGAGCGCTCGCGAAGGCCGCGCTCGACCTCGAGGCTCAGTCCGTCCGCGATCAGCAGGCCGTGCACGACGCCGGGGCGCGACTCGGCACGGAGCCAGTCGACCGACAGCGCGAGCTGGTCGAGCGCCCCGATGCCCACGGCGGTCGTCTTGTTCTCGACCACCAGCCAGTCGCTGGCGGCGGCGACCTCACAGTCCTGCGTGAACCGCATGAGAATGTCGGCGCGACGGCCGTCGACGTACATGTGCTGCTGCCCGCGGACCTCGTCCATCTCCTCGTTGGCGAGGCGGACCGGGAAACCGAGCTTGTGGAGCAGGTCGAGCCGCGCCAGCAGCCAGCCCTCGAAGGCGTCACGACCGGGCACCGACCAGACGGGGTACGGCGCGGGCTTTCCCTCGGCGTCGAGCGCAAAGGTCGCCAGCCAGGCATCGAGCACCTTGAGGTACTGCTCGGCGTCCTCGTCGAGGATCATCAGGCGGTCCATGCAGCGCGCGAGCAGGCCGAAACGGCCGATCATCGGGTAACGCGAGACGGTCTCAATGGGCAGCACCAGCAGCTCCGCCAGCTCGGACTCCGTCACGTCGACGCTCTCCGGAAGCTGCCACTGCCCGTCTCCGAGCCGTAGCAGCAACCGGTCGAGCACCGGACAGCCGAGCCGACCGATCACCAGCGGTGGAGCCACGACCGAGATGTCGTCGGTGATGCACTCATCGACGATCTCGTGAGCAACCGTGCAGAGCTTGGTTGCCTTTTCGTAGGACGCACCGGTCGCCTCAATGACGGCTTTGGTGACCTTGTCGGACTCAGCCATTCGTTACACCCCCCCAGATGTTGGGGAAATGGTAGTGAACGCGCGCGGCAAACCACCTGACCCATACGGGCCACGGGTCTTCCTTTACCAACCGGGTCGCCTCACCGAGCGGCGTCCGACCCGGCGAGCTCCAGCCCCAGTTCTACGTGGCCGATCGGTGCGGTGTCCGGTCTTTCGGCAGACCTTTGCCCACCTGTAGACCGGGCTTTCGGTCCCGTCAGCCGCCGTACATCCGGCACGGCTGCGAGCGCAGCGACCGGCACGGCGGCCGCTTCGTGGGTACGTCGACCCCGTGCACCACCGACAGCACCAGCGACGACTGGTGCCTCTTGTCGGTCGCGATGCTCACGCGCTGCCCGTGGTCGAGGGTGTCGAAGGCCCACAACGGGCGCGCCCCACCGGGCGGGTCGAGCGTGACCCGCAACCGGTCACCCGCGCGGAACGGCTGCGCGAACGGCAGGATCTCGATCCGGAGGAGGCGGTACTTGCCCTTCGGCATCGGCCGGGCGTCTGCTTCCAGGTCGGTGTGCACCGGCTTGGTCGCCGTCGAGCGACCGGGGATGAGCTTGCGGTGGCTGGCCCGGAGCCAGCCGCTCTGGACGTAGACCTCTCTGCCGTTCGGGCGCACGTCACTCACGGTCGCCTCCAGGTCGACGTCCTTCGTCGCGGACTTCACCCAGACGTTGAGCGAGCCGCTGCCGACGGTGACCGTGCCCTTCTTCAGGGGCGGGGTGATCCAGCCCAGACCCTTGCCCTTCGGGATCTGCTTCCAGTGGTACGACGGGTGGGCACCCCAGATCGCGCTGCTGCTGCCGGAGTAGTCCGTGGCCGGCAGTGCGGTCGCGTCGGCCGAGAACGAACGCGGCCGGGCCTTCGCCGCGCCGCGCTGGACGCGCCGGTCGAGCAGCTTGCCGTGCGGCGTCAGCCACATCCGCTTGACGCTCGCGCCCGGGATCGGCCACGACCTGAACGAGTGCTCGAAGCGCGGCAGCGGCGCACCCGACGGTTCACCCTTGGCCGCGCCCTCCTCGAAGAGGACCCGGATCGGCGGCGCGGAGTTGTAGAGCTTCTTCGCCTGCTTGAAGCTCAGCCCGGTGTAGTTGTTGCCCGGCGGCATGTGCAGCCCCGAGATCCCGGTGAGCTCCCCGGCGAGCAACGGCCCGACGATGTACTTGATGCCCTTGGGCACCTCGCGGCCGACGTACAGGTAGAGGAAGTCGGCGTACCTTCCGAACTCGCCGAGGCTCAGCGACTCCGTGTGCGACCCGTTGCTCATGGTCGCGAAGAAGTGCGGGGAGGACGTGAACTTGCCGAGGAAGTCGGGGAAGTGGCCGCCGGTCTGCTCGTCCTGCCAGGCGCCGGCGAGGTAGACCGGCACGTTGATCTTGCCGACGAAGCGGCTCGGGTCGATCCGCTGGTAGTAGGTCTTGTTGTAGAACGGGTTGTCCTCGATGGTGCTGACCGGGTCGGGGTTCTGCAGGCGCACGTTCTGGTTGGCGTCGCAGGTGGGGTTGTCGCCCGGGTTGGCGGGGTCGGGGTCGTGCTCCCAGCCCTCGCCGTACGGCGCGGCGTCGCTGGCCCGCGCCGTGGCCCACGGAGTGGCGAAGCCGGTGTTGAGGATGCCGCCGGGCCAGAGGGTGCCGCGATAGGTGTCGTCGATGACCGACAGCGGCGTGATGGCCGACAGGTGGGGCGGCTGGGTGCGGGCGACGTAGAGCTGCTCGATGCCGGGGTAGGAGATGCCGACCATGCCGACCTTGTGGAACTTCGCCCATGGCTGCGCGGCGATCGCCTCGATCGCGTCGTACCCGGCGAGGCTCTGCACCGGCTCGAACGGCAGGAACGACCCGCCCGAGCACCCGGTGCCGCGGATGTTGACGCCGACGTAGGCGAAGCCCAGCGCGTTGAAGAGCGTCGGGAACGTGGTGTTCCGCGGGTTGCTCGGGTCGTAGCCGCTGTACTCGACGACGGTCGGGTAGGGGCCCTGGTCGGCGGGGCCCGGCAGGGAGACGTTGGCCGACAGGGTGGTGCCGTCGCGGGTCTGGATGAAGTTGAAGCCGTCGGTCAGCGTCTGCCCGTCGTAGAAGGACTGTGGAGGCGCCGGCGCGTGGAAGCTCCTCACCTTGTTTCCGCCGACCAGGGTGCCCGGGTTGCCGGCCACCTGCACGCCGTACGTGCCGACGTGCAGCTGCCGCCACTCGAAGCTGCCGGTCCCGTCGTTGTTGCCGCCCGCGTCGACGGTGCCGGTGCCGACGACGACGCCGTTGCGGATCAGCTCGAGCTGGGTGCCGGTCGTCGCGTCCAGCACCTCGAGCTGCTGGTTGCCGGGTCGGACGGTGAACGTCGGCGGAGGGGGCGCGGCCGAGGCGGACTGGACGACGGTCTGCGTGGCGAATGCGAGCGCGAGGATCGAGAGGGCGGCGAAGAGCGCGCGCAGGAGCGACGTACGTGGGGGCATTCCCGGATCGTGTCACGCGGCGGGGACGAGCGCACCACCTCGGTCCCACGGATTTGGGCCGACGGATCTTGGGCGGACGGATCTCGGTCAGCCGACCAGCTGGTGCGCCCCGGCTTCGGTGAAGAAGGCCACTGCCAGCCGACTCGGAGCGGCGAGCGGTCGGGCCGGCTCGGGTGCCGCGGCGTACTCCCACGGCTCGGGGCGTACGACGACGGTGTGCTCCCACGCCCAGCGGGCGACGCGCGGGTAGACCCAGAATCCGTAGATGCCCAGCGTGCCGAGGGTGAGCAACCACCAGGGCAGCCAGTCGGCGAAGAGCTCGCGGGCCGAACCGGTGAACTCGAGCCGTCGGCCGTCCACCGTGAGGTGACTCGCCTTCCAGCGGCGGACCATGACGAAGCCGAGCGGGAACCCGAGGCCGAGTGTGCCGATGGTGACGGCGCTCGCCGCCAGGCGGACGCGCAGATGGCCGGCGACGTCGCCGTCGAAGACGAACTGGTCGGATGTGCGCAGCATGTCGGTACCCCCGGTACCCCGACAGTTCGCCCCGGCCGCCGAAGTACGGCGGTTCGCGCCCGGGTGCGAACTGGTGGATCTTGCCTGTTCCGTCCCCCGTGGACAAGAACACCGAAAGCGTAGGAAGCGCCGGGCTCGAGCGTCGTGAAATGGCCGAACTGTTGCCAACGCGTGATCTTTGCCGGAATGGCGGGTGCCATTGGAATACGCTTGCGGCTTCGCATCGCACGCGGGGAGGGGCTCTCATGCACTCTCGGAACCGGCCACTGGCTACCGTCGCGTTCTCCGTCGTACTCCTGCTGCTCGCCGCGTGCGGCGGCGGGTCGTCGTCGGAGGTTGGCACACCACCGACGAGTGGTCCCACGAGCGCGAGCAGCCCATCGGCCAGGATCTCTCCGATCATGGGCCGCTGGTCACACACCAACACCTGCCAGGAGCTCGTCAGAGCACTGACCGCCGCGGGCCTGGCCGCAGCGGCGCCGGCGTCCGTGGCGGGGAACGGACTCGTGGCCGGCAGCCCGGCGCAGCTCGCGCACAAGAAGAACCTCTGCTCGGGCGCGACCCCGGTCAAGCACTCACACTTCTTCAACGCGTCTGGCGACTTCGGCTCGATCGACCAGGACGGCCAGCAGGTCGACGACGGGTCCTACCGGCTGACCGATCCGCACACGCTGATGATCGGCCACACGACGTTCCGCGTCGTCATCACCAAGGACACGCTCCGGATGACTCCGGTCATCACGAAGGCCGCCGCTCGCGCAGCTATGGCCCACCCGGGAAAGTTCAGCGATGCCGCATGGAGCGTGGCCGTGGCCTACCCCGGAGAGACCTGGCACCGAGTTCCCTGCGGAGGCTGGTGCTAGCGGCAGACCGCCGCGGCGAGGACACTGATCGCGTGCCAGATGCTGTCGATGCCGTCGTCGGGGTCATGCAGACCCGCCTCGACGCACTGACCCCCGAACAGGAGCACCTGCGCGAGTTCCTCGGCACCTACCAGCGCACCACGCTGGCGGTCGGGAAGGCGGTCGACGACGGGCTCTTCGAGGACGCGGACTGGGTCGAGAGGTGGGACGTCGCGTTCGCCGAGCTCTACATCGCCGCGCTCGACCTGCATCTCTCCGGAGGTACGCCGTCGCGGCCGTGGCGCCTGGCGTTCGACGCTCCGGCGGACCTGCCGGCACTGCGGCTCGTGCTGCTGGGCATCAACGCGCACGTCAACTACGACCTGCCGCAGGCGCTGCTGGACGTGATCTCCGACGACGACTTCGCCGATCCCGCGCTCATGGACCGACGTCGCCGCGACCACGAACGCATCGACGGCGTCCTGGCCGGCCGGGTCGCCGCCGAGGACGACGAGCTGGCCTCGCGCTCGGCGCGGTCGCTCCTGGATCGCGTGCTCCAGCCCCTCAACCGGGTCGCCTCGAAACGCTTCCTCCGCGAGTCGCGGATGAAGGTCTGGCACAACACCACCGAGCTCCAGGCCGCCCGCCTGGCCGGCCCCTCGGCGTACGACGAGCGGCTGGCCGAGCTGGAGGTGCTCAGCGCCGCGCGCATCGCCGACCTGCTCGCGCCCGGCCAGGTGCTGCTCCGGCTGGCGGTCGCCGGCTTCGGCGTGGTGCTCCCGCCACCGGCGTGACTCACGAAGTCTGGCCCCGCCGGGGTCTCAGCTCGTACGACGTCCACAGGTAGGCCGACCCGGCCAGCATCAACAGCACGCCGATCAGCAGCGGCCAGGTCAGCGCGCGGCCCGCGATCATCTCGTCGCGCGCCCGGGCCGCGCCGATCAGGATCAGCACCAGCATCACCACCTCGACCTGCAGCATCAGCCGCACCGAGGTCCAGCGGGGATCCAGCCACGCGCCCGCGCCGGCACCGCCGAGGCAGAAGACGGCGGCGACGACCCGGCACGTCAGAGGCGTGAGCGGCCACGGCCAGTGGTCGATCATGGTGCTGGGCGCAACGAACATGACGACTCCCTGCACCAGTGCGACCAGGCCGACCACGGCGATGACCGCGCGCTCGACGGGCCGCAGCAGCACGTCGTCGGCGGCCGGCGGGGCGGCGTACCTCCGGTTGACGAACCACGCGCCGATCACCAGGAACGGAGTCGTGAAGTAGAGCCCGGCCCACAGCCAGAACGCGACGTGATGGTGCAGGAACTTGTCCCAGTGCAGCAGGGTCGCCACCGCGAGCAGGCTCGCGAACGTGGTCACAGCGAGAAAGCCGGTGCCGACGCGGTGCCACTGCTGCTCCCACGCGACGCGCACGAAGAAGTAGGCGCCACCGAGGTACGCCGACGCGAGCACCATCGACGTCATCGTGAACGGGATCGTCCAGGACCACACCTGCGCGGTGTGACCGGGGAAGAGGTAGAGGATCACCCACGCGACGACCAGGAACGGGACGATGAACAGCGACAGCCCGCGCGTGAACGGCAGCACGCGGTCGTCTCTCGGCGGTGGATCACCAGCAACCATGCGGCCTCGCAGACGTCGCGGCGCCCGAGCGCTCTTCCGGTATGCGAGTGTCCACCAGCCGGGCGGTCGCGCACAACATCGGCGAAGCCCCGGGGTACCGCCGTGAAGACGACGGGACGCCGGGGCTCGACGCGACGACCTACTGGACGGAGATCTTCCGGCTGGTCGTGCCCGACCGGCCATAGTTGTCCGTGACCGTCAGGGTGACCTTGTCCGTGCCCTTCGACGTGAACGTGTGGCTCGCGGAGGCGTGGGTGGTGGTGGTCGTGTGACCGTCACCCCAGTGCCAGACGTACTTCACGAGGGATCCACCCGGGAACGGGTCGGTGCTCTTCGCGGCGGAGAAGGAGTGCTTCGCACCCTTCTTCACCGTGCCCGGCTGGCTGATCACCGCCTTCGGGGACAGTGCCTTGAACGTGTTCAGCCCGTTCGGCGTGCCGACACCGGACACGCCGTCGTACCCGGGCCGGGCGTAGCACTGACCGCGGTTGGCCAGGGTGGCGGATCCGGTCGGGCCCCAGGCGCAGTCGAGCAGGCCGAATCCGATCTGGTTCGGACTGCCCCCGAAGAACGACGCACATGACGTGGTCGAGGCCGTGTCGCAGGCCCCGGTCCCGCCGATCCGTACGTCGTACGTGCTCTTCGGGGTCGACTTGTAGTGGCCGTAGAGGGTCAGGGCCGGGTACTTCACCCCGTGCGGTCCGCCCGCCAGTCCCCACATCGCCGCCACCAGCGGCGACGACAGCGACGTGCCGCCGAAGGTGGTCCAACCGGCCGTCGTCGCCCCGAAGGTCTGGAAGACGTCGAAGCCGGTGAAGTAGTCCGCGTCCGCCGCGACATCGACTCCGTTGCGCTTCGTCGCGCCGCAGCCCAGTGAGCCGTAGCCAGCCACCTTCTGCTGCCACCGCGGGGCGGCGGACAACGTGCTGCAGCCACTGCCGGAGGCGCCGGCGGTGAACCCGTAGAACTGGCCGATGGCCAGGCCCGCGGCGTCGAAGGGCCCGTTGTCGTTCCACACCTGTTCGGACGCACGCGAGCCGTTGCTGTTGAGGTACAGCGACGTGCCGCCGACGCCCACGACGGTGGAGTACGACGCGGGGGTCGAGGGGACGCTGTCGGACGTGCCACCGATGTTGAAGTTGTCCCACGCGTAGTAGCCGTCGTCAGCGGTGGAGGCGAGGACCGCAACGCCGGGGTGGTTGTAGTCGGCTCTGACAGCGGGCGTGTTCTCCGGGTCGGTTTCGGGGCCGCCGTAGGAGTTGCTGACGATCTTGGCGCCCATGGTCACGGCCCGGTTGACGGCCGCACCGAGGTTGGCGTTGTCGTTGGTGTTCGCCTCCACGAGCAGGATCTTGCAGTGGTGGCACACCGCCCGCACGGCCTGGACGTCGAGAGTGATCTCGCCGGCCCAACCGGGGTTGGAAGCCGGCAGCGGGCTGGCGTTGCCGACCTGGTTGACGACCCGGAACGACGTGCCGGTCTCGTGGGGCAGCCCGTACCGCGAGTCGAACGTGTTGAGGTCTGTCTTCACCGTCGGGTCATCGAACGCGTCGACGATCGCAACGGTCTGGGACGTCGTGGCGTTCGCGTTCAGCCCATAGGCCTTGGCGAGCTGGGCCGGCGTGTAGCCGCCGGCAGGTCCGGCCGCGAGATCGGCCGCCGCGGCCGGGCGGGCCAGGCCCTCGGCCTTCAGCTGCTCGGCCTGGGTCCTGCTCACCTCCCGGGTGATCACGCGGATGGCGTCGCACGACTTGTGACCAGCTGTCGCGGCCGCGC
Source organism: Nocardioides sp. (assembly GCA_036741335.1). GTDB lineage: Bacteria > Actinomycetota > Actinomycetes > Propionibacteriales > Nocardioidaceae > Nocardioides. The sequence continues at coordinate 59,893 of DAINSL010000002.1, read as the reverse complement.
ACAGGTGCTGTGGCAGCTGGATCGTTTCGGTGCCGGCCGCGCCGGCCGGCGTGGTTGTCGCGGCCATCGCGACCGCGACCAGGGCCGCGGACGCGAGGACCGCGAGCCCGGTGGAACGCAAACGTGGAGAGCGCAAGGTGAAAACCCCCGTGTCGGGCCGGGAACGTCCCGGCGATGAATCGGACCGCGCCCGACGCTAATGCCTCGGGCGGGTCACGGGAACCTCCGACCGGACGTGTCGCGAGACTGATCGTTCAGGACGACGTGTGTGGGCCCAGCTTCGCCGCGACCAGCTCGCGGACCTCGACGGCGCTCTCGAGGGTGAGCGCCTGCTTGGCGGTCACCTCGCACAGGTCCAGGTCGAGCTCGCGGACCCGCGCCTTCACCCGGGGTACGTCGTGCGGGCCGACGCTCAGCTCGCGTGCGCCGAGACCGATGAGCACCGGGATCGCGCAGTCGTCCGAGGCCGCCTCACCGCACACGGCGACCTCGACTCGACCCCGAGCGGCCTGACAGACCCGATCGATCAGCTGGAGGACGGCGGGGTCGAGAGGGTCCGACAGCCCCGCGACCGCAGGGTTCCCACGCTCGGCCGCCAGCGTGTACTGCGTGAGGTCGTTGGTCCCGATGCTGACGAAGTCGAGGTAGGGCAGGAACGTCTCGATCTTCAACGCGGCCGCCGGCACCTCGACCATCATCCCGACCCGCAGGTCGTCGGGTACGCCGTCCGGCCCCGCCGCCTGGGTGAGGATGGCGCGCGCGGAGAGCAGCTCGCTCAGGGTCGAGACCATCGGGAACATGACGCCGAGCGGGGTACCTCGAGCGACCCGGCAGAGGGCGACCAGCTGTTCGTGGAGCAGGCCGGGTCGGTCGAGGCCGAGCCGGAGTCCGCGGAGCCCGAGGAACGGGTTCGCCTCCGACGGCACCTGGAGATAGGGCAGCGGCTTGTCGCCTCCGACGTCGAGCGAACGCACGACGGCGCGACGCCCTCCGAGCGCCTCGGTTATGGCGGCGTACTCCTGCTCCTGCTCGTCGATGTCGGGAGCGGAGCTCCGGCCAAGGAACAGGAACTCGGTCCGCACCAGACCGGATCCGTCCGCGCCGGCGGCGAAGGCGTGCCGGGCGTCGGCGACCGAGCCGAGGTTGGCCGCAACGGTGACCGGGGTGCCGTCGCGAGCGACGGCCGGCTCGCTGGCCAGGGCGAGGTGGCGGGCGCGGCGCTCGGCCAGGTCGCGGGCGCGGTGCTCGTACTCCTCGATGACCCCGGGGTCCGGGTCGAGCCGGATCTCGCCGGCGCCCCCGTCGACGATCACCCGCGTCCCCTCGGGCACGGTGAGGACGTCGCGTCCCGCCGAGACGACCAAGGGGATGCCGCGCGACCGGGCCAGGATCGCGGCGTGCGACGTCGGGGTCCCGGCCGCGAGCACGATGCCCTTGACCAGCGAGATGTCGAGGCCGGCGGTCTCGGCCGGGGTCAGGTCGCGGGCCACGAGCACGCCCTCGGCCACGGTCTGCTGGGCCGCGCCGCCGGCGAGCACACGTCGTACCTGCTCACCGACTGCGTGTACGTCGGCGGCGCGTTCGCGCAGGTAGGGGTCCGGAAGCTCGGCCCACTGCCGCTCGATGTCGGCCAGGCAGTGGGTCCACGCCGCGAAGGCCCCCGCACCGGCACCGATCCGCTGCTTGACGTCCGACATCATCTCGGCGTCCGCGAGGAGGGTTAGGTGGGCGTCGAAGATGCCCGCCTCGGCGGCGCCGACCTCGCGCGCGGTGAGCGCGCGCAGGTGCTCGATGTCGCGGCGTACCTCGGCGACCGCCTCGGCCACGCGGCGCCACTCGGTGGCGGGGTCGCCGACCTCGGTGTCGTCGGTGTCCACGGGCGGGGCCGTCAGCCGGGTCACGGGTCCGATCGCGATGCCGGGTGACGCGGCGACCGGCCCGGCCCCGGCGGTCGAGACGTCCGGGGCCGGGACGGGGATCGTGTCGTCGACCTCGTCGAACTGGCGGGCCGCCAGCGCCAGCAGGTGCTCGACCGCCTCCTGGGCCTGCGGTCCGGACGCGCGGATCTCGATCTCGTGGCCGCGTAGCGCGCCGAGGGTGGCCACCCGGCTCAGGCTTCCGGCCGGGACCGGGCCCGCCCCGGTGGTCAGGTTGGTCAGCGAGACGGTCGCGTCGAGGCTGCCCACCTCACCGACCAGGCGCGCGGCGGGGCGCGCGTGCAGGCCGTGCACGTTCGTCACGCTGAAGAGACCGACCACCGCCTCGCCGGTCGGCTCGGACTGCTCGTGGGTCGGGGCGTCGTCGGGGCCGGCGAGGTGGGCCGCCTTGCCCATCAGCGCCGCCCGCGCCTCGGCGGCCACCTCGGCGCGGCTCGCGCCCCCTGAGGCGGCGACGGCCGCGACGATCAGGCCCTCGACGATCGGCGCCGAGGAGAGCAGCACCCGGTCGCGGGCGGTCGGGTCGTCGAGCAGGTCGAGCGCCAGCTCGGCACTGAGGACGGCGCTGCCGAGGTCCATGAGTACGACGACGCCGTCCGGGCCGTCGACCTTCTCGATGGCCTCCTTGACCCGGACCGCGTCCGTGCCGAACGTGTGCTCGTCCAGGCCCGCGGCGATCTCGATGTTCACGTGCCGCCCATGCAGCATCTCGCCGGCCAGGCCGAGAGCGGCCCTGGCCAGTGCCCGACTGTGGGAGACGACCACGATGCCGACGCCCTGTCGCGATGTCATGGTGGCTGCTCCTTCCGGTGCGGTGAGGGGTCGTGCGGACGCGTGTCTCGGTCAGGACGCGGCCTGCGCCGCCGCCTCGAGCAGCAGCGCGACGCTGGTGGCGCCGGGGTCCTGGTGGCCGACGCTGCGCTCGCCCAGATAGCTGGCGCGGCCCTTGCGGGCGAGCATGGGGATGGTGGCGTCGCGGCCCTCGACGGCGGCATCGCGTGCCTGGCCGAGCGCCTCGCCGAGTCCGGAGCCCTCGGCCACCGACTTCTCCAGCGCGTCCACGGCGGGCGCCAGGGCGTCGTACATCGTCTTGTCGCCCGGTTGCGCCTTGCCGCGGGCCTCGACGCCCTCGAGCCCGGCCCGGAGTGCGGCCGCGACCTGTTCGGTGGTGACCGACTCGGCGTCGCCGAGCGACGTGCCCATCCGCAGGAAGAGCGTCCCGAAGAGGGGTCCGCTCGCGCCGCCGACTGTGGACACCAGGGTCATCCCGACCTTGCTGAACAGCGGCCCGGCCGCGGTCGGCCCGAGCTCGTCCAACGCGGCCACGGCGGCCTTCATCCCTCGATCGAGGTTGGACCCGTGGTCGGCGTCGCCGATCGCCGCGTCCAGCTCGGTGAGGTGGTCCTTGTTCTCGGACACGAGGGCGGCGAAGCGCCGTACCCACCCGTCGAGGACCGCCGTGGTCACGTTGTCAGCCATGTGTCAGATTCCCCACCTGAGTGCCGATGTCCTGACCGGAGCGTCCCAGAGCGACAGGAGCTCGTCATCGACCTTGAGCAGGGTGACCGAGGAGCCGGCCATCTCGAGCGAGGTGATGTACGAGCCGACCAGCGAGCGGGCCACGGTCACCCCGTGCGCCGACAGGATCTTGTTGACCTCGTTGTACATCACGTAGAGCTCGATCAGGGGCGTGCCACCCAGGCCGTTGACGAACGCGATCACCGGGTCGCCGGAGGAGAACGGCAAGTCGGCCAGGATCGGCTCGACCAGCATCTCGGCGATCTCCTTGGCCGGGGCGAGCGGGACCCGCTTGCGACCGGGCTCGCCGTGGATGCCGACGCCGAGCTCCATCTCGTCCTCGCCGAGCTCGAACGTCGGGCTGCCCGCGGCCGGGACCGTGCACGAGGTGAGGGCGACGCCCATGCTGCGGCCTTGGGCGTTCACCTTCCGGGCGATGTCGGCGACCGCGTCGAGGTCGCGTCCCTCCTCGGCCGCGGCTCCCGCGATCTTCTCCAGCAGCACCGTGACCCCGACACCGCGACGGCCCGCCGTCCAGGTGCTGTCCTGGACCGCGACGTCGTCGTCGGTGACCACCGAGACGACGCGGGCGCCGGTCTCGGACGCGGCCAGCTCGGCCGCCATCTCGAAGTTCATCACGTCGCCGGTGTAGTTCTTGACGATGTGAAGCACGCCGACGCCACCGTCGACGAGCTTGGTGGCCGCGAGCATCTGGTCGGGCACCGGCGAGGTGAACACCTCACCGGCACACGCCGCGTCGAGCATGCCGAGCCCGACGAACCCGCCGTGCAGCGGCTCGTGGCCGGAGCCGCCGCCCGAGATCAGCCCGACCTTGCCGGACTTGGGCGCGTCGGCGCGGTAGATGATCTTGTTGTGGTGGTCGACCTGGAGGTCGGGGTGTGCGGCCTCGATCCCGAGCAGGGCCTCGACCACCACGTCGTTCGGGTCGTTGATCAGCTTCTTCATGACGTCTCTCTTCCTTGGATGTGGGGTCGGGGCTCAGGCCGAGGCCGTCTCGCGCACCGACGGCTCGGGGTCGGCGAGGTCGATGCCCTCGCTGACGGCGCGGTCGGCGGGAGTGCTGGCAATGACGCCGTACAGCAGGGCGGCGGCGGCACCGGCGAGGAGCTCGGCGAACAGGTAGACGGGCAGCTGCTCCCACTTGACCGTGCCGCCGGCGATCTGCTGGACGAGCATCGGGCCGACGACGCGTGCGGGGTTGATGGCCGAGCTGGTCGCGGGCCCCACCGGGATGATGATGGCGAAGACAACCAGGCCGATGGCGAGCCCGGCAAACCCTGCCGCCGCCTTGCGGTGGATGACGCCGAAGATCGTGAACACCAGGATGAAGGTCCCGACGAACTCGGCGGTGAAGGCCTGCGTCCAGCCGATGCCGCTGTACGACGCCACCCCGAGGCCCACGTCGCTCGCCTTGTGACCGAGCACGCCGATGATCGCGGTCGCGCCGACCACGGCACCGACGCACTGGGCGGCGATGTATCCGGGCACCTGCGACCAGGGGAACTTGCCGGAGACGGCCAGGCCGACCGTGACGGCCGGGTTGATGTGGTTGCCTCCCACGTGCCCGAGGGCGTAGACGGTGGCGATCACGATCGTGCCGAAGGCCAGCGAGATCATGCCGAGATCGGCCATCGTGAACGGCGCGTCGCCGTTCACGATCAACGTGGCGGGCACGGCCCCGACCCCGATGAAGACCAGGAACGCGGTCCCGAGGGCCTCCGCGAGGAGCTTCTGAACTGTGGTGGTGTCGTCGAGCATGCTCTTGTCCTTTCGTGCCCGAAGATCGAATGACATTCGATATTGTCGAATGTTGCGTGGACGTTACTACTACGATTCACTAGTTCGCAAGAGTGTTCGGCATACTTCTTCACTCGATGTCAAACTCACGGGAGGACTGAGCGGTGATCCAGTCCGTCGACCGGGCGATCCGGGTGCTCACTGCCTTGCAGGGAGCCCGGCGGATGAGCCTCTCGGAGCTCGCAGCGCGGCTCGACCTGGCACCGTCCACCACGCACGGCATCGTCCGCACCCTGGTCGAGCACGGCATGGTCGTGCAGGAGCGGGGCTCCAGCCGCTACCAGCTCGGGCCGGCCGTGCTCCGGCTGGGCAACGTCTACCTGGACACCCTCGAGCTGCGGTCGAAGACGATCCCCTGGGCCGAGGACCTCGCGCGTCGTACCGGCATGGCGGTGCGCACAGGAGTGCTGCTGATCGACGACGTCGTGATCATCCATCACGAGCCGCGGCCCGACGGCAGCCGGCAGATGCCCGAGGTCGGCATCGTCATCCCGGCCCACGCCAGCGCCCTGGGCAAGGCGATGCTCGCGTTCATGCCCGAGGACGCCGACCGGATGCTCGCCGCCGGCGAGCTGCGCAGCATGACCGGCGAGACGCTGACCTCTCCCGACGACGTCCGCGCCCAGCTCGACCAGGTCCGCGCGATCGGCATCGCCCGTGAGCAGGACGAAGCCGTGATCGGCGAAGGTGCGGTGGCCAGCCCGGTCTTCGACTCCGGCGGCATCGTCGGGGCGATCGGGGTCGTGGTCTCCGGCGCCGCCGACTCCGACCCGGGCGACCTGGTCCGCGAGACCGCCCGCGCCCTGTCGCGCGAGCTGGGTGCCCAGACCTGGCCGCCGCCGGCCCGCCCCTGAGGTACGGCGTCCGCCAGGCACCGACGCTGACCAAGGCCGGAGGGCCGGGCATGATGCTCCTTGTGCCTGATCCGACGCCCGAGCACAACGTCCTCGGCGCTCCGCTCGAACCCTGCGGAATCGAACCGATGACCGGCTTCTACCGTGATGGCAACTGCTCGTGCGGGAGCGAGGACCTGGGGCTGCACGCGGTCTGCGCGGTGGCGACCGAGGAGTTCCTCGCCCACCAACGCGCCGTCGGCAACGACCTGAGCACGCCGGTGCCGGAGTACGGCTTCCCCGGTCTGCACCCCGGCGACCGCTGGTGTGTGGTCGCGGTTCGGTGGCTGCAGGCCTACCGCGACGGCGTCGCCGCGCCCGTCGTACTCGCCTCCACCAACGAGCGGGCGCTCGAGGTGATCCCGCTGTCGATCCTGCGCGAGCACGCCGTCGACGTCCCACCGGACCTGAGCGGTCTCGACTGACTTCACTGCAGGAGGCGGGCGTGCAGCTCGCGGGTCTCGGCGGCTGGTGAGACTCGGCTCCGTGAGTTCGTGGAGCACCGCAGCGCCGACCCCCTGCGATCGCCCGCATGGACACCTGGTCCGACCCTGCCGGTTCTCAGGCCTTTGGGTCGCAATGGGCGTCGGCTCCCGGGAACGTGAGCCCCTCGTGTCCGTCGTCCCAACGCACGACGTACGGCGGTGCTCCGTCATCCCCGCGTACCTCGAGGATCTCACCCTCACGCCGGGACGAGCCGACCGTGTGGCCCTCCACGACGAGCCGGTCGCCGACCTTGGCGTGCATCGCGACACCCCTTCCGTCTCCTGGTCCGGTGATCTCCCCACGATGGTCCCCTGCCGGCCGCGGGGCAAGGGCCGTCCGGCATCTACGACGGCCGGGCGCCGGCGAGCAGCTCCAGCTGAGCGCTCGCGTCGCGAAGTGGCCACACCAGCAGCAGCGTCGCCCCGGCATCGGCGTACGCCGCCAACGCCTCGGCGCACTGCGCCGGCGATCCGATCGGCAGGTTGCCCAGGGTCTCCGGGTCGCGGCCGAGCAGCGGACCGAGCAGGTCGTGCAGCAGCCGCTCGCGCTCACCCGAGTGGGTCGTGACCAGGGCCCATGCGGTGGCGATCGCGTCGGGGAACTCCGCCGGATCCCGACCCGCCGCCGCGAGGTGGCCGTCGAGTCGCGCTCGGGCGGCGGCGTACTCCGTGGGCGTCGCGTTGTACGCCGAGGCGAACCATCCGTCCGCCACCGCCGCCAGTGCGGCGAGCCGGCGGTCCGAGCCCCAGCTGCCGAACCACACCTCGGGCGCCGGATCGCGCACGGGTGCCAGCGGACCCGCCGGGCCGTAGAACCTGCCCCCGGTGGTGGCCTGGCCGCGGACCAGGGTCCGCACCAGCGGCATGGCCTCGTCGAAGCGGGCAAACCGCTCGGCGAACGGCACACCGACCGCGTCGTAGTCGGCCTGGCTGGATCCCGGGCCGAGGCCTCCGATCACGCGGTTCTCCGTCAGTGACGCCAGGGAGCTGAGGGTCTTCGCCACCACGACGGGGTGCCGCACCACCGGGAGGGCGATGCTGGTCGCCAGTGCCATCGACCCCGCCTCCCCGGCCACAGCGGCGAGCGCGGTCGGGCCGTCCAGCCACGGGCGCCGCCAGACGAGGTGGTCGTTCGCGGAGACGGCGGCGCACCCGAGGTCGCGAGCGGTGCGCACGTACTCGCGCAGCCCGTCGAGCGAGGGCGTCCCGTCGCCGAGGTCGGCGAGAGGCAGATGTGCACCCAGATCCATGGTCGGCTCCCTCAGGCGCTAGTGCATCCGTGAAGATACGCCCGCATCGACCGCGCCCTCGGCGGGCCTGTGTCACGAAGACCAGTCGGACCGCTGTACGGGCCCGCATGTCGGCAATACTCGAATGCGTGTCGTTCGCGCAGATCCTGGCCCAGGCCGACTCCGGGTCGCTGGCCCGCGGCCGCGACTACGCAGATCGCGGACTGGTCCGGATCGTGTCGCGCTCGGAGAGCAGCGTGTCGGCGATCGCCAGTGGCACGGACGAGTACGACGTCTCTCTTCGGCACCAGCAGGGTTTCTGCACGTGCCCCGTCGGGCTGCGAGGCGATGTCTGCAAACACCAGGTGGCGGCGGCTCTGCTCGCCGACGGCGGAGGGAGCGGGCCGAGCCAACCGGCTGACGAGCGGTCGGCTCAACCGACCCGACGTGCTAGCCGCGGCCTCTCCGGGCAGGAGATCCGTGACCTCGTCGCGACGCTGACGACTCGCGGCTACCTCGACTATCGCCGGGCCAACGACCTGGGGACCTACGCCCATGAGGTGGTCGACCAGCTCGAGGAGGCCCTCGACCCCGCGAGTGCGGACCTGATGCTGCCGTCGCTGGAGCGCGCCGTCGGGTCGATGATCCGGACCATTCTGCGCTCCGACGACTCCTCCGGCATCCAGGGCGACGCCACGTGCCGCCTGCTGGACCTGCACGTCGATGCCGCACGGCTGGGCTCACCCGATCCGGTCAAGCTCGCACGATGGATGGCGAAGGTCGGGTTCGGCGACGACGGCTTTTTCGCTGTCGACCCGGTCGCGTACGCCGATGCGCTCGGCGAGCGCGGGCTGGCGGCGTGCCGACGGGAGGTGGACCGCCGGCTCGACGTCGACCCCACATCGTTCTACCCCCGGCTCGCGCTCGAACGGCTGGCCGTCCTCAGCCGTGATGTGCCGCTTATCGTGGAACTGGTCGGCGGGCCACTCGACTCCGCCTACCGATATCGGTCACTGGTCGAGGCCCTGCTCGAGATCGGCGAGAAGGACCGGGCCCTGCAGTACGCCGAAGACGGACGGACGCTGGCCGTCTCGCCGCACACCAGATGGTTGGTGGAGGCCGCGGTCGAGTTGCACCTTGGCCGTGGCGAGATCGACCTGGCCGTGGCTCTGCAACGGGAGTACCTCGCGCGCCAGCCCACGGAGTCGTCGTACGCCGCGCTACGCCGCACCGCCGAACCGACGGGTCGTTGGTCGGACGAGCGTCTCGGTGCCCTCGACGTCCTGCTGGAGCGGAATCCCTCGGCGTGGCTGACGATGCTCCTCGACGAGGGCGAGGGCGATCTGGCGTGGGAGGCAGCCCAGACGATGAGCGTCGGACCGGCGCTCAGGCACTCACTGCTGCGCAGTCGCGCGCGTACTCACCCGGGCGAGGTCCTCGAGGGGTACGTCGAGCTGATCGACACCACTCTGCAGGACACCGCCCACTACCGCGAGGCCGTCAAGTTCTTGGGTGAACTGCGCCGCGCCTGCGTCACGGGAGGTCGGGTGCCGGACTACGCCGCCTATGTCGACCTTCTCCTCGAGCGTCACCGACGTCGACCGACGCTGGTCAGGATGCTGAGCGGGATGCCTCAGCCCTGACGGACCTTGAGATGCGGATGCGTCACGTGCGTCTGCTGAACCTCACATCGCCGCTGGGCAGCCGCTTGTTCTGCCACAAAGGGTCGTGGGCCCGGTGGTGGTGGAACGGACAGAGCAGCAGGCCGTCGCTCAGATCGGTCTTGCCTCCGCTCGCCCAGGGCTGACGAGCATGGTGAGCCTCGCACCACGCGGGCGGGATATCGCAGTCCTCGGCTCGGCATCGGCGATCGCGCACGACCATCGCCTTGCGCTGCGCGGGTGAGAAGAGTCGTCGGGAGCGGCCGAGATCGAGCACCTCGCCGGCGCCGCCGAGCACGACGGGGAGGATGTTCGCCGTACAGGCCGCACGGCGAACCTCGGTGGCCGACATCAGTCCGCCGGTCGACAGCTCCGCCAACCCGGCTTCGCGACGGAGGGTCTCGAGGTCGACCATCACCATCACCGAGGTCGCCGTACCTCCGTGGGCGGGCAACCCGTCGGCGGGCATCTGCTCCAGCAGGGCGCAGAAGGCCTGGCACCGGCGTTGCGGCAGGGACAGCTGGTCGAGGTCTCCGAACGCGGGACCCGCGCCGGTACGGCGGGGTGCGGTGAAGGCGTCGAGATAGGCGCGTAGCCGGTCGGCCACCTGGTCGGGCAACCGGGCGATCAGGTCGGTCACCCCGTCACCGCGGGGACGGAACGTGAGGCGTGCCGCGCGTTGTCCGCGCTCTTCCTCGGCCCGCACGAGCCGCTCCTCCTCGCGATCGGCCACGTCGGGCGCGACCACCTCGAGCACCCGTCGACCGAGCACCCGCAGCTCGCGCGGGCCGAAGTGCGCCGCTTCGGAGAGCAGCTGCGCCTCGGCCTTGGCGGCGAGCTCGGCGTCGAGATCGGGCGGGAGTGCGTCGAGTGCCCGCACGATCACCGCTGCCTGGGCCGGGTTGACGTCGCCCGCCCGCAGCGCCGCCTCGACACCGGACCAGCGGTGCAGCGCCTCGGCCATGCGTTGGTTGCGTACGCCGGCAGGTGCGCCCTCACGTCGTTCGAGGGCCAGCCACGCCCCGGCCGATCGTGCACCGTGATCCTGAGCCACGTCGTCGGCCACGGCGAGGATCTGCAGCCGGAGCCCCTCCAGTCGCGCGAGCTCGCGATCGACAGCCAGCAGCGCCTGCTCCTTGTCACGCGTCGGCAGGTAGGTCGGGTCGAGATCGGCCGCATCGTCGAGGCGTTCGTCGATGCCCGCGAGGCACCGCAACAGCGGGTGCGCGTCCAGCGGAGATCTCATCGACATGGCTCAAGCCAAGCACCAGCCACCGACAGTCGAAGGGCCAGAAACCCGTTATCCACAAGGGATTCCGGCATCGTGACCGAATCGTGACCGAGCGGTTCACCCCGTCGGACCGGGTGCGTCAGCGCACCTCGCGGCAGCGCTCCTCGGTGAGGTTGTCGCTGGCCCACTCGGCCAGGGCGCGCATGGCCGGCATCAGCGCCATGCCGGCCGGGGTGAGCTCGTAGCTGACCGCCACGGGCGGTCCCTCGTCGACGGTGCGCTTGACCAGCCCGGCGGTCGTGAGCTCCACGAGCCGGTCCGCCAGGGTCGAGTCACCGACGCCCAGGAGCCGCTTCAGCTCGGAGAACGTGCCCGGCCCCTGGCCGAGGCTGCCGAGGATGACGCCGTTCCAGCGCTTGCCGAGGAACTCGAAGGCGCGCGAGAGCGAGGCATCACAGGTGCGCGGCTCGACCTCCGCGACGTCCCTCGGCGTCATGTGACGAAGCATACCTTGCTTCATTCTTGGATGTTACTTCTATAATCGAAGTAACATCGTTCTTACTAGTCGCTCCTACTTCCAGAAGAGGCCCCTCGTGACCACCTACGCCCCCGAAACACTCGACCACACGGCCCGTTCCCTGCTCTTCACCGAGGCACGCACCGCGAACACCTTCTCCGACGAGCCGGTCAGCGACGAGACGCTGCGCAGCATCTGGGAGCTCGCCAGCTTCGCCCCCACCCTGGCGAACAGCCAGCCTCTGCGCGCGCTCTTCGTGCGCACCCCCGAGGCCCGCGAGCGGCTCGTGGCCCACATGAACGAGGGCAACAAGGCCAAGACGCTCACCGCGCCCGCGGTCGCCGTACTCGCCTTCGACAGCGACTTCCACGAGCACTTCGAGACCGTCTTCCCCGACCGCGGCGCGTCCCTCCGCGAGATGTTCGGCGGCATGCCCGTCGAGTCACGCGAGGACATCGCCAAGTACAACGCCGCCCTCGCCAGCGGCGCCTTCTTCCTGGCCGTCCGCGCGCACGGCCTCGCCGCCGGCCCGATGGGCGGTTTCGACGGCCCGGCCATCGACGCCGAGTTCTTCGCCGGTACGACGTGGCGCACGCACCTGGTCGTCAACATCGGCCGCCCCGGCGTCGACCCGTGGTTCCCCCGCAACCCGCGGGTCCCGCTGGAGCACGCCATCGCCTGGGCCTGAGGCCCACTCAGAGGCGGTCGAGGAGCTCCTGCTTCTTGGCCGCGAACTCTGACTCGGTGAGCACCCCGCTGTCGCGGAGCGCCGCCAGCCGCTCCATCGCCTCGAACGGGTCCACGGATGAACCCACATCGGTCGAGGGAGTCGGCTCGGGCGGCGCGTCCGCGACGGCCTGCCGGATCGCCTCGGCGACCGGCGCGACCTCGGCCTTCGGGATCCTCGAGACGGCGACGACGTCCTTCCCCACCTCGAGCGCGACCTCACCGGTCGACAGGCCCGAGGAGGTCGTGACCGACGAGATCCTCCCGAGCGCCAGGTCCAGCGTCGGCGTCAGCACCCTCTGGAGGAAGAACAGCAGCCGGGCGTCGGTCAGCACCAGCACCCCGCCGCCCCGCTCGTGCGTGCCCAGCGCGACGTACCGCACGGTCTCGTCCTCACGCAGGTACGCCGCCACCGGCGCCAGCTGGCCCGGGTCCCGCAGCCGCGACCCCAGTCGCAACGCCGCCGCGGCAAGGTCCGGGCGCAACGCAGCCAAGCCATCTGCCGGTTGGTCCTTCTTCGGCGCCACGTCCACGATCCTTTCACTCCCGGTGGCGGTCCCACCGTTGCGACGACGGTGGTTGACTCGCAACCATGAGCATGACCCCGGAACGGGACACCCGCACCACGGCACTGTTCGGCAACCGCTTCCTCACCGAGGAGGTGCCGTCGACCTCGTTCCCGGACTCGGGCATGAGCCCCACGGACGCCGGGCGGCTCCTCGACGATGACCTCGCCCTCGAGGGCGACCCGATGCGCAACCTGGCCACGTTCGTCACGACCTGGATGGAGCCGGAGGCCCAGCGGATCATCGCGCAGAACCTCCATCGCAACTTCATCGACCACGCCGAGTACCCCATCTCGGCCGAGATCGAGCAGCGCTGCATCCGGATGCTGGCCGACCTCTTCCACGCCCCGGGCGAGACCACCGGGTGCCGCACCCAGGGGTCCTCGGAGGCGATCATGCTCGGCGCCCTCTCCCTGAAGTGGAAGTGGAAGGAACGGCGCGAGGGGGCCAAGCTCCCCGTCGACCGGCCCAACCTCGTCTTCGGCGGCGACGTGCACGTCGTGTGGGAGAAGTTCTGCCGCTACTTCGACGTGGAGCCGCGGATCATCCCGCTGGCGGAGGGGAAGTACACGATCGGCCCGGCCGACGTCGCGCCGTACCTCGACGAGAACACCATCGGAGTGGCAGCGGGCCTCGGTACGACGTT
>DAINSL010000002.1:0-46656 GCA_036741335.1 Nocardioides sp. | reverse complement strand
GGCCCTGCAAGGCCTGGCCATCTGTGCTTGTGTGGCCGTGATAGACCGACGATTTCGAGCAGGCACAGCGAAGACCGATCCGCCGCCAGGATGCAGTCTGTGCATCCCGTTCAGAGCTGCACGCACCGGAGGCCCGGCCCCCATGGCTCAGGGTCGGGCGGCGCACCGGTTCAGTCTTGTCGGTTACCGGATCCGAATGTCGGTGCCGGGGCTCTTCGCCGGGCATCTCATACCTACCGTTCTCATCGCCATCAGCTGCAGCCGCTGGTGCTGCCGCAGCCTTCGCAGACGTAGCAGGAGCCGGCGGGGCGCATCTTGGTGCCGCAGGTCATGCAGAGGGGGGAATCGACAGCGGTGCCGGTGATCTTCTCCAGGAGCTCGGCGGAGGTGTGGGCCTCCTTGGGGGCCGGCTTCGGAGCTAGGTCGTCGATCGCCTCGTGCTCGGCCTTGGTCTCGACCAGCTCGGCATCCATGGTCTCGACAGGCTCGACCGAGGGAGAGGAGAGATCGCCGATGACTTCGGCTGCGCTGCCCACGTCCGCGATCGGCTCGTAGGAGCCGGTCTCGAGGTAGCGCTGGCGCTCGTCGGCGGAGTAGATGCCCAGGCCCTGGCGGGACTCGAAGTCGAGGTAGTCCAGGGCGAGGCGGCGGAAGATGTAGTCCATGATCGACTTCGACATCCGCACGTCGGCGTCGTCGGTCAGGCCGTTGGGCTCGAAGGACAGGTTGGAGAACTTCGAGACGAACGTCTCCAGCGGCACGCCGTACTGAAGGCCGATGGAGACCGCGATCGAGAAGGCGTCCATCACGCCGGCCAGGGTCGAGCCCTGCTTGCCGAGCTTGAGGAACACCTCGCCCAGCTCGCCGTCGTCGTGGGCACCGGAGGTCATGTAGCCCTCGGCGCCGCCGACGGTGAACGACGTGGTGCGCGAGGTGCGGGACTTCGGCAGGCGCTTGCGGGTCGGCCTATAAACGATCACTTCCTTGGTTTCGAGACGGGCGCCTAGGGCGCCCTCCTCAACCAGCGGAGAAGATCCGGCCCGTGCTTGGTCCTTCTTGGAGGACTCGCTCTTGCCGTCGGACAGCGGCTGGCCGACCTTGCAGTTGTCGCGGTAGACCGCGGTCGCCTTGAGGCCGAGCTTCCACGACTGGAGGTAGATGTCCTCGATCTCCTCGACCGTGGCGGTCTCGGGCAGGTTGACCGTCTTGGAGATCGCGCCGGACAGGAACGGCTGGGCGGCCGCCATCATCCGCACGTGGCCCATCGGCTTCAGCGCCCGGGCTCCCATCGCGGTGTCGAAGACGTCGTAGTGCTCGGTCTTCAGGCCCGGTGCGTCGATCACGTGGCCGTGCTCGGCGATGAAGGCGACGATCGCCTCGATCTTCTCCTCGTCGTACCCGAGGTTCGCAAGGGCACGCGGGATGGTCTGGTTGACGATCTGCATCGAGCCGCCGCCGACCAGCTTCTTGAACTTCACCAGCGAGAAGTCGGGCTCGATGCCGGTGGTGTCGCAGTCCATCATGAAGCCGATGGTGCCGGTCGGGGCGAGCACCGAGGCCTGCGCGTTGCGGAAGCCGTTCGTCTCGCCCAGCGCGATCACGTCGGCCCAGGCCTGGGTCGCGAACTGCGCGACCTGCGCGTCGGCGATGCGATGAGTGCGGACGGTGTCGTTGGCGGCCTGGTGCTTGCGCATCACCCGCTTGTGGGCGTCGGCGTTGCGGGCGTACCCGGCGTAGGGGCCGACGATCGCGGCCAGCTCCGCGCTCCTCTTGTACGACGCGCCGGTCATCAGCGACGTGATCGTCGCGGCCATGGACCGGCCGCCGTCGGAGTCGTAGCCCAGACCCATCGCCATCAGCAGCGCGCCGAGGTTGGCGTAGCCGATGCCGAGCTGGCGGTAGTCGCGGGTGGTGTCGCCGATCGCCTGGGTCGGGAAGTCGGCGAAGCAGATCGAGATGTCCATCGCGGTGATGATCAGCTCGACGGCTCTCTGGAAGAGCGCCGAGTCGAAGGTGTCATCGTCCTTGAGGAACTTCAGCAGGTTGAGGCTGGCCAGGTTGCACGAGGAGTTGTCGAGCGACATGTATTCCGAGCACGGGTTGGACGCGGTGATCCGCCCCGTTTCCGGGTTGGTGTGCCAGTCGTTGATGGTGTCGTCGTACTGCAGGCCGGGGTCGGCGCACTCCCACGCGGCCTCGGCGATCTTGGTGAACAGCTCGCGGGCGTCGACGGTCTCGATCACCTCGTGGGTTTTGCGGGCGCGCAGCCCGAACTCGGTGCCGTCCTCGACCGCGCGCATGAACTCGTCGCTGACGCGGACCGAGTTGTTGGCGTTCTGGTACTGGACCGAGGTGATGTCGGACCCGCCGAGGTCCATGTCGAAGCCGGCGTCGCGCAGCGCGCGGATCTTGTCCTCCTCGCGCGCCTTGGTCTCGACGAACTCCACGATGTCGGGGTGGTCGACGTCGAGCACGACCATCTTGGCCGCACGACGCGTCGCGCCGCCGGACTTGATGGTGCCGGCCGAGGCGTCGGCGCCGCGCATGAAGGAGACCGGGCCGGACGCCGTACCGCCGCTGCTCAGCAGCTCCTTGGACGAGCGGATGCGGGAGAGGTTGAGGCCGGCGCCGGAGCCGCCCTTGAAGATGAAGCCCTCCTCCTTGTACCAGTTCAAGATGGAGTCCATCGAGTCGTCGACGCTGAGGATGAAGCAGGCCGAGACCTGCTGCGGCGACGGGGTGCCGACGTTGAACCAGACCGGGGAGTTGAACGAGAAGTACTGGTGGACCAGCAGCCAGGTGAGCTCGTGGTCGAAGATCTGAGCCGACTCGGCGTCGGCAAAATATCCGTGGTCGACGCCCGCCTTGGTGTACGTCGACACCACGCGGTCGATGAGCTGCTTGAGGCTCCACTCGCGGACCTCGGTGCCGACCGCGCCGCGGAAGTACTTCGTCGTGACGATCGTGGAGGCGTTGACGCTCCAGAAGTCGGGGAACTCCACGTCGCGCTGCTCGAAGACGGTCTCGCCGGTCTTCCAGTTGGTCTGGACGACGTCGCGGCGTTCCCAGGTGAGCTCGTCGTACGGGTGCGTGCCGGGCGTTGAGAAGACACGCTCGATGGTCAGGCGCTTCGCGGCCTGGGCACCCTTCGTCGCACCCTTGGCGGGGTTCACCGTCTCGGTCATGGAATCTCCTCGTGTCCTTCGCGCTGGCTGTGCTGGGCTGTGCTGCTGGCGGCGTCTCGCCGCCGAGGTGGTGCACCCGGCCCGTGTGCTTCCCCACACCCGGGCCGGGTGGTCTGTGGGTTACCCGGTGGGTACGGCGTGTGGCTCGGCGCTGGTTTCGAGACGGGCGCCCAGGGCGCCCTCCTCAACCAGCGTGGCACCGACCGCCGACAACTCGGCGTCCTCGGTGGCCTGCTCCATCCGGAGCAGGGCGATCTCGTCCTCGAAGTCGTCGGCGGAGCTGAACGCCTTGTAGACGCTCGCGAACCGCAGGTAGGCGACCGGGTCGAGCGCGCGGAGCGGGCCGAGGATGGCCAGGCCGACCTCGTTGGCCGCGAGCTCGGCGGCACCCTCGTTGCGCAGCGCGTCCTCGACGGTCTGCCCCAGGCAGGCCAGGTCGTCCTCGGAGACCGGCCGGCCCTTGCAGGCCTTGCGGACGCCGGCGATCGCCTTCTCGCGGTTGAACGGCTCGGTCGCGCCGGAGCGCTTGAGCACCGTCAGCTGCATCAGCTCGACGGTGGTGAACCGCTTGTCGCAGCTCTCGCAGCGCCGGCGGCGGCGGATCGCGGTGCCGTCGTCGGACACGCGGGAGTCGAGGACCTTGGTGTCGGTGTGGCGGCAGTACGGGCAGTGCATCGGGTCCTCCTCTCCCTCATGTACACAACAACGTGCGGGCGCGCCGAATGCCCCCGCAGCGGGGGTGTTTTCCTGTGCACTGGCGACCGTTTTCTGTGGACAACCAGCGATCTTCTGTGAGTCCAACCCGTGGTCGCTGTGGACTACATGTGGAAAACCACAACGATGTAACTACTAGATGTAGTGGTAACCGTACGTCGGGTGGCAGCCGTTGGCAAGGGAATCGGCGAGTGTTTTCGCGCGACCCCGGGTGGACGCGCATTCGCACAGGTCAGCGGCCTGACGGACCCTCCAAACCGGTCTTCGCGACCGGCGTGTCGCCGTACCCGCCGATCGGTCACAATGGGCGCTGTGGAGGGTTCGCCGAAGCATGCGGCTCCGCGGCACGCTGCCCAACCGGCCGCACCGGTCCGGATCGACTCCAGCCGCCTCGATCCGGTCGGCTCGGGAACGTCCGGAAAGCCCCCGCGGAGCTCGTCGGTGCTCTTCCTGGCGCTGGGCATCACCGCCGCGATGGTCGCCTGGGGCTACCTGGTCTATCTGGCGATCGACTTCGGCACCGCCGCCCGCGACGGCGACGGCACCGGCTGGTGGATGCTCGCGATGGCCACGATCGGTGCGATCGCGTGTCTGTTCGTCGGGATGCTGCTGGGTGCTCGGTTCGTGGCCCGACTGCGCGCCGGCGCTGCGCCCGCGGCCCCGCCGCGGACCCCGGGTGGCCGCCGAGCGGCCCGCTGAGCCGTGACTCCCCCATCGGAGACGGCCGGCTACTCCGGGACCCCGCTCCCCCGCAAGCTCGGCGTCAAAGACGGCCACGTCGTGCTCCTGGACCGGCTCCCCGACGGCCTCGACCTCGGGCTGCCGCCGACCGCGCACGTCGTACGACGGCTGCGGGACGGCCTGGACGTGACCCTGACGTTCCACACCAGGCTGGCCTCGCTCGAGTCGCGTCTGCCGCAGCTCGTCGAGCACACGGTGACCGCCGGGATGGTGTGGGTGTGCTGGCCCAAACAGGCGGCCGTGAAGAGGCTCGGACTCGACTGCGACCTGGCCGAGAACGCCGTCCGCGACCTCGGCCTGACTATCGGCTGGGTCGACGTGAAGGTCGCCGCCATCGACGAGACGTGGTCGGGGCTGAAGTTCGTACGACGGCTGGCCGACCGCTGAGCCTGCCGCTGAGTCCGCCGCTGGTCTCGACAAGGTCGTCCAGCGGTCTGACGGGGGCCACTTGTCCGCTCATGCACCGTTGTGGCCCCGGAACGGGGCGAGTGCGGGGCCACAACGACGCACAGGCAACGGTGGTGGCCGGACTCCCGGAGCCTCAGGGGCAGCGCCGTGTGGGCGACGCTGCCCCTGTCTTCCCCGGCTCTCCGCCGGCCGGGGTCGAGTCGGCCGGCGGAAGTCTGTGCATGTCAGCTGGTGGGGATGCGAAGGTGCTGGCCGGCCTGGAGGGCGGCGGAGTCGAGGTGGTTGATCGTCTCGATGTGGCTCATCATCGAGCGGACGTCGCCGCCGGCAGCCGCACGGGCCGAGATGTCCCAGAGCGTCTGGCCGGGCGTCACGGTCACGACCCGGGTGGGCTCGGGGTGGCTGTTGGCCATCGAGGCGGAGGCCGCCAGGAAGGCCAGCCCGAGGACCGCGACGAACGAGGCGACCAGCACGGCCAGCCGCCCGCGCCGGGTCAGTCGCACGGTGCTGGCGCGCGGCGCCACGATCTCGAGCCGCTGGTCGTCGCCGTCGTACTCCGCGGCGAAGAAGTCCTCGAGCCGGACCTGGCGGACGGGCTCGATGCTCGGCGCGGGAAGCACCCGGGTGATGACCGGACCCCGGTCGTCATCGGCCACGACCCTCAGCAACGGCCGGTCGGCGCGACCGCCCACGGAGAACCCCTGCCCGGCGACCGTGCGTCGGGGTGCGGCCGTGCGCGTCGGCGCGGCGGGCGGCCTGAGCCGCGTGGTGCGGGTGGCGGTGATGGTGCTCATGGGGACCTCCTGGGGAAGTACCGCTGGCGTTCAGCGGCCGTCGGCTCCGTGTGTTCGATCTCCTGTCTAACGGCCACCACCGACAGTCACCCCCGAGTGGGGGCTGGCGGTGGTTCGATCAGACATTCGATCGAACACATGTACGACGTTAGAGCACCTGTTCGAACGATTTCAACAGCGACACGAACAACTGTTCGAATGTTTTCGCCGATTTTCGAAACGCCCGCGACGGGGTCACCCCCCCACTGGTCACCGCTCGCCGGCGGCTCGCCGAGCGATGACCCGGGCACCCCGGGCGGCGAAGAGCCGGGTGCCGTGCTTGGCCACCGACGGCGCCAGCGCGCTGGTCCGGATCACCGCGCCCCGCCACCCCGGCAGGCTGCGTACGACGCGCCGGGTGCCGACGAGCGCGACCGCGGCGTCGGCGGCCTCGTCGACGGTGAGGATCCGGCCGCCGGAGTGCACCAGCTGCGAACCCAGCGCGGTCTTGTCCTGGGCGTCGAGCATCGCGGTCTGTACGCCGTCCGGGCACAGCGCGTGGACCCGCACGCGCCGCGGCACCTCGGCGGAGACCGACATCGTCACCGAGACCACGGCCGCCTTGGTGGCGGCGTACACCGCGTAGCCGGGCACCGGCCCGAGACCCGACAGGGACGCGAGGTTCACGACGTCGCCGCCGCGGCCGTCGAAGGCCGCGATCGCCGCGCGCATCCCCCACAGACAGCCCAGGAAGTTCACCTCGACCAGGCGCTGCACCTGCTCGTCGGCCAGGTCGACCAACCGGCCGTCGTCCCCGACGCCGGCGTTGTTGAACCACGCGGCCAGCCGGCCGTGGTCGCGCGCCGTCGTCGCGACGAAGAGGTGCGCGGCCGGGTCACGGACGTCCTGCTCGAGCCCCACGGCGGCCCCGATCTCCGCAGCGGTACGACGCGCAGCCTCGCCGTCGACGTCGGTGACCACGACAAGGTACCCCTTCCGCACCATCCGCTCGGCGATGCCACGCCCGATCCCCCGCGCCCCACCGGTGACCACACAGCTGTCCATGGCCACGATCCAACCACCATGAAGGTCAGAGCCTCGACGGCTTCTTTCGCCCGACCAGCGACAAAGTCCCTGCGCGTAGTGCAGTGTTCGATCGGCGGGCCGACCTGGCCCGACCTCGTCCTCCGGGAGTACCCATGCACAACATGCTCAAGAACCGACTCGTGTCGGTGATGGCCGGCGCCGCGATCATGGTGGCCGGCCTCAACGTCGCGTCGTACGCGGCCAACGGCCACCCGCTCCTGCTTGGCCACTCCAACAGCGAGTCGAAGCCCGCGTCGGTGAGCAACACCGGCAAGGGTCCCGCGCTCTCGCTCCACACCAGCAAGAAGTCACCCCCGCTGGCCGTGTCCAGCTCCAAGCTGGTCAAGCACCTCAACGCGGACAAGCTCGACGGGTTGCACGCAACGTCCCTTCAGAACAACGTCCGCAACTACGTCATCCCCGGGGGCACGACGCTCCCCTTCGGCCTCGCGTTGAACAACCTGCCCAAGGGCCACTACATCGCCTCGTTCGACATCGGCATGACGACCGCGGGAACTGCGGGTATCTGTTTCCTGAACGACGGCCCGACCGACATCCAGGTGATCGCGTACGGCGCCGTCAACTCCACGTTCTCGGTGGCGTCCGGGACCGGACTCTTTACCGCCCACAAGGGGCAGACCCCTGTCTTCCTGTGCAACAACGCGACCGCGACGGTCGCGTCGACCGAATTCGTGAGCCGGGTGGTCCTGACCCGGGCGGACAGCGTGAAGACCGGGTCCACTTCACCGGCCCGCACCGCCGGCCGGCAGCCCTCACTCGCGCGCTGAGTCGCCACTGAGCACCTCGTCTGCCACTCACGCGTCCGGCCGCGTGGGTGGCAGACGACACGCCCGTTCGAACAGGTGTTTGATTCCGGGGCGGTCGCCGCCGTACGGTTCGGTGCATGACGAAGAGCAGCCGCAAGGTAAGTGAGCTCCCCGACGGTCCACCCGACGCCACCGGGCTCACGCCGCGCCAGACGCGGGTGCTGGTCGCGATCAAGGAGTCCATCGAGCAGCGCGGCTACCCGCCCAGCATGCGCGAGATCGGCGAGAAGGTCGGGCTCACCAGCAGCTCCAGCGTCGCCCACCAGCTCCGGGTGCTGGAGCAGAAGGGCTTCCTCAAGCGCGACCCCAACCGCCCACGCGCCCTCGAGGTGTTCCTCCCCGAGGTGATGGCGGCCCGGCGGTCGATGGGGTCGACCACGACCGACGACGAGACATCGTACGACGAGACCGGCGTCGGCGACGCGATGCCGGCGGCCACCTACGTCCCGATGCTCGGGCGGATCGCGGCCGGCGGTCCGATCCTGGCTGAGGAGACCCTCGAAGACGTCTTCCCGCTGCCCAAGCAGCTGGTCGGCGAGGGCACGCTCTTCATGCTCGAGGTCTCCGGCGACTCGATGGTCGACGCGGCGATCTGCAGCGGCGACTACGTCGTGGTGCGCCAGGAGCAGACCGCCGAGAACGGCGACATCGTGGCCGCACTGATCGACGGCGAGGCCACGGTCAAGACCTTCCAGCGCAAGGACGGCCACGTCTGGCTGCTGCCGCACAACGCGGCGTACGACCCGATCGACGGCACCCACGCCACGATCCTCGGCAAGGTGACCGCGGTCCTGCGACGTATCTGACCGAATACCCCGGGCTCCTCGTGCGTCATAAGGATGATGCAAATCCTCCTGCGGACCTGAGAGGATGTCCCGGATGAGCGTGAGGTCGACTCTGCCTGCGATCGCCCGGGGGGGCCTCCTCGGGCGACGCGGCGCTCGCGAGATCGCGCTGATCGGCTGCCTCTACGTCTTCTACTGCGTGACCCGGACGGTCGCCGACGGCGACCTCGGACCCTCCCAGGACCGCGCCGAGGACCTGCGCCACCTCGAGTCGGTGCTGCACATCGACTGGGAGCACCCGATCAACAACTGGTTCGTCGCGCACGCGTGGGCGGCGATCCCGGCGTGCTACTGGTACGCCGCTGCGCACTACGCCGTCACGCTCTTCGTGCTGGTCTGGCTCTACCGCAAGGGACACGACACCTACTCGCCCGCCCGCTGGGCGCTGGTCGTGGCCTCGCTGATCGCGCTGGCCTGCTATCTGCTGCTGCCGACCGCGCCGCCGCGGCTCCTCAGCAGCGGCTACATCGACGTGCTCAAGCTGCACGCGGGTGCCGGCTGGTGGGGTGCCGACGCCTCGGCCCCGAAGGGCATGGGCGGGCTGACCAACGAGCTGGCCGCGTTCCCGAGCCTGCACGCCGGCTGGGCGCTCTGGGTGGCCCTGGTGGTCCGCCGTACGACGCGCAACTACTGGGCCCGCGGCCTGGCCTGGCTGCACGCCTTCATCACCGCCGCCGTCATCGTCGGCACCGGCAACCACTGGATCCTCGACGTGCTCGTCGGCTGGGCGCTGGTGATCGTGGCGATGTGGCTGGTCGACCCGTGGTTCGCCGACCAGCGCGAGAAGGTCCGCGTGCAGCTGGCGTTCAACCCGCAGGTCGCGTCGGGCGTCCCCGAGCGGACCCTGGAGTCCAGCGAGCGCGCGGAGCGCGGCGCCCCGGTCGAGCGCATCGAACACATCGAGCGCATCGACGCCGACGCGCCCTGCCCACCCAGCGACTACATCTAGCCGTCTGGGGCGGAGGCCAGCCGGCTCAGCGCCCGGCGGACCAGGTCGCCGTCGTACGTCGGCCACATCGGCGGCAGGCTCGCCTTGAGGAAGCCGCCGTAGCGCGCGGTGGCCAGTCGGGGGTCCAGCACCGCGACCACACCGCGGTCGTCTGTGGTGCGGATCAGCCGGCCCGCGCCCTGGGCCAGGAGCAGCGCCGCATGGGTCGCGGCCACCTGCATGAAGCCGTTGCCCCCGGCCTTGTCGGCCGCGCGCTGACGGGCGCTCATCAGCGGGTCGTCGGGGCGCGGGAACGGGATCCGGTCGATGATCACCAGCTGGCAGGTGTCGCCGGGGACGTCGAGGCCCTGCCAGAGGCTGAGCGTGCCGAACAGGCAGGTGTGCGGGTCACCCACGAACTGCCGCGCCAGCTCCGGCAGCTGCGCCTCGCCCTGCGCGAGCGTGGTCAGGTGCGGCAGCCGCTCGCGGACCGCCTCCGCCGCGGTCTCCGCTCCCCGACGCGAGCTGAACAGCCCCAGCGTCCGGCCCTCCGCAGCGTCGACGAGGGACACGATCTCGTCGAGCTGGGCCTGGCCGAGACCGTCGCGACCGGGGGGCGGGAGGTGCCGGGCGATGTAGAGGATCGCCTGCTGGCCGTAGTCGAACGGCGAGCCGACGTCGAGCCCCACCCACGGCAGCACCTCGTCATCCCCACCGCTGGTCGAGCCCGTCGAGACCAACGCGTCCGACCCGGGCGGTTTCTGAGGAGGCGCGTCCGCGCCGTCTCGAAGGGCGACCCGCTCGGTCGGCTTCAGCCCGACCGACGTCGCCAGGGCGTTGAAGTCGCCGCCCAGCATCAGGGTCGCCGAGGTCAGCACGACCGTCTTGTCGCCGAGCAGCTTCTCGCGCATCGGGCCCCAGACCTCCAGCGGCGCGACACACAGCCGCGGCGGCAGCCGGCTCTGCTCACCGCTGCCTCCCTCGGTCAGCCACAGCACGTCGGACTCGGACCGCGCGGCCATCCGCTCCGCGGTCACGAACACCTCCTGCAGCGACCCGCGGGCCTGCGTGCGACCGGCGTCGGCGTCCGAGCTGTCGGTCTCCTTGGGGTACGCCGAGAGGCAGGCACGCGCGGCGTCGCGCACCAGCACCAGGGCGTCGGCCAGCTGCTCGGGTACGACGTCGAACCGGCCGGGCTCGCACTCGCCGATGGCCGCACCCAGCGCGTCACCAGCGTCGGCCAGGTCATCGGCTGACGACGACTCACGCTCGGCGTCCGACACCCAGCGCCGGGAACGCCGCGCGGCTCGGTCGACGTCGGCGGCGAACAGCTCGTCGGTCGCGGCCTGAGTCACCCGGCTGACGACCTCGTGCGCCTCGTCGACCACCACCACGTCGTAGTCGGGGATCATCGGCACCCCCTCGATCGCGTCGATCGCGAGCAGCGAGTGGTTGGTGACGATCAGGTGCGAGCGGTGCGCCTCCTCGCGGGCGAGCTCGACGAAGCACTCCTGCCCGAACGGGCACCGCGAGGCCCCCAGGCAGTCGCGATGGCTGACGCTGACCTGTCGCCACTCGCGGTCGGTGTGCCGGGGCGCGCTGTCGCGCTCCCCGCTGCCACGCGATTCGGCCTCCTTCTCCGCCCACGCCCGCAGCTCGAGGACCTTCGAGGCCATCGACCCCTGCGGCACCTCGATCAAGGCACCCTGGTCGTCGGGCACGCCCTCGCGGATCCGGTGCAGGCAGGCGTAGTTCGACCGGCCCTTCAGCACGGCGTACGACGTATCGATGCCGGGATGGGTGGCCCCGACCGCCTCGACGAGCCGCGGCAGGTCGCGCTCGACAAGCTGGTGCTGCAGGGCCAGCGTCGCCGTCGCCACCACCACCCGCTCGTCGTGCAGTAGCGCCGGGACGAGATAGGCCAGCGACTTGCCGGTGCCGGTGCCGGCCTGGACGACCAGGTGACGGTGCTCCGCGAACGCCTCGCCGACGGCCTCGGCCATCGCGATCTGGCCGGGTCGCTCCTCGCCACCCAGGGCCTCGACCGCGGTCGCCAGGACGTCGCCGACCGGTGGTCGCGGAACGTCTGGGGGGCGAGGCACCGCTGCACCCTATCCGCGGCCGCGGACACGCTCCGGCCGCCCATCCACCGGTCAGGTGTCGCCGGGCTCGTGGGTCGGCAGGGTGAAGTGGGGTACGCCGGACACGCACCGCGCCTGCACGGTCACCGAGCGGCCGCCCTCGCCGACGCGGAGGAACCTCACCTGGACCAGCCCCGGGCCCCGGGAGCCGATCAGGTAGCGCCAGCCGGCGTTGGGGTACGCCGCGACCAGGTGCACCGCCGTACCGCGGCACTCGGCGACCACGTGGCCGGCCGGACCGCTCCACGAACGCCGCTGCGCCGCGGGTGCGGGTGGCGGCGACGAGGACGAGACCGGAGGCGGCACGACGGGTGTCCCGGTCGGCCCGGTCGACGGAGTACCTCCCGACGACGGTGCCTGCGACGGCCGGGGCGACAACGTCATGCCGGGGCTCGGACGCCCACGAGACGGATGGCCCTGGCCGGGCACGGGGAGAGAGCCCGTGACGTCGGCCTGCGGCTGCGTGACGGGTACGACGCCCGCGCCGGCCCGGGAGATCACGACCCACACCAGCGACGAGACCGCGACCACGACCACGCACCACAGCACGGCGCCGAGGACGGCGGCCCGGAGGCGGATCATGAGGTCATCATCCCGGGTACCGCCGAACGGCACTGGTCACTCCACCCCTGGGGGTTAGGTTCCTTACATGAGCAGCATCCTCGTGATCGAGGACGACCCGGCCATCCGCTCCGCCGTGCAGCGGGCCATGACCGAACGCGGTCACGCAGTGGCGGCGGCGTCGAGCGGTCTGCCGGGGCTCGAGGTCGTGATCAACCAACGCCCCGACGTCGTCATGCTCGACCTCGGCCTTCCCGACGTCGACGGCCTGACCGTGATCGCGATGATCCGGGCGGCGAGCACCGTGCCGATCATCGTGATCACCGCCCGCGACGACGACGCGACCATCGTCAAGGCGCTCGACGCGGGTGCCGACGACTACGTGGTGAAGCCGTTCGGCGCCGACCAGGTGGCGGCCCGGGTCCGCGCGGTGCTGCGGCGAGGCGCCACGCCCACGTCGTACGAGCCCATCTGCGTCGGCGACCTCGTCATCGACGAGCGCTCGCGCACGGTCACGCTCGGCAAGCAGCCGGTCGAGCTGGCGCGCAAGGAGTTCGACCTGCTCGTTGCGCTGGCGCAGCGACCCGGTGAGGTGGTGACCAAGCGCGAGCTGCTGGCCGAGGTCTGGCGTCAGGCGTACGGCGGCTCCGACCGGACCGTGGACGTGCACCTGTCGTGGCTGCGGCGCAAGCTCGGTGAGACCGCCGCCGAGCCGCGCTACCTGATCAGTGTCCGTGGTGTCGGGGTGCGGCTGGTGGACCCGGGCCGCACCTGATGCGCAGCCGGATCTCATGGCTGGTCCTGGCGACGACGTCGGCCATCGTGATGGCGTTCGTCATCCCGCTCTGCCTGCTGGTGCGCACGCTGGCCGCCGACCGCGCCATGAGTGCCGCCGACCAGGCCGCCCGCAACGTCGCGCTGGTGGTCACCGGCCTGCGGGGCGGCGCGCAGCTCGACGGTTACCTCTCCGACCTCAACAGCAGCATCGTCCCGCGGGTCGCGGTCCTCACCGCGAACGGCCACAGCCTCGGTACCACCCAGGACCTGCGCCAGGATCCCGACGTACGCCGTGCCCTCACCGGCGAGGGCTTCCGGGTCGTCGACAGTGACGGCGGCGCGGTGCTGCTCCCGGTCGCGGTCCGGCACGGGACCGTGGTGGTCCGCGCCAGCGTCAGCGAGTCCGACCTGCGGCGCGGCGTCGCCGCGGCCTGGACCGGGATCATCGGACTCGGCATCCTGCTGCTCGCTCTCGGCTGGCTGATGGCCCGCCAGCTGGGGCGGAGGATCAGCGAGCCGCTGCTCGGCGTCGCCGAGACCGCCCACCAGCTCCGCGAGGGTGACCTGACGGCGCGCGCGGAGGTCCGCGGCACCCCCGAGACGGTCGAGCTGGCCCGGGCCCTTAACGGCCTCGCCGAACGCACCGGCGAGCTCCTCGCCGCCGAGCGCGTCGCCGTCGCCGACCTCTCCCACCGCCTGCGTACGCCGGTCACGGCGCTGCGCCTCGACGCCGAGTCGGTCGACGACACGGCCCTGGCCAAGCGCCTGCAGGACCACATCACGGTGCTCCAGCTGACCGTCGACCAGATCGTCAAGGAGGCCCGGCGTCCGGTCCAGTCCGCGCTCGCGGCACGGTGCGATGCCGCCGCGGCGATCGCCGACCGGGTCGCGTTCTGGTCGGTGCTCGCCGAGGACGACGACCGGCCGCTCGAGGTGCACGTGGCGCCCGGCCCGTTGTCGGTGCCGGTCTCCGAGGCCGACCTGGCCGACCTGCTCGACGTCCTCATCGACAACGTCTTCGCGCACACCCCCGACGGCACCGGATTCGCGGTGACGCTGCGGGGTGCCGAGGGCACCTGTCTGCTCACGGTCAGCGACGACGGTGCGGGCTGGTCGCCCGAGCCGCGGCAGGGTCCGGGGCACACCGGGCTCGGCCTGGACATCGCCCGGCGTACCGCCCAGGACTGCGGTGGGCACATGGTCACCGGCTCCACCGCGTCCGGCGGCGCCCGCGTCGAGGTCGCGCTCCCGCTGGTGGACTGAGCGCGACCGGTCAGTGGTCGTGGCCGCCACCGCCGTCGTGGTGCTCGCCCCCGTCGTCGTGATGGGTGGTGGTGGGCTGGGCCGTGGGCGACGGGTGCCTGGTCGGCGGAGGCGCGGCGTGCGCGGGCGCGGGCGCCGCTACCTGGACCGGGACCGGCGGGGCCGTGACGACCGGCGGCGGGATGGTCACGGTGCGGGTCACGTGGGTGACGCAGGCACGGCCCTGGCGGACGGCCGGCTTCCGGCACGGAGCCCACCTGAAGGTTGCACCCGGCTTGACCGGCATCGCCCGGGGATAGTGCGGCGCCGAGACATGCGCGGGTGTGACATGGGCGGGGGCGGCGGCGGTGTAGGCCCGCATCCCGCCGGCCAACCCGGCGAGCAGGGCGAGAGCGGCCACGAGGACGGCGAAGAGCTTCATGCCACCACGGTGCGGCTCCGCGGCCTATGGGCGTCTCGCGCTTCCCTCAAGACATCGTCAAACCGTCTGCGGACTCCATGAGACGGACTTGAACCAGCGATGACACGTCCTTGCCACGCCCTCTCGCACTCTGGTCTGCATGACCCCTCCCTCACGCAGCCGTGACCGGTTCCGTCTCGGCGTCACCTCCCTCACCGCCATCGTCAGCGCGACCAGCCTCACCGCCGTCGGCTGGTTCGCCGGGGCTGCGGCTCGCGAGCAGCAGACCAAGCAGGCCCGCGACGACGCCGCGAACGCCGCCGCCACGGCCAAGGCCGCGCGCGCCCAGGCGACCTACGAAGCTGCGGTCGCCCGCCAGAAGTCCGCGTCGTACCCCCACAAGGTGATGCTGCGGGCCCGCCCGAGCAGGACCGTCGTCCACACCCGCTACGTCCACTCGGCCGCGGCGCCGGTGGTCGTCGGCGGCGGCACCTTCACCCCGGCGCCGAGCTCACCGGCCGCGCCCCCGCCCGTCTACCACGCCCCACCCGTCGTACACGCCCCGCCGCCGCCCCCGCCGCCGCCGCCGGCTCCGTCCTCGGGCTCCCACCATGGCTGAGACAACAACCGGGACCTTCGGTGCGCTCGGGACCTATGTGTACGTCGCGACCCGCGACCCCGGTCAGCTCGCCGCTGCCCGTCGTCTGACCGAGGCCGTGCTGGCCGCGGTGGACCGCACCTGCAGCCGCTTCCGCGACGACTCCGACCTGGTGCGCGCCAACGCCGCGGCCGGTCACTGGGTCGAGGTCGACCCGCTGCTGGTCGCCGCAGTCGGCGTCGCCGTGGATGCGGCCCGCGCCACCGACGGGATCGTGCACCCGCTCCTCGGGCGCCACCTGGTGTCGTGGGGCTATGACCGCGACTACGGCGAGCTGGTCGACACCGGCCCGGCCACGCCACCGCCCGCCCCCGGGCCGCGGTCGTGGACGGGTCTGGGGCTGGCCGAGGACGCGATCCGTGTGCCGGCCGGCACCGCCCTGGACCTCGGCTCCACCGGCAAGGCGTTCGCCGCCGACCTCGTCGTCGCGACCCTGGCCGGCGAGCTGGACACCCCGGCGATCGTCAGCGTCGGCGGCGACCTGGCCGTCTCGCAGCCGGACGGTGACGCCTGGCCGGTCGCCGTCTCCGGCCAGCTGGACGAGCCCGCGGTGATCGTGTGGCTCGAGCGGGGCGGGCTCGCCACGTCGAACACGCAGGTACGACGCTGGACCCGCGCCGGCACGGCGTACCACCACCTGCTCGACCCGCGCACCGGTGCTCCCGCCACCACCCCGTGGGTGACCGCGAGCTGCCTGGGCACGACCGCGGTCGCCGCCAACACCGCCAGCACCGCCGCGATCGTGCTCGGCGCCGATGCCCCCGCCTGGCTCGGCGCCCACGAGGTGACCGCTCGCCTGGTCGCCGCCGACGGCTCGGTACGGCGTACCGGCGGCTGGCCGGCCGATGCGGAGCGTGCGGCATGAGCGCCTTCCTGCACGGCCCCACCCTGTGGTACCTCAACCGCAGCACCGGCCTGGTCGTCCTGGCCCTGCTCACGATCACGACCCTCCTCGGCGTGCTGTCGACCGGACAGGGCAGGCGTCTGCTGCCTCGGTTCGTCGGGCAGGCGCTGCACCGCAACCTCGCGCTCTGGTCGGTGGTCCTGCTCGTCCTCCACGTGACCACCGCCGTGGTCGACAGCTACGTCGACATCCGCTGGTGGCAGGCGGTCGTGCCCTGGGCGGGCGCGACGTACCTGCCCCTCTGGCTGGGCCTCGGCACGCTCTCGCTCGACCTGATCGTGCTGGTCGCCGTCACCTCGCTGGTGCGTGCCCGGATGCGCCACCGCACCTGGCGGCTGGTGCACCTGCTCGCGTACGGCGCGTGGGGCGTCGCGGTCGCACACGGCCTCGGCATCGGCACCGACCTGCGGCAGCCGGGCTGGGAGCGCAGCGCGGTCTACGCCGCGATCGCGCTCGTCGCCGGGGTCGCGCTGGTCCGGCTGGTCGGCGCCACCGCCCGACTCGCTCTCGGGGCTGCCGCGCGATGAGCAGCTCACCGATCGCGGTCTGCGAGGACCCGCACGTCCACGAGGGCCCGGCGCTCTTCTCCGGGCTCGACGACGGACCGTCGATCGCCGCCCACCAGCGGCAGTACGGCGACGTACCGCACGCCTCGCTCGACGAGCTGATCGCGGCCGTGGACGGGACCGGCCTGCGTGGCCGCGGCGGGGCGGCCTTCCCGTTTGCGGTCAAGCTGCGGGCCGCCGCCGACGGCTCGCGCCGGCCGGTGGTCGTGGTCAACCTCAGCGAGGGCGAGCCGGCCAGCAGCAAGGACAGCGCCCTGGCCCGTACCCGACCCCACCTGGTGCTGGACGGAGCGGTGGCCACGGCGCGAGCCCTCGGCGCCCACGCGGTGCACGTCGTACTCCCCGGAGACCGGCCGCTGACCGCGGCGGCGATGGACGTCGCGCTCGCGGAGCGGCACGACCGCCGGATGCGGCTGGTGCGACATGTGGCGACGCCGCGTTTCGTCGCCGGGCAGGCGCGGGCGGTGCTCGAGCTGATGGCCGGCCGGCCCAACCTGCCGGTGACGGCCTGGACCCCCGAGGCGGTCGCCGGGCACCGCTCGCGGCCGACGCTGCTCTCCAACGCCGAAACCTGGGCGCACGTAGGGCGGCTGCTCCACACCGGTCCGCCCGCGGGCCTGGGCACGGACGACGAGCCCGGGACGACACTCCTCACGCTGCGCCTGCCCGGGGCCCGGGTCTCCGTGCGCGAGGTGGCGTACGGCGCACCGTTGCGCTCGGTGCTGCCGGTCACCGACGACGTGGCGGTGCTGCTCGGCGGCTTCCACGGCACCTGGACCACGGCCCTGGCCGCACGGCGGCTGCGGGTCTCGGTGCCGGGCTTCCGCGAGGCGGGCTGCGCGCTGGGCGCGGGGCTGGTGCTCGCCGTGGAGGACTGTCCGGTGGCCTGGACCCAGCGGATCGTCGCCTACCTGGCCGGCCAGAGCGCCCGCCGCTGCGGGCCATGCCTCAACGGGCTGCCCGCGCTGGCCGAGGCCGTGTCCGCGATCGACGACGGGACCGGCACCGCACGCGTCGAGCAGCTCGCCGGACTGGTCGAGCGGCGGGGCGCCTGCGCGCACCCCGACGGCACGGTGCGGCTCGTGCGGTCGCTGCTGGCGGCGTACCCCGACGAGGTCGACCGGCACGGCGCGGGCCACTGCTCGTCGACCCGGCCCCGCGTCGTACGTCGGCTGCGGAGCGTGGCGTCGTGAACCGCGCGCTGCGGGTGGACTGGCCGGCCTGCCACGCCCGCGGGGTGTGCCACGAGCTGCTGCCCGAGGTGGTCGATCTCGACGAGTGGGGCTACCCGATCGTGAGCGGGGAGGTCACCCCCGAGCTGCTCGGTCTGGCCCGGGAGGCGGTGCGGATGTGCCCGCGCCTGGCGCTGCGACTGGTCGACACCTGACCAGGCAACCCATCCGGTCGTGGTACTGCTCCGAGGCACTCCAGCATGCTTCGCACCCGTGTCGACGCGGCGGCTGTCACGTCATTCCAAAGAATGGTTACCTGTTCGCATGAGTTGCATTCTGGTCATCGAGGATGACCAGACGATCCGTGAGGCCCTCATGACGGGGCTGACCGAGCGCGACCACGTCGTGGTCGGGGCACCGAACGGCATCGCGGGCCTGGAGGCGATCCTCACCACGACCCCGGACCTGGTCCTCCTCGACACCTCGGGCTGCCCGATGTCGACGGCTTCACCGTGAGCACGATGGTGCGGGCGCTCGACGCCGGCGCCGACGACTACGTCCTCAAGCCGTTCGGCATCGAGCAGGTCGCCGCCCGGATCCGGGCCCTGCTGCGCCGCGGCGGGCGCGCTCAGACCGACGACCCGATCCGGATCGGCGACCTGTCGATCCATGCGCGCAGCCGCATCGCCGTACTGGCGGATGAGCGCCTCCAGCTGGCGCGCAAGGAGTTCGACCTGTTGCTCGCCTTGGCGCAGCGGTCCGGCGAGGTCGTCACCAAGCGCGAGCTGCTGGCCGAGGTGTGGCAGCAGGCGTACGGCGGGTCCGACCGGACCGTCGACGTCCACCTGTCCTGGCTGCGTCGCAAGCTCGGAGAGACCGCCGCCGCACCCCGCTACCTGCTCAGCGTGCGCGGGGCCGGCATCCGCCTGGTCGACGCGACCGGCGTCATCCCGTAAAGATCACGACAAGATCACGGGTCTTGAGATTTTCTTAATCCTGTCTTGACCGGCAGTTGACCGGCGCATCCCCAACGTCCGGTTGTCCGACATGGACCTCGAGCTGGACCGATCTCATCCCCGTGGGTCAGGGCACGGTCACGGCCCGGCGATAGTGGCGAACGTGTCGACCGCCGCGCCGAAGGTGGCGTGGCCGTGACCGCCCGGTATGACGTGCTGCTGGCTGTTCGCGAGCCGCTCGCGCAGCCACTCCCCGTGTGCCGGTGGGACCATCCTGTCGCTGTCGCCGTGGACGAGCCGGACTGGCGCGGTGACCGTGGCCAGGTCGAAGTCCCACGCTCCCAGCCAGGAGAGGTTGTCCCGCACGAAGCCGTCGAAGGTCGCGATGGCGCGGTGGAAGTCGGCCTCGAACACCGGCAGGAGGTCGGGGTGTCCGTCGAGCCAGTTCTCTCCGGGCGGTCTGGTCTTCGCTAACTCGGCCCCGAACTCCTCGTCCGACAATCTCTGGAGAGGCCCGAAGTTGGTCTCCGACCAATCGGTCAACACAGCCGCCGCACCGTCGACGTCACCGGTCGCCAGCAGTTCGATCGCCCGACGGTCTTCCTCGTCCAGATCTTCGGGACTCACCTCGGAGTGGTCCCCGGGACCGCCGAGGACAGCGACCGACGTGACCCGGTTTGGCGCGATCGCGGCGAGGGCGAGGGCGAACGGACCTCCACCTGAGGCTCCCATCACCGCGAACCGCTCGAGTGCCAGCCGGTCGGCCAGCTCGACTGCGTCCGCGGCGGTTCCCGACAGGCCCGGCGGGCTGGTCGTGGAGGCGCCGTACCCCGGCCGGCTCAGCCCGACGAGCCGGACGCCATGGGTGCGGGCTGCGTCGGCGATGACGGCGCCTTGTCCGCCGGTGCCAGGCGTGCCGTGGAAGAACAGCACCGGTGTGCCGGACGGATCACCGAGGTCGGCGTACTCCAGGGTCCGCCCGTCGCGCAGCGTCATTGTGGTGAACACGGTCCGAGCGTACGACGCGGAACGCTCAGACGGGGTACGCCGCGAGCTCGCCGGCGAGGTCGGCATGCGCACGGCCGCGGACGACGGTGCCGTCGCCGGTGTGCTCGATCGACTGGATCTCGCCGTGCTGGTGGAGCCGGTCGAGCAGGTCGCCCCGCGCGTAGGGCACCAGCGCGCTGAACTCCACGCCGGGCCGCGGCAGCTCGCCCTCGACGACCGCGAGTGCCTCGTCGACGCCCTCGCCGGTCAGGGCGCTCAGCACGACCGCGTGCGGCTCCCGCTGCTTGAGGCGCGCCAGCACCATCGGGTCGGCGGCGTCGGCCTTGTTGATCACGATGATCTCGGGCACCTTGTCCGCGCCGATCTCGGCCAACACCTCACGCACCGCCGCGATCTGGCCCTCGGGGTCGGGGTGCGACCCGTCGACGACGTGCAGGATCAGGTCGGAGTCGGCGACCTCCTCCAGCGTCGAGCGGAACGCTTCGACCAGCTGGTGCGGCAGGTGCCGGACGAAGCCGACGGTGTCGCTCATCGTGTACACGCGGCCGTCGCTGGTCGTCGTACGACGGGTCGTCGGGTCGAGGGTGGCGAAGAGCGCGTCCTCGACCAGCACACCCGCGCCGGTCAGCCGGTTGAGCAGGCTCGACTTGCCGGCGTTGGTGTAGCCGGCGATGGCGACGCTCGGGATGTGGTGGCGACGACGCTCCTGGCGCTTGGTGTCGCGGGTGCCCTTCATGTGCGCGAGCTCGCGGCGCAGTTTGGCGATCTTGGTGTTGATGCGGCGCCGGTCGGTCTCGATCTTGGTCTCACCGGGACCGCGGCCACCGATGCCATCGCCACCGGCCGCCTGCCCGCCGGCCTGGCGAGACAGGTTGCCACCCCAGCCGCGCAGGCGCTGCTTCATGTAGCTCAGCTGGGCCAGCTCGACCTGCGCCTGGCCCTCCGCGCTCTTCGCGTGCTGGGCGAAGATGTCGAGGATCAGCGCGGTGCGGTCGACGACCTTGACCTTGACCTTGTCCTCGAGGTTGCGCAGCTGGCTGGGCGCGAGGTCGCCGTCCATGATCACGGTGTCGGCGCCGGTGGCCCGCACGATCTCGCGGAGCCCGTCGACCTTGCCGCGGCCGATGTAGGTCGCCGGGTCGGGCTTGTTGCGGCGCTGGTAGATCGCGTCGAGCACCTCGGACCCGGCAGTCTCGGCCAGTGCGGCGAGCTCGGCCATGGAGTTCTCGGCCGTCTCGACGCTGCCCTCGGTCCAGACGCCGACCAGGATGACGCGTTCCAGCCGGAGCTGGCGGTACTCGACCTCGGAGATGTCCTCGAGCTCGGTCGACAGCCCGGCGACCCGGCGCAGGGCGTAGCGCTCGGCGAGGTCCTGCTCACCGGTCGTCAGCTCGGGGTCCTGGTCGTCACCGTCATCGGCGTACCCCGACTCCCACTCGTCGGTCTCCTCGTCGGCCTCGTCGTCGGTCTCCTCGTCGGCCTCGTCGTCGGTCTCGTCGTCGGCCTCGTCATCAACGAGGTCCTCGACGGAGTCCTCGTCCCAGCCGGTCGTGGCGTCCAGCTCGGTGTCGAGGGTGAAGTGATCGTGTGCGTTCGTCATATGCCGTCCAGAGTAGGTGGCCCGCGTGGCCACCGCACACCGTTAAGCCCACGGGTCCGCCTGACGCGACCCTGTGGAGGAGCTCGACGCGGGACACGCCGTGGGCGACAGGGTGGACCTCGTGGTGGAGGAGCATCTCGACATACGACGTCCGTTCACGCGCGCCGCAGCGCTGCGGGCAGGCATCGGCGCAAAGGCGCTCCGAGGTCCGCGGTTCCGCAGGATCCTGCGAGGCGTCTTCGTGGACGCCTCGGTGCGGAGGTGGGACGAGGAGCGGATCGACGCAGCGCTGCTGTGGTACGACGCGTCGGCGTACGCCAGCCACGCCTCGGCGGCCCGGCTGCTACGGGTTCCGATCCCGGCGTCTCCCGACGAGCACGTGACGGTGCTCGACCCCCGTCACCGGCGCCGACGCGAGGGAGTCATCTGCCACGTGGCACTCGAGCCGGACGCTGCGATGGTGCGTGGTCGGCGATGCTCGACGCCGGCTGCCTTGTTCGGCGAGCTCGCAACGACGCTCGATCTCGTCGACCTCGTCGTGGTGGGCGATCACCTGGTCCGACGGGGCCTGACGACGGTCACGGCCCTGCGGGAACACTCGACCACGATCGCGGGACGCGCGGGTCGCCTCGCGCGGCGTGCGGCGGCTCATGTGCGGGCCGGCGTCGACTCGCCCATGGAGTCGCGGCTGCGCATGCTGCTCGTGCTCGCCGGCGTCCCGGAGCCCACGATCAACCACACGATCCGCGACGTGGACGGCGAGCCGGTCCGGCGGTTCGACCTCAGCTGGCCGGGCGTCAAGGTGATCGTCGAGTACGACGGCCGCCACCACATCGTCCGCGAGGAGACCTGGGAGCGCGACCTCGACCGGCGCGAGTGGATCGACGACGGCGGATGGCGGTTGCTCGTGGTGACCTCGCGTGGCGTGTACGCCGAGCCGGGTCGCACGGTCGAGCGGGTTTTCGGCGTACTCAGGGCACGCCGACTGACCGGACTGCCCGCACGCCCTCGGGACGACTGGCGCCCGCACTTCCCTGGACACTCATCGGCGGCGTAAGGGCCACTGGTCATACCTGTGCACGTTTGTGGCCCCGGACTGGCGTTGATTCGGGCCAGAGCGGTGCACAACGCGGGCTTGTGGGCCTCCCCGACCGGCGCTCGGCCGGTGCCGACGCAGCGCTACCGTGGCCCGGTGAGTCCTCCCGAGCTCCCCGGCCGCGCCCGGGTCGTGATCATCGGCGGCGGCGTCATCGGATGCTCGTTGGCCTACCACCTGGCTCACGCCGGCTGGACCGACGTCGTACTCCTCGAGCGTGACCGCCTCACCAGCGGTACGACGTGGCACGCGGCCGGGCTGATGACCTGCTTCGGCTCGACGTCGGAGACCTCCACCGGGATCCGGCTCTACTCCCGCGACCTCTACGCACGCCTCGAGGCCGAGACGGGTCTGGCCACGGGATTCAAGCCGGTCGGGCTGATCGAGGCCGCGGCCGACGCGGACCGGCAGCACGAGTACCGCCGGGTCACGGCGTTCCAGCGCCACTTCGGGCTCGAGGTCGAGGAGATCGGGCCGCGGGAGATGTCGGACCTCTTCCCGTGGGCGAAGACCGACGACCTGCTCTCCGGCTTCCACGTCCCGGGCGACGGCCGGGTCAACCCGGTCGACCTGACCCAGTCGCTGGCCCGCGGGGCGAAGAACCTCGGCGTCCGCGTCGTCGAGGGCGCGCGGGTCACCGACATCCTGGTGCAGCCAGGCTCGACCGGCGGTGGAGTCGGTGCCGTGACCGGCGTACGGGTCTCGACGGGCTCCACCGACGAAACGGTCGAGATCCAGGCGGAGTACGTCGTCAACTGCACCGGCATGTGGGCCCGCGAGCTCGGTGAGCGCAACGGCCTGGTGATCCCCAACCAGGCGGCCGAGCACTACTACCTGATCACCGACACCATCGAGGGGCTCGACCCGAACGCACCGGTCTTCGAGGACCCCGCCGCCCACGGCTACTACCGCGAGGAGGGCGGCGGGATGATGGTCGGCCTGTTCGAGCCGTCCGCCGCGGCCTGGCGGGTCGACGGGATCCCGCCGGACTTCTCGTTCGGCACGCTGCCGCCCGACTGGGACCGGATGGCGCCGTTCCTGCAGACCGCGATGGAGCGGGTGCCGGTCACGCTCGACGCGGGCGTCCGCACGTTCTTCTGCGGGCCCGAGTCGTTCACGCCCGACCTGATGCCCGCCGTCGGCGAGGTGCCCGGGATCCGCGGCTACTTCGTGGCCGCAGGCATGAACTCCGTCGGCATCCTGTCCGCCGGCGGCCTCGGCCGGGTGCTCGCCACCTGGATCACCGAGGGGCTGCCCGACGTCGACGTGACCGGCTTCGACGTCGCCCGCTTCCGCGCCGACCAGCTCGAGCCGGCGTACCGCCGCGACCGGACCACCGAGATCCTCGGCACCGTGTACGCCGCGCACACGCCCGGCAAGCAGCTCCGCACCGCCCGCAACGCGCTCCTCTCGCCGGTGCACTCACGACTGGTCGAGCAGGGCGGTTACCTGCGCGAGGTGTCCGGCTGGGAGGGCGCCGACTGGTTCGCCGGGTACGGCGAGACCCCGCGCGCCGAGCCGACCTGGGGCGTGGCGCCGTGGTTCGAGGAGTGGCGCCGGGAGCACCGGATCGTCCGCGACGGCGTCGGGCTGATGGACATGTCGTTCATGGCCAAGTTCGAGGTCACCGGCGCCGACACCGGCCCGCTCCTCGCCCAAGTCAGCGCGGGCGGGCTCGACCTGAGCCCCGAGGTCGAGCGCCACCAGATCACCTACACCCAGTGGCTCAACGACGACGGCCGGATCGAGGCCGACCTCACGGTGTCTCGGCTGGCCGCCGACCGGTGGCTGGTGATCGCCTCCGACACCGCCCACGGCCACGCGCTGGACTGGCTGCGACGCGCGGTCACGCCCGGGCTCGACGTACGCATCGAGGACGTCACCACGGCGTACGCCCAGCTCAACCTGCAGGGCCCTCTCTCCCGCGACGCACTGGCGACCCTGACCGACGCCGACCTGTCGACCGAGGCGTTCCCGTTCCGGACCGTCGCCCCGATCGAGGTGGCGGGCGTGCCGGTGACGTGTGCCCGGATCACCTACCTCGGCGAGCTGGGCTACGAGCTCTACGTGCCGGCCGCCGACGCCCTGGCCGTGTACGACGCGCTGGTGGCGGCGCCGGGGGTCGAGCCGGTCGGGCTCAAGGCGCTGTCGAGCCTGCGGATGGAGAAGGCCTACCGCGACTTCGGCCACGACATCGACAACACCGACTGCCCGCTCTCGGTGGGGCTCGGGTTCGCCGTCGAGTGGGAGCACGATTTCATCGGGCGCGAGGCCCTCTCCAAGCGCCGCGGGCAGCCGATGCCGTCGCGGCTGGTGCAGATGCGCGTGCTCGACCCGGCTCCGCTGCTGTTCCACGCCGAGCCGATGCTGCGCGACGGCGAGGTGGTCGGCTACGTCCGCGCGGCGTCGTACGGCTGGACGCTGGGGTCGTCGGTCGGCCTCGCATTCGTCACCTCGAACGAGGCCCCAGGCGTGACCAAGGAATGGCTCGAGGCCGGGTCGTGGCAGGTCGACGTCGCCGGAGAGCTGTGGGACGCAGAGGTCAGCCTGCGGCCGATGTACGACCCGACCAGCGCACGCGTGCGGGCCTAGGGAACCATCACCAGCTTGCCGCCGACGCCGCCGGCCTCGAGGCGGCGGTGGGCGTCGGCCGCCTGCTCGAGCGGGTACGTCGCGACGACGGTCGGACGCACCCCGGAGGCCACTTCCGCGGCGAGCGCGTCGAGGCGCTCGCGGCCGGCGCGCACGAGGACGCCGTGGAGGTCGAGGTTGCGGTCGATGGCCAGGTCGAGGTCGCCTGCGAGGTCGACGATCGTGGCGGCATGCCCCCCGACGCGGACGTGGGGCAGAGACGGCTCCAGCAGGCCGCCGACCAGGTCGACGACCGCGTCGAACTCGTGCCCGAGCGCCCGCCCGGCCGCGGCGGCCGGGTCGGTGACCGACCGGTCGAGCCAGAGGTCGACGCCGAGCGCCTCCAGGCGGGCCCGGTCATGTGGTCGTGACGCGGCGGCGACGTGGAGACCGCGGCGCCTGGCCATCTGCACCAGCAGGTGCCCGACTCCTCCCGCGGCGCCGTGCACCAGCAGCCAGGCGCCCGCCAGGAGACCGAGACGGTCCAGCACCTGCAGCGCCGTGCAGCCGGCCAGTGGCAAGGCGGCCGCGGTCACCGCGTCCAGGTCAGGTGGGCGCGGCGCGACCAGCCCGGCGGGAACGACGACCTGCTCGGCCAGCGCGCCGTACCGCGTGCCCTGCACCGGCAGCAGGCCCCAGACCTCCTCGCCCGACCCGATGACCCGGCCGGCGAACTCGTAGCCCACCACGTACGGCGCCTCGATGCCCGCCCACGACGGGTCGGCCCGGTTCCAGCAGTCGACCGGGTTGACGCCCACGGCCTCGACCCGCACCAGCACCTCGCCGGGTGCGGACTCGGGGACCGGGAGGTCGACCAGCTTGAGCGCCTCGGGACCACCGGGCTGCTCGACGACGACTGCCCGCATCGACTCGCTCATGACCGGCCAACGACGGGTCCGTCGCGGAGATTCCTCCGGGACTACTTCGGGGGCATCCGGATGCCGCCGTCGACCCGGACGACGGCACCGTTCATGTAGGAGTTGGTGAGGCACTCCATCACCATCGAGGCCAGCTCGTCGGGTGAGCCCAGTCGCCTCGGGAACAGCACCGACTCGCCGAGCTTGGCCTTGAGCGCCTCGGCCTGCTCGCCCTCGCCGTAGATCGGGGTGTCGATCAGGCCGGGCGCCACGGTGTTCACGCGTACGGCGATCGCGGCCAGGTCGCGGGCCACGGGCAGGGTCATCCCGACGATTCCGCCCTTGGAGGAGGAGTACGCCGCCTGCCCGATCTGGCCGTCGAACGCCGCGACGCTGGCCACGTTCACGATCGACCCGCGCTCGCCGGACTCGAGTGGGTCGAGCCGGCTCATCGCCGTACCCGCGATCCGGATCGCGTCGAAGGTACCGATCAGGTTGATGGCGATCACCCTCTTGTACAGGTCGAGGTCGTGCGCCGACTCGAAGGCGCCGTCGCGGCCGACGGTGCGGGCGGCGGGGCCGATGCCCGCGGAGTTGACCAGCACCCGGAGCGGGCCGAGCTCCGAGGCCCGGTCGACGGCGGCGGTGATCTGCGCGGTGTCGGTGACGTCGACGTGGGCGAACGCGCCGCCCAGCTCGTCGGCCAGTGCCCGGCCCTTGTCGTCCTGCACGTCGGCGATGAGCACCGTGGCACCGGCCGCGGCGAGCCGGCGGGCGACGGCCGCGCCGATGCCCGAGGCGGCGCCGGTGACCACGGCCGAGGATCCGGAGATGTCCATGGCGGGAGCCTAGGACACGGGTTGAGTGCTCCCCAGGTCGCCCGGACCACCGCTCCAGCACTCGACTCAGAGGTCGGTCGTGCCCTGCGCGACGATCACGGCCGGGCCGGTCAGGAACACGTGCCCGGCTTCGTCGCGCGAGACCGTGAGCGACCCGCCGGGTACGTCGACCCGCCAGGTCCCTGCCACCTCGCCGGCCCCCTGACCAGCAACAGCGATCGCGGCGGCGCAGGCGCCGGTGCCGCACGAGCGGGTCTCGCCCGAGCCGCGCTCGTGCACGCGCATCGCCACGTGATCGGGCCCACGGCGACAGACGAACTCGACGTTCACGCCCTCGGGGAACAGCACCTCGTCGTACGCCGGCTCCCGGATCAGCGAACCGGCCTCGTCCAGGGACGCCACGAAGGCGACCGCGTGGGGGTTGCCCAGGTCGACGTGCACCGCGGGCCACGAGCGGTCGCCGGCGGCGACCTTGGTCTCCCCGAGGATCCGCGCCGTGCCGATGTCGACGGTGTAGACCTCGCCGTCATGCGTCACGGTCTTCACGCCGGCCTTGGTCCCGATGGGCAGGGGTTCGCCGTCGGGGGCCAGCCCCTCCTCCCAGAGGTGGCGGGCGAAGACCCGGATGCCATTGCCGCACATCTCGGAGTGCGAACCGTCGGAGTTGCGGTAGTCCATGAACCACTCGGGCTGGTCGGGCGCCGCCGTCGGCCACTCGGACTCCGAGTCGAGCGCGGACGTCCGGATCACCCGGAGCACTCCGTCGGCGCCGATGCCGGCACGGCGGTCGCACAGGGCCCGGACGCGCGCGGAAGACAGGTCCCCGTGGACCGATCCGTCATGATCGGGCAGCAGCACGAAGTCGTTCTCCGTGCCGTGGCCCTTGAGGAACGGGTAGCTCACTGCTTCATTGTGACAGTCCGGACCGCGGCCTCGGCACGCTCGACCCGGTCGGGGGCGTCCCACGGCACCCACACCACGCGCGGGTCCTTGCGGAACCAGCCGTCCTGGCGCCGGGAGAACCGCCGGGTCGCGGCGGCCGTCGTCTCGATCGCCTGCACCAGCGTCAGCTCGCCGTCGAGGTACGACGCCACCTCGCGGTAGCCGATGGCCGACCGGGCGGTGCGGCCCTCGGCCAGCCCGACGGTGAGCAGACGGCGTACCTCGTCGACGAACCCGTCGTCGAACATCGCCCGCACCCGCTGCTCGATCCGGGTGTCCAGGGTCGTCCGGTCGATGTCGACGCCGATCTGCACGGTGTCCCGGTCGACGTACTCGGGCTCGGGCAGCGAGGCGCGGAACCCGGCCCCGGTGAGTGCGACGACCTCCAGGGCCCGGACGATGCGGCGGCCGTTCTCCGGCAGGATCCGGGCCGCGGACTCCGGGTCCTGCTCGGCCAGGCGGTGGTGGAGCGCGGCCGGACCGAGGGCCTCGAGCTCGGCCTCGAGCTCGCCGCGCACGGCGGGATCGGTGCCGGGGAACTCGAAGCGGTCGACGACCGCCCGCGTGTAGAGCGCCGAGCCGCCGACCAGGATCGGGGTACGACGTCGACCGCGCACCTCGGCGATCACCTTGCGCGCCCAGCCCTGGAACTCCGCGACGGTGAGAGGCTCGGTGACGTCGAGCAGGTCGAGCAGGTGGTGGGGGATGCCGCGGCGCTCGCCCGTCAGCGGCGTGGCCGTACCGATGTCCATGCCGCGGTAGACCGCCATCGCGTCGGTGTTGACGATCTCGCCGTCGAGGCGTTCCGCGAGGTCGAGCGCCAGCCCGGTCTTGCCCGCGGCCGTGGCGCCCACGACGGCGACGATCGGCGGGCCTGACGCATGGCCTGACGCGTGGTTGGCCATGCGGCCAGTCTGGCAGCCCGGCTGGGCAACCGGACTGGGCAACCCGACTGGGCAACCCGACTGGGCAACCCGACTGGGCAACCCGACTGGGGCGCGGGCCTACTGTGGGGACATGGCCGGTGGGGTCCGCGAGGACGAGTTCGACGAGGACTGGGGTCACGACGACGAGAGCCCGCCGTACTGGTTCGCCGGCAACCGGATGCCCGAGGACTCCCGGCGGATGGGCCTGACCCACCACGTGCCGGACGGCGCGCTGCTCGACTTCGCGGGCAAGCTCGACTCGAGCCGGCGCTCCCACCGGATCGCGGCGTGGGTGATGCTCGTGGTGTTCTGCATGCCGGTGGCGGGCTACGTCATCCGGCTGGTGCTGGACGTGCTGGGCGTGCTGGGCCGTTGACCCAGCGATGAGGGAGCGGTTCCGGGTCGTTCCGGCCGCCTACGTCTTCCTGCTCCGCGCCGGCGACGGCGGTGACGAGGTGCTGCTGCAGCTGCGCCGGAACACCGGCTACATGGACGACCACTGGGCGGCCGCGGCCGCTGGTCACGTCGAGCGCGGCGAGACGGCGTACGACGCGGCGCACCGCGAAGCGCGGGAGGAGATCGGCGTCGAGGGGCTCGGGCTGGAGTTCGTGACCTCGATGCAGCGCACGCAGCACGCGGACCCGATCGACGAGCGGGTCGACTTCTTCTTCACGGCACGCACGTGGGCCGGTGAGCCGCGGATCATCGAGCCCGCCAAGTGCGCGGCGCTGGAGTGGTTTCCGCTCGGCGCGCTGCCGGATCCGGTGGTCCCGCACGAGTGGCAGATCCTCACCCGCCTGGGGGTGGGGGTGGCGCCGTACACGACGTACGGTTTCAGGATGGTGAACGAAATGGGCGACCAGCCCCAGCCGGAGATCGAGCCGGGTGAGCCCAACCCGGGCGGAGTCGACGCGATCGAGGGCAACGACCACGAGGAGAAGCCCGTCGTCCCCAACCTGTCGACGGCGGACAACCCGGCCGTCGAGGACGCCGCGCCGGACGAGTTGAGCGAGCCCGAGGAGACCGAGGACGGCGCGAGCACCGACGGCGCGAGCGAGCCGGAGAAGGAGGCCCAGGCATGAGCGGCGACGAGGACAGGAGCGCCGAGGAGACCGAGCTCCAGGACTCCAACCCCAACGCCGGCGGCCCGGAGCGCGCCGCGGGCGGGATGGGCGTGAGCAGCGAACGAGTCGGGCCTACGGGGCCGGGCCAGGAGTCGACCGACGGCGAGCGCGACACTCGCGTCGCCGGCACGTCGGGTGCCCCGGAGATCGACGAGTCCGAGACGCCTCCCGAGCAGTCGCCCGGAAATCCCGAGCCGAACTCCG
This sequence comes from Nocardioides sp., assembly GCA_036741335.1. Classification (GTDB taxonomy): domain Bacteria; phylum Actinomycetota; class Actinomycetes; order Propionibacteriales; family Nocardioidaceae; genus Nocardioides. Next base: position 16,524 of record DAINSL010000002.1, on the reverse strand, counting down.
ACGCGAGTCCGCCGGTCGCGGGCTATCCCTCGAAAGATCCGCGCAGCGACTGACCCGATGTGGAACAGGGTGTTCCAGATCCCGGGCTCCGGTGAGGCTCAGACGGGAGCGCCGACCGTGGGCATCCCCAGCCCGACCGCGTTCGACGGCGCGGTGGGGCCGGCCGTGCGGGCCTGCCAGGCGTCGCCGGAGCGGGTACGACGTACGGCGAGCACCGGACCGTCGGCGACCAGGTGGTGCGGCGCGGCGTACGTGACCTCGACCTCGACCATGTCCCCCGGCCTCGGTGCTGCCCGGGTCGGATCGAACGCGAAGTGCACAAGCCGGTTGTCGCGGGCCCGACCGGAGAGACGGTGCGTGGCGGCGTCCTTGCGACCCTCACCCTCGGCGACCATCAGCTCGACGCGACGGCCCACCTGCTGCAGGTTCTCCGCCCAGGTCACGTCGTTGACGATCTCGACCAGCCGCTGGTAGCGCTCGCGCACCACGTCGGGCGGCACCTGGTCGGGCATGGTCGCGGCGGGGGTGCCGGGGCGGATGGAGTACTGGAACGTGAATGCCGCCGCGAAGCGCGCCTCACCCACGACCTCCAGCGTCTGCACGAAGTCGTCCTCGGTCTCACCGGGGAAGCCGACGATGAGGTCGGTGGTGATCGCGGCGTCGGGCATCGCGACCCGGACCCGGTCGATGATCCCGAGGTACTTCTCGCGCCGGTAGGAGCGCCGCATCGCGCGCAGCACCCGGTCGGAGCCGCTCTGCATCGGCATGTGCAGCTGCGGCATCACGGTGGGCGTCTCGGCCATGGCGGCGATCACGTCGTCGCGGAACTCCGCCGGGTGCGGCGAGGTGAAACGCACCCGCTCCAGGCCCTCGACCTCACCGCAGGCGCGGAGCAGCCGGGAGAAGGCCTGCCGGTCGCCGAACTCCACGCCGTACGCGTTGACGTTCTGACCCAGCAGGGTGACCTCGCTGACGCCCTCGGCGACCAGGGCGCGGATCTCGGCCAGGATGTCGCCCGGGCGACGGTCCTTCTCCGTGCCTCGCAGGCTCGGGACGATGCAGAACGTGCAGGTGTTGTTGCACCCCACCGACACGCTCACCCACGCGGCGTACGCCGACTCCCGCCGCGTCGGCAGCGTGGACGGGAACACCTCGAGCGACTCGAGGATCTCGACCTGCGCCTCCTCCTGGACCCGGGCGCGCTCGAGCAGGGCCGGCAGCGAGCCGATGTTGTGGGTGCCGAAGACGACGTCGACCCACGGCGCCTTCCGGGTGATCGTGGCGCGGTCCTTCTGGGCCAGGCAGCCGCCGACCGCGATCTGCATCCCGGGGCGCTGGGCCTTGACCGGCGCGAGGTGCCCGAGGTTGCCGTAGAGCTTGTTGTCGGCGTTCTCCCGGACCGCGCAGGTGTTGAACACGACCACATCTGGAAAGGCAGCCTGCTCGCCGGCGGCGCTCTGCTGGAAGGGGAGATAGCCCGCCTCCTCCAGCAGCCCGCTCAGCCGCTCGGAGTCGTGGACGTTCATCTGGCACCCGTGGGTGCGGACCTCGTACGTGCGGGCAGTGCCCTCGGCTGGGGTGCTCATGACCGGTCAAGGGTACGGCGGGCGGCCCGTCGCCCCCGAATCACGCTCGCGGGAGTGAGGATGTGGGGGTGAGCCGGCGTCGACCACTCCTGATCGCGCCCATCGTGGGCGCGTTGGTCGTCGCGGTCCTGACGATGGTGGCGTACGTCGAGCTCACCGGCCTCAAGACCCGCGACGTACCGATCGCGCCCGCGGATGCGTCTCCGGAGCACGTGGTGCGGAGCCACCTGGATGCGCTCGATGCGCACGACTGCGGCGCGGCAGCCTCGCTGATGACCCGTCGCGCCCGGAGCGGCAGCTGGTGTGGCGACGTCGCCGGCGTCACCGACATCCAGGTCACCGGTCGCCACCCCAAGCGGCAGCACGACCCGCCCCCGGGGAGCCGGCAGACGGTGACCATCGACGTCACGTTCGGCCTGTCGTGGCGCCCGTTCCACAGCGACGACTCCCTCGGCGAGGGCCCGACCGAGTGGGGCTACTCGCTGGTCCGCTCCTCCCCGCACGATCCTTGGCGGATCTCCGACCAGGGCACCGGCTGAGAGCGGAGGAGCCCGCAGGTCAGGCCTCCCGGGCCGTCTCCGCCGCCTCGACCTCGCGGCGTACCGCGTCCATGTCGAGGCCGCGCACGGCCTCGACCAGCTCGGCCAGTGCCGGCTCGGGCAGCGCGCCGGCCTGCCGGAAGACCAGGATGCCGTCGCGGAAGGCCATCAGGGTGGGGATGGACGAGATCTGGAGAGCGCCGGCGAGGTCGCGCTGGTCCTCGGTGTCGACGCTGCCGAACGTGATGTCCGCGTGCGTCTCGGAGGCCTGCTCGTAGATCGGGGCGAACATCCGGCACGGCCCGCACCACGACGCCCAGAAGTCGACCAGGACGATGCCGTCCTGGGTCACGGTCTTCTCGAAGTCCTGCTCGGTCACGGTGGTGGTGGCCATCGGTCGGTCTCTCCTCGTGGAACCCGGTGCGGTGTGCACCAGGTGGAAGGCGTCATCCGGCCGCCGTATTCCGGCGGCTCGCCGACATGACCTCCACCCGGTTGCCGTGCGGGTCGGCGGTGTGGAAGCGGCGGTAGCCCTCGAAGGTGTGCTCCTGGCTCCGGTCCACCTCGAAGCCGGCCGCTGCGACTGCACCCGCGACCGCGTCCAGGTCGTCCACGACGAACGCGGGGTGAGCCTTGCCGGCCGGCACGAACGGCTCCTCGACGCCGACATGGAGCTCGGCAGCGACCGCACCCCGCTCGTCGTACGAGCGGAACCAGGCGCCGCCGCGGCCCGCGAGGCCTGCGGGCTTCGGGACCTCGCTCAGGCCCAGGGCGTCGCCGTAGAGGCGGCGCGCGGCCTCCTCACCGCCGGCCGGGCAGGCGATCTGGACGTGGTGGAGGGCGATCATGACCCTCCGCCGGTCGAGCTTGTCGAGACCACGAAGACCCGGCGGAACGGCAGCACGACCCGACCATCGCGCTCGGGGTAGGCCTCGCGCAGGCGGCGCTTGAACTCGGCCTCGAACTCCGGGCGGAGGTCGTCGGGCAGTGCCTGCAGCGTGGGGCGGGCTCCGGTGCCGGAGACCCAGGTGAAGACCGGGTCGGGGCTGGTGAGCACATGGAGGTACGTCGTCTCCCAGGCGTCGACGTGGAGGCCCAGACCGGCGAGGGCGTCGAGGTAGACCTCCGGGCCGTGGCTGCTCGGCACCGCGACGTCGCGGGTGTGGTCGGCGTACGGCGCCTCGGCGGCCAGGTCGCTGCGGATCGTGTGGCTGGGTTCGCCGAAGTTGCCCGGCAGCTGGAAGGCGAGCCAGCCGCCCGGGCGGACCTTGGCGGCGAGTGCCGGCAGGAGCTCGAGGTGCCCGGGGATCCACTGCAGCGTCGCGTTGGAGACCAGGACGTCGACCGGGTCGGCCTCGGCTACCCACTCGCGCAGGTCGGCGACCTCGAACTCGATGCTCGCGTCGACCGCGCGGGCGCGGTCGATCATCTCCGGGCTGGAGTCGAGGCCACGGATCCGGGCCCCGGGCCAGCGCGTTCGCAGCAAGGCGGTGAGGTTGCCCGGGCCGCATCCGAGGTCCACGATCTCGGCGGGCCGCTCGGCGCCGACTCGGGCCACCAGCTCGACGAAAGGCCGGCCCCGCTCGTCGGCGTAGGTCAGGTAGCGCTCGGGGTCCCAGGTGTGTGGCACGTCGCTCCTCGAGAGTGTCTTGATGTCGAGATATCCAGTGTGAGCATCGGTCATCTTGATGTCAAGATTCTCGACAGCATCTAGAGTGGCCACATGCGGGACGAGGTGGACACGCTGCTCGAGGCCTGGGGCCGCGAGCGCGGCGACCTCGACCTGGCGCCGGTCGCGGTGTTCAGCCGGGTCACCCGGCTCGCGCGCCGCCTCGAGCTGGCGCGTCGCGACGCGTTCGCCGCGCACGAGATCGAGCAGTGGGAGTTCGACGTGCTGGCGGCGCTGCGCCGGGCCGGGACGCCGTACGAGCTCTCACCCGGCCGCCTCCTCAAGGAGACGCTGGTGACCAGCGGCACCATGACCAACCGCGTGGACCGGCTCAGCGCGCGGGGTCTGGTGGAGCGCTACCCCGACCCCGACGACCGGCGGGGTGTGATCGTGCGGCTGTCCGCGGAGGGGAAGGCCGCGGTGGACGGCGCGTTCACCGCGCTGCTCGACGCCGAGCGTGCCCTGCTCGAGGATCTGCCCGAGCGTGACCGCGAGAAGCTGGCCTCCCTGCTCCGCGCACTCCTCGCCCCCTTCGCCGACCCGGCCCGAGCTGACCCCCCACGCCGCTGAACCTGCCCCATTTCGGGCACATTTCACGCCGTACGACGCCCACCCGGCGCTACTCCGCGATCTCGGCCGCCTCGAGCCACTCGGCCTCGAGCGACTCGCGCTCCGACGCGAGCTGATCGAGCGCCCGGGACAGCTCGGTCAGCCGCTCATGGTCGGCCGCATGGTCGAGCACCTCGGCGTTGAGCTCCGCCTCCCGAGCCGTCACCTGCTCCAGCTGCCTCTCCACCCGGGCCAGCACCTTGCGGGCCGCACGCTCGTCCGCGCTCCCGGCCCGCGCCTTCGGCATCGCGGAGGCGTCAGCTCGAGCCGGGTCGGCCTCGTGGGGCGGCAACTCGTGACCAGTCGGCGCATCGGGCCGGAAATTCGAGGCGGCTCGGCGGCGGGCGAGGTACTCGTCGACTCCGCCGGGGAGCATCGAGATCTGGCCGTCATCGAGCAGGGCGTGGATCGAGTCGGTGACCCGCTCCAGGAAGTACCGGTCGTGGGAGACCACCACCAGCGTGCCGGGCCAGTCGTCGAGGAAGTCCTCGAGGACGTTGAGCGTCTCGATGTCGAGGTCGTTGGTCGGCTCGTCGAGCAGCAGCACGTTGGGCTCGACCAACAGCAGCCGCAGCAGCTGGAAGCGGCGCCTCTCGCCACCGGACAGGTCCGCGAGCCGCGACGTCAGCCGGTCGCCGGTGAAGCCGAAGCGCTCGAGCAGCGACGACGCCGTCACCTCACCCGTCGTGGTCTGCGCAACCCGCCGGATCGACTCCACGCTGTCGAGCACCCGGGCCTGCGGGTCCAGGTCGTCGGGGGCCTGCGTGAGGTGCTGGAGTACGACGGTCCGGCCGTGCTTCACCCGGCCCGCGGTCGGCGCGAGCGAGCCGTCGAGCAGCTCCAGCACCGACGACTTGCCCGAGCCGTTGATGCCCACGATCCCGACCCGGTCACCGGGCCCGAGCCGCCAGGTCGCGTGCGACAGCAGGGTCCGCTCGCCGCGGGTGAGGTCGACGTCTTCGACGTCGAGTACGTCCTTGCCCAGCCGCTGGGTGGCGAACCGCTGGAGCTCGAGCCGGTCGCGCGGCGCCGGCTCGTCGTCGATCAGGGCCGACGCCGCGTCCATCCGGAACTTCGGCTTGGAGGTACGCGCGGGCGCCCCGCGCCTGAGCCAGGCCAGCTCCTTGCGCACAAGGTTGCGTCGTCGTACCTCGCTCGCGGCCGCCTGTCGCTGCCGCTCCGCCTTGGCCAGCACGAACGCGGCGTACCCGCCCTCATAGGTGTCCACCACCCCGTCGTGGACCTCCCAGGTCTGCTCGCAGACGGCGTCCAGGAACCACCGGTCGTGGGTCACCACGGCCAGCGCGGACGGCAGGCTCGCCAGATGGGCCGCGAGCCAGGCCACGGCCTCGACGTCGAGGTGGTTGGTCGGCTCGTCGAGGACGACCAGCTCGTGCTCGGTCAGCAGCAACGCGGCGAGCGCACACCTGCGCCGCTCGCCGCCCGAGAGCCCGATCACCGCACGATCGAGCTCGACACCCGACAGCAGCTCGGTCACGATCTCGCGAGTGCGCGGGTCGGCTGCCCAGGCATGGTCGGGCCGCCCGCCGAGCACGGCGTCGCGTACCGAGTGCGTGTCGTCGAGGGTGTCGCCCTGGTGGAGGTAGCCGATGGCCAGGCCGCGGCTGCTCGAGACCCGACCGGAGTCGGGCGGCTCCTGGCCGGTCATGATCTGCAGCAGCGTGGTCTTGCCGTCGCCGTTGCGGCCAACGATGCCGATCCGCTCCCCCAGCGAGATGCCGAGCGACACGTCGGTGAGCAGCGGCCGCACGCCGTACGCCTTCGAGACCTGCTCCAGGTTGACCAGGTTGCTCATCGCGCCATCTCGTGAGCGCCGGCGACCGGCCCGTGCACCACGAGTACGACGCGCTGGTCGCGGCCGGTGGTCAGGACGGCGGCCACGGCGCGGGCGTGGTCGGCGGACTCGCACAGGAACACGCAGGTCGGCCCGGACCCGGACACCAATCCCCGCAGGGCGCCGGCGTCGGCGCCCTCCGCGAGCAGCGCCGCCAGATCGGGGCGCAGGTCGAGGGCGGCCTGCTCGAGGTCGTTGTGGAGCGCGTCGGCCAGGCGCCGCGGATCGCCACTCGCCAGGGCCGCCAGGATCGCGTCGGCCGGCCCGGGCACGGCCGGGGCGTCCGGCCGGAGCTCGTCGTGGTGACGGTAGACAGCCGGCGTCGACATGCCCGTCGCCGACGGCACGACCACCCACCACCACGAGCCGAGGTCGTCGACCGGCGTGACGAGCTCGCCGTGCCCCTCGCCGAGCGCGGTGCCCCCGAGCAGCGCGAACGGCACATCGCTGCCGAGGCCGGCGGCGAGGGCGAGGAGATCGTCGTCGGTGGTCTCGAGCCCGTGCACCCGGTCGAGCGCGAGCAGGGCCGCGGCGCCGTCGGCGGACCCGCCGGCCAGGCCGCCGGCGATCGGGATGGACTTGTCGATCCGCACGTGGCCACCGACCGGCCGGCCGTGATGGGCAGCCAGCGCCGCGGCAGCGCGGTCGACGATGTTGTGGCCGGGAGCCGGGAGGTGGGTGGCGTCGATGTACGGCGCCACCTCGGTCTCGACGGTGAGCTCGTCGGCGGCGACCGCGCTGACGTCGTCGTAGAGGCTCACCGCCTGGTAGACGGTGACGAGCGTGTGGAAGCCGTCCGCGCGGGGCGCACCGACGCCGAGCAGGAGGTTGATCTTGGCCGCCGCGCGGACCGTCAGGGTCACCATCGGATCGCCTCGGCGAGGCGGGCGAACTGCTCGACGGAGAGCGACTCGCCACGGGCCAGCGGGTCGATGCCGACCGACTCCAGGGCCGCAGTGGCGTCCCCGATCGAGCCGGCCAGGGTGCGCAGGGCTCCCCTCAGGCCCTTGCGACGGTGCGCGAACGCCGCGTCGACGACGGCGAAGACCTGTTCGCGGGTGGCGGTCGTGGCGGGCGGTTCGCGCCGGGTCCACGCGACCAGTCCGGAGTCGACGTTGGGCGCCGGCCAGAACACGTTGCGACCGACGGCACCGGCCCGGCGTACGTCGGCGTACCACGCCGCCTTGACGCTCGGGACGCCGTACACCTTGGAGCCGGGGCCGGCGGCCAGCCGGTCGGCGACCTCGGCCTGCACCATCACCAGGCCGCGCTCCAGACTGGGCAGCAGCGCGAGCAGGTGGAGCAGCACCGGCACGGAGACGTTGTAGGGCAGGTTGGCGACCAGTGCGGTGGGCGCCGGCCCGGGGATCTCGCCGATGCGCAGGGCGTCGGCCTGCAGCACCTGGCAGCGGTCGGCCAGCGTCGGGGCGTACGTCGCGAGGGTGTCGGGCAGCGCGGCGGCGAGGACCGGGTCGATCTCGATCGCCACCACCCGGGCGACGTCACCGAGCAGGGCCAGGGTGAGCGAGCCGAGGCCGGGGCCGACCTCGACGACGACGTCATCGGGGTGCAGCCCGGCCTCGCGGACGATCCGGCGGACCGTGTTCGGGTCGATCACGAAGTTCTGCCCGCGCTGCTTGGTCGGCCGTACGTCGAGGCGTGCGGCCAGCTGACGCACCTCTGCCGGCCCGAGCATCCTCGAGCCGGCAGAAGTCATGGCGGTCAGCCTAGTGAGGCCTCACCGGGGCATCACTGCAACATCACTGGGACATCATTGGCGCGCTACTGGGGCAGGCCGAGGGCCCGCGAGCAGGCCGGCCACGCGCCGTACCCGCCGCTGGCGTTGCGGACGTTGGTCGCGATCGCGATCTGCGTCAGCCGGGAGGCGTTGCTCGGCAGGCCGGGGCCGCCGTAGGCCCGCCAGGTGCCGAGGGAGAACTGCAGGCCGCCGTAGTAGCCGTTGCCGGTGTTGGTGGCCCAGTTGCCGCCGGACTCGCACTGGGCGATCCGGTCCCACACCGTGGTGCCTCCTGCGAAGTTCGTCGAGGGCGCGGCCACGGTCTTGGTGCCCACGCGCTCGATCTGCGAGAGCGGCGATCGCAGCACCTGCTGCGAGACGACCTTCCGCGCGACCAGGCGGCCGTTGCGGTAGGTGATCCGGTAGGTCGCGTTGCGAAGACCGTCGTGGCCGGCCCGCACCACCGAGGTGTGGCCCTGGAGCATCGACGAGTCGTTGCGGGAGATGGTGGAGTAGCCGAACGACTCACCGGAGACGTGACGACGCACGATCCGGATGCGGGTCAGCCACAGCCTGTCGCCGTCGGAGATCACGTGTCGGCGCCCGGGGTGTACGACGTCGTGCTTGCCCAGGTGGACGTGCATCGCCTTCAATGCCTGTCCCACGGTGACCGCGGAGATGGTGCGGTGCGCCGGATGCTTGCCGCCGATGACGACGGTGAGCCGCTTGGGAGTGGCGACCGTGATCCGCAGGCCGTCGCGGGTGATGCCGGCGCCCCGGCTGACCGACAGGTGTGCCCGGTCGAAGCTGCGGCTGATCTCGTTCAGGGCCCCACGCACGTCGGTGGCGGTGACCCAGTACGTCGAGGTGGTGCCGTCGACGTTCAGCTCGAGCGGCTTCCCGTAGCGGACGGCGATCGTGGTGCCCTCGTTGACCGCCTGGTCGACCGCGGGGGCGACCTCGTCGTGTGACCCCAGGGAGATGCCCTGCGAAGCGAGCAACTGACCGACCGTGTCGCCGGTCGCGGTCACGTGCTCGACGTGGCCGTCCACGTTGAGGGTCACCGACTTGCCCATCGAGGCGTAGCCCACCGTGGTGCCGACGACGGCCACCGCGGCGACCGTCGCGGCCCCGACGAGGACCGCCCTGCTCGTGGTGACTCGTGCGAACTTCTGGCGCACAGCTCTCCAGACTTCGTACCTTCCGGGCCTCGGGCAGCGCCTGCGCATCTCGCACGCTCCGGTGTGGAGCGCGGGACGAACGGAGTTCGTGGAGCCGCACGTGGGACGCGCGGCCACCGGCGCTGGTGGAACTGGTTACCCGATCCCGGCCAACATTCTCAAGACCCTACGCCAGGTCTTTCGGGCAGGCACAACTCCTCGAAGCTCCTCCACGGGGTGACGTGACCGGCGTCTCGTTGTCCGAAAACCGCTGGAAAACCGCCCTACCAGGGGCCGCCGAAGGCGGTCTCGGTGTTGGTGTCGAGGGCCTCGCACAGGGCCGTGAGATCGTCCCCGCGGACCGCGGCCATGGCCCGGACCGTCACCGGCAAAAGGTACGACGCGTTGGGCCGGCCGCGCCACGGCGTCGGCGTGAGGAACGGCGCGTCGGTCTCGACCAGGACCCGGCCCAGCGGGGTGACCGCCAGGGCGTCGCGCACCGGCTGGGCGTTCTTGAAGGTGAGCGTGCCGGCGAAGCTGAGCCAGGCGCCGCGGTCGAGGCAGGAACGGGCGTAGCGCGGGTTGCCGGAGAAGCAGTGCATCACCCAGCGCTCCGGCGCGCCCTCCGCGTCGATCACCTCGAGCACCTCGTCGTGCGCGTCGCGGTCGTGGATCACCAGGGTCTTGTCGAGGCGTTTCGCCAGGTCGATGTGCCGGGCGAACGACTCCACCTGGGCGGCTCGCCCCTCCGGCCCCGTGCGGTAGTGGTCGAGCCCGGTCTCACCGACGGCCCGGACCTTGTCGTGGGCCTGCGCGAGGCGCTCGATCTCGGCGAGCGCCTCGTCGAGGCGCCCCTGGGCGGCGAGACGCGGGGCCTCGTTGGGATGGAGCGCCACGCCGGCCGCCAGCGCGTCGTACTCCCGGGCGGCGTCGACCGCCCACCGCGCGCCCGGCAGGTCGCAGCCGATCTGCACGATCCGGGGTACGCCGACCTCGGTTGCGAGCGCGATCGCCTCGGCGGTCTCCAGCCACTCGCCGTCGGCGATGTCGAGGTGGCAGTGGTTGTCGACGACCGGGTGCGGCAGCGGCTCGGGCGACGGCGGGCGCTCGCGGTCGCGGCGCTTGCCCTGCTCTTCCTCGGCCGTTCGGGTCCGGGTCGGCTCGTTCATCCGGGGTCCCCCACGCCGGGCCCCACGACATGAACCGCGTCGTACACGGTGCGTTTGGGCACGCCGGCCCGCGCCGCGACCGTCTTGATCGCGTCCTTCCGCGGCTCGCCCGCGGCCTCGAGGTCGGCCACCGCGTTCCGCAGGGAGACGACATCGTCGGCCACTGAGGTCGGGCTCGCGCCGGTCACCACGATCGTCACCTCGCCGCGGACCCCCTCCTCCGCCCAGCCGACCAGCTCACCCAGCGGGCCGCGGCGTACCTCCTCGTGCGTCTTGGTCAGCTCCCGGCAGACCGCGGCGAGACGCTCCGCGCCGAACGACGCGGCCATGGCCCCGAGCGCTGCCGCGGTCCGGTGCGGCGCCTCGAAGAACACCATCGTCCTCTCCTCGCCGGCGAGGGCGGCCAGCCGGCGGGCGCGCTCGCCGCCCTTGCGCGGCAGGAAGCCCTCGAAGCAGAAGCGGTCGACCGGCAGCCCGCTGACCGCCAGTGCGGTGAGCACCGCCGACGGTCCCGGTACGGCGGTCACGGTCACGCCGGCCTCGACCGCGGCGACCACCAGCCGGTAGCCGGGGTCGGACACGCTCGGCATCCCGGCGTCGGTCACCAGCACCACCCGGTCGCCCGCGACCAGGCGCTCGACCAGGCCCGGCGTACGGGCGGCCTCGTTGCCGTCGAAGTACGACGTCACCCGCCTCTTGACGTCCACCCCGAGCCCGGCGGCGAGGCGCCCGAGCCGACGGGTGTCCTCCGCGGCGATCAGGTCCGCACCGGCGAGCTCGGCCGCGAGCCGCGGCGAAGCGTCCCCGGCCTGCCCGATCGGCGTGGCCGCGAGCACGAGGACACCCACGCGGACAGCCGGGCGCTCGGTCACGATCCGATCATCGCAGGCACGTACAGTGGCCGACCGTGACGACCCCTGCCGCCGCGCCTGCCACGGGCAGCCCGGACGGGTCCCAGCCGAGCATCCAGCCGAGCACCCAGTCGAGCCGCGCCATGGTCGGGCTCTCCCACGACACCGACGGCGCGCGGATCCCCCTCGCCGCCGAGCGCGCCCGGCGGCATCGCAGCCTGGAGGACCCGTTCGTGGGCTGGACGGCGACCCTGTCGATCACGCTGCTCTCGCTGTTCCTGCGACTGTGGAAGCTCGGTACGCCGCACAGCTTCGAGTTCGACGAGACGTACTACGCGAAGGACGCCTGGTCGCTGTGGCACTTCGGCTACGCGCGCGACTACATCAACAACGACGGCGGCATCGCCAACAAGCACATCCTGGCCGGGCAGACGACCGGCCTCTGGAAGCCCAACGCGTCGATGGTCGTCCACCCCGAGGTCGGCAAGTGGCTGATCGGGCTCGGCGAGAAGACGTTCGGGTTCACCCCGCTGGGCTGGCGCGTCGTACCGGCCATCTTCGGGACCCTGCTGATCCTGGTGATGATCCGGTTCGTACGACGCCTCACCGGCTCGACGCTGCTCGGCTGCGTCGCCGGGCTGCTGGTCAGCTTCGACGGCCTGGAGTTCGTGCTGTCGCGACTGGCGCTGCTGGACATCTTCGTGGCGTTCTTCCTGCTCTGCGCCGTGCACTGCCTGGTGGCGGACCGGGACTGGTACCGCGCCAAGATGGCCGCTCTAGTGCCGGGCCAGCTGGCGCAGGGATGGGGACCGGTCCGTGCGCTGCTGTTCCGGCCGTGGCTGTTCCTGTCCGGGATCTGCTGGGGCCTGGCCTGCGGCAGCAAGTGGGAGGCGGTCTATCCCCTCGCCGCGTTCGGGCTGCTCGTGGTCGCCTGGTGCGCGGGCGCGCGGCGGTCGTTCGGCGTGACCTGGCCGGGGATGCGCGCACTGCTGGTGGACGGCCTACCGGCGTTCTTCCACCTCGTCCTGGTCGGTCTCGTCGTCTACATCGCGACCTGGACCGGCTGGCTGATGCACTCCGACCAGTACGTCAAGTACCTCTCGTCGACGCAGTACACGCAGTACGTCTCGGGCGCCGGCCACTGCGGCAACGACATCAAGGAAAACCCCAAGAAGCACTGGCCCACCGCCGACCAGCCGGTCAAGCACGGGCTCGCGGGGCTGGTCCAGGGGCTCGAGTCGCTGGCGTACTACCACCGCGACGTGTACGTGTTCCACACCCACTTCCTCACCGGCTGCACGCACACCTACGCCTCACAGCCGCGCGGCTGGCTGCTGCTCAACCGGCCCGTCGGAGTCGACGCGCAGACCGGGATCAAGCCCGGCACCGACGGCTGCGACGCGCCTCGGAAGAGCGACTGCCTGCGCCAGGTGCTGCTGCTGGGGACGCCGGCCGTGTGGTGGGCCGGGATCGCGGCGTTGCTGTACGCCGTGGCGATGTGGGTGGGCGCGCGGGACTGGCGGTTCGGAGTCGCGGTGGTCGGTGCCGCGTCGACCTGGCTGCCCTGGTTCCTGTACGCCGGGAGGCCGATCTTCAGCTTCTACTCGATCATCACCCTGCCCTTCCTGGTGCTGGCTCTGACCCTCGCCATCGGCAAGCTCCTCGGCCGCTCCACCGCCCCGACCCCACGCCGTACGGTCGGGGTCGTCGCCGCGGGTTCCTACGTCGTCCTCGTGATGCTCAACTTCGCCTGGTTCTGGCCGATCTACACCGACGGCCTGCTCACCCACGCCGAGTGGCTCCAGCGCATCTGGTTCGCGCACTGGATCTAGTCGCGGGTCGCGCGTGGGAGAGGGGCACGGGTCCGGGCGGTGTCCTCGATGGGGTCGCCATATCGGGCAAAGCCAAGACAGCGCCGTCCCGACGTCCGCATACTCGGTACGGAGACGCTCCCCCTAGCCGCGTGTCCTGTGGCAAGGAGTCACCATGTCCTCGAAGGTGCCGCCCTGGAGCCGTGTCTTCGACGGCCTCGTGCTCGTGGCGGGTCTGGCCATCGGAGTCCTCGCCGCCGTACAGACGGTGGTAGGGGACGACGAATACTTCCGCATGGCCTTGCTCTGCATCCCGCTCGTGGTGCTGATCGCCCGCTTCCCGATGCTCCTCGATCGGGGGGGCGGCGGCCTCGAGGTCGGCTTCGACTCGTGCGTCCTCATGTTCCTGCTGTGCGCTGTGCAACCGCACGTCGCCCTGACGGTATGGGCGATCGCCGTGGTCGCCACCCAGCTGACCAGCGGCAAGCGCCTCGCGTCGAAGCTCTTCAACGTGGGCGTGGGCATCGTGGGCGGCGCCGTGGCCACGGTCCTGGTCGCGCAGGTACGCGGAGATGCCATCGGAGCACCCCGCGAGCTCCTCGCGGTCGCGCTCGCCGCCGTCGGTTACTTCTCGCTGGACTTCGTGGTGTCCGGGATCTCGGTTGCCCTCGAGCAACGCGGCTCGCTCTGGGAGGAGCTGGCCCAGCCGGGAACGCTGCTCGCGATCGCCTGCTTCGTGCCGTTCGACTGCCTGGGGTACCTCGCTGCGGTGGTCAGCCGCAGCACGCCCTGGTGGACCTGGGGACTTCTCGCGGTGCCGCTGATGACGCTGCTGGTGGCCACGCGTGCCGTGACGAGAGGGCGCGAGAACGCGCGCCGCCTGTCGGTGCTCTTCGAGACCGCAGTCCTCCTGCACACCGTCCCGGACGAGACCACCGCCGCCGGCGCCCTGCTCAACGGCTCGCGCGGGCTCCTGCGGCTGCGCAACGTAGCCCTGCGGGACGTCCCGCCGAACGCTGACGAGGTCGGCGCCGTCGTGCAGGACGACGGCAGAAAGTACTGGGTGGTCGCGCCCGCCAGGAAGCGTGCCCGCTCCAACATCGCGGCGGACCAGCAGGCCCTCGACGCCATGGCTGCGGTCACCTCGGACGCGCTCTCACGGCTGCGCCTCACCGAGGCGATGACCCACCTCGCGAATCACGACATCCTCACCAACCTGCCGAACCGCGCGCTGCTCCTCGATCGGACCAAGCTGGCCCAACGACGCGCGCATACTCTCGGCGGCCGCGTGGCCGTGCTGTTCTGCGACCTCGACGGTTTCAAGCCCATCAACGACCGCTTCGGGCATGCGGCCGGGGATGCCGTCCTCGTCGAGATCGCCGACCGGCTCGCCTCGAACGTGCGCAAGGCCGACACGGTGGCCAGGCTGGGCGGCGACGAGTTCGCGGTGCTGCTCGAGGACGTGTACGCCGACGACGTGAACTCGACGTGTGACCGGCTGCTGGCCGCCGTGCGCAGCGGTGTCGTCATCGCCGAGCACGACATGCCCCTGAGCCTGAGTATCGGTGCGGCCATCGGCGACGACGCGGGTGACACCGAAGGGCTCCTGCAGCGGGCGGACCTGGCGATGTACGAAGCCAAGGCGCGCGGCAAGAACCGGTATGTCACCTACGACAAGCGGTTGGGCCAGTCCCATGTCGAGCGCCTGGAACTGCTGGAGTCTTTGCGCACCGCGGTCGCCGACGACGAGCTGAGTGTGGCGTACCAGCACATCACGGACGTGACCACGGGACGCATCACCGGGGTGGAGGCGCTCGCTCGATGGTCTCGCAACGGGGTGCTGGTCCCGCCGGAGTCCTTCATCAGGCTGGCCGAGGACAGCGGACTGATCGTTCCGTTGGGGCAACGCATTCTGCAGATGGTGGCGGCGGATGCGCCGATCCTGCAGCAGGCGGTGGGGGGCCCCTTCGACGTCGGGGTGAACATCTCGGCCCAACAGCTCCAGGATCCCGCCTTCGTTGGGCAGGTGACCGACGCGATGGAGCAGATGCCCGAGGTCACCCTGATCCTGGAGGTGACCGAACGATGCGTGGTCACCGACGACACGACGACGATGGAGGCGATGGCGCGGCTGGTCGACGCGGGCGCACTCTTCGCCATCGACGACTTCGGTGTCGGGTTCTCCTCCCTCAGCTACCTCAAACAGCTCCCCGTGAAGATCCTCAAGACCGATGCCACGCTGTCCAGCGACATCGACCGCGACGAACGGTCGTGCCGCCTGCTGAGATCCGTCGTGGCGATGGGTGACGCACTGGGGCTCGACGTGATCGTCGAAGGCATCGAGCGGGCCTCCCAGCTGCAACACCTGCGCGACCATGTCGGCGCGACGTTCGCACAGGGTTTCCTCCTGCACCGGCCCGCATCGGGAGAGTCGGTCCGCGATCACCTCCTCGCGACCTCGGCCGCCGCGTCGTAGTCGTCGCTCGAGATGGCGTCGACCACTCGGGCGCGTCGGTCATGGGGGAGGCAGCGAAAACTCCCGCAAGACCTCGAATCCCTGTGAGCCCGAACGACCGGCATCGAACGCCGTACGCAGCAGGCTCAAGTGGGAGGCTTCCCACGGGTCGCCCACGTGGGCCTCGAGCCGGACCAGCAGCCGCTCGAGGAAGTCCAGCGGGGTGGTCGCGGTGACGGTCCCCACTGGCAGCCACGGCCGGTAGCGGCGCCGGTCGACGGCATAGCCCAGCCGGAGCATGGCCGGGGCAATGCTCTGGGCGACCTCGTCGAGGGCGTCCACCCCGCCGGCCAGCTTGGCCCACACCGTCTGGTCACCCGGCCATTCCAGAGCGGCCCCTCCAGTGAAGCGCAGCGTCGGGGCGGCGGGCCAGCCGTCCGAGAGCCGGGACAGTGCCGAGACGAGATGGGCCATGTCGCCGCTCGTGACGTTCCCGAACGCGGCGACCGACATCTGCATCTCCGGGGCTGGGATCCGTTCGAGGTCGCCGGGGCGCCACCCTGCCTTGTCGACGATCGTGTTCAATGCGTCGAGCATCGGCACGGGCGGTACGAAGGCAACGGTGAGCAACATGGCGAACGTTCCCTCGCCTCGGTGGGGCCTACCTTCCCTGGCGCGTCACTATAGGACGTCCGGCCGCGGCTACCGATGCCCGGAGATCCCCCGCGCGACGTAGTCGGAGCCGAGCTCCGAGATCTCGTCCTCGGTGAGCTCGAGGTCGACCGCCGCGACTGCATCGGACAGGTGCTCGGGCCTGGTGATCCCGACGATCGGCGAGGTGACGCCGGGCTGGGCGAGCAGCCAGGCGAGCCCGACCTGGGCGGGGGCGACCCCGCGACGGGATGCGATGCCGAGCACCTTGTCCACCACGGTCGCGTCGTCGTCGCGATAGAGGGACGAGCCGAACTCGTCGGTCTCCGACCGGCTGGTTTTCGTGTCCCACGGCCGGGTCAGGCGGCCGCGCGCGAGCGGGCTCCACGGGATCACGCCGACGCCCTGGTCGATGCACTGCGGGATCATCT
>DAINSL010000001.1:65082-70685 GCA_036741335.1 Nocardioides sp. | reverse complement strand
ACGAACGGCATCCCGCCGATACGACAACCTGCCACAGAAGGCCTTGCGATCGGGTCGGATGTTCGCGCCGAATCAAGTGGTCGTGGACCAGCACCGGGTCTAGCCTGCCGCCATGCGCCACTTCTCCGGCCACACCTGATTCCGGCCCCTCGTGCCCGGCAGTCACGGCTTCGTGCCGCGGGTGCTGCTGTATCACGCCTCACGAGACCTGGTCCCGCTCTATGCGGTCTACTCGCTGCTCTTCGCCGACCATGGCATCAGCGGCTCACACATCTCGCTGCTGCTGATCATCTGGTCGGCCACGTCGTTCGTCTTCGAGGTGCCGTCCGGTGCCTGGGCCGACGCGTTCGACCGGCGCCATCTCCTGGTGTTCTCGGCGTTCATCTACGCCGCGGGCTTCGCGACCTGGATGACGTGGCAGACCTTCGCCGGCTTCGCGACCGGGTTCGTGCTCTGGGGCCTGTCCAGCGCGCTGATGTCAGGCACCTTCGAGTCCCTCGTGTACGACGAGCTGGTCGAGCGCGCATCGGCCGAGGTCTACCCCTCGGTCATCGGCTGGGCCCACTCCACGGCCATGGTCGCCAACCTCGCGGCGACCGCGCTGGCCGCGCCGTTGCTCGCGGTGGGCGGCTACCCGCTCGTCGGCTGGGCCAGCGTCGCGATCTGCGGTGGCCAGGCCCTCCTCGCGGCCACACTGCCGGTGTCGCTGCGGGCTCGCCGCCCTGCGCACGACTCGCCGCTGGCCGAGACCGAGCGGGCCGCGTCGCGCTATTTCGGGATGCTCCGGGCCGGGCTCGCAGAGTCGCGCCACCAGCCCGACGTACGTCGGGTGCTGCTGCTCGCCGCGGCCATGGTCGGCTTGACCGCGTACGACGAGTACTTCCCGCTCGTCGCCCGGGCCCACGGCGTCCACACCGCTGACATCCCGCTGCTGATCGCGATCACCGTGGCCGGCCAAGCGGTCGGCACGGCCCTGGTCGGGCGCACGGCACGGCTCCCGGCCCGTGGGGTCGGTGTGATGCTCGGCGCGGGCGCGCTGCTCGTCTCGGTCGGCGCCCTGGTCACGCCCTACGTCGGCTTCGTCGCGATCGGCGTCGGTTACGGCATGCTCAACAACGCGATGCTGGTCGGTGAGACGCGGCTCCAGGACACCATCACCGGCCCGGCCCGGGCCACCGTCACCAGCGTCCTCGGCCTGCTCGAGGAGGTCGTTGCCCTGACGGTGTACGCCGCGTTCGCGGTCGGCTCGCGGGTGCTCGGCTTCCCGCACCTGGTGGCCCTGCTGGCGGTCCCGGTGCTCGTGGTCGCGGCCGCTGTTGCCCGTCGGTTGCCCCAACCTGGAGGTGCTCGCGAGGATTCTTCGGTCGGCGTGCCCGAGTTCTAACCTGATGCGTACACGGCCGCGGCACCAGCGGCCGGAGAGCAGGAGGCACATCACCAATGGACTTCAAGGTCGCCGACCTGGGCCTGGCCGACTTCGGCCGCACCGAGATCACGCTCGCCGAGCACGAGATGCCCGGCCTGATGGCGATGCGTGCCCGCTATGGCGAGAGCAAGCCCCTGAAGGGTGCGCGGATCGCCGGATCGCTGCACATGACGATCCAGACCGCTGTACTGATCGAGACCCTCGTCGCGCTCGGCGCCGAGGTCCGCTGGGCCTCCTGCAACATCTTCTCCACCCAGGACCACGCGGCCGCGGCCGTCGCCGTCGGCCCCCACGGCACCGCCGATGACCCGCAGGGTGTCCCGGTGTTCGCGTGGAAGGGCGAGACCCTCGAGGACTACTGGTGGTGCACCCAGCAGATCCTGATCTGGCCGCACGGAGCCAAGGCCAACATGATCCTGGACGACGGCGGCGACGCCACGATGCTCGTCCACCTCGGCGTCGAGGCCGAGAAGCGGGGCGAGGCCCCCGACCCCGCCACGGCCGGCAGCACCGAGCAGCGCGTCGTCTTCGACGTGCTCCGGCGCTCGCTCGAGGAGAGCGGCGACCGCTGGACCGCGATCGCGGCCGAGCTGCGCGGGGTCACCGAGGAGACCACGACCGGCGTGCACCGTCTGTACGAGATGATGAAGGAAGGCGCGCTGCTCTTCCCCGCCATCAACGTCAACGACTCGGTCACCAAGTCGAAGTTCGACAACAAGTACGGCTGCCGGCACAGCCTCATCGACGGCATCAACCGCGCGACCGACGTGCTCATCGGCGGCAAGGTCGCCGTCGTCTGCGGGTACGGCGACGTCGGCAAGGGCTGCGCGGAGAGTCTCCGTGGCCAGGGCGCGCGCGTCATCATCACCGAGATCGACCCGATCTGTGCGCTGCAGGCGGCCATGGACGGCTACCAGGTCGACACCCTCGACGACGTCCTCGACGTCGCGGACATCATCATCACCGCGACCGGCAACAAGGACGTCGTGAGCGTCGAGCAGATGTCGCGGATGAAGCACCAGGCGATCCTGGGCAACATCGGCCACTTCGACAACGAGATCGACATGGCCGGGCTCGAGGCCCCGGGTGTCGCCGAGCGGAAAAACGTCAAGCCTCAGGTCGACGTCTGGACCTTCCCTCCCAAAGAATCGGGAGAGCGAATCTCGATCATCGTGCTGTCGGAGGGTCGGCTGATGAACCTCGGCAACGCCACCGGTCACCCGAGCTTCGTGATGTCGAACTCCTTCACCAACCAGGTGCTGGCGCAGATCGAGCTGTTCACCAAGCCCGAGGCCTCCCCGCTCGGCGTCTACGTGCTGCCCAAGCACCTCGACGAGGAGGTCGCGCGGCTCCACCTCGACAGCCTCGGGGTGAGGCTGACGAGGTTGACCGACGCCCAGGCGGCGTACCTCGGTGTGCCGGCCGACGGGCCGTACAAGCCCGACCAGTACCGCTACTGACCGTATTTCGTCGTCGCGGCTGGCACTATTGGCGGCGTGACCCAGGCCGAGGACTCCCGCGCGCGTGTGCTGGTTGTCGACGATGACGCATCGTTGTCGGAGATGTTGTCGATCGTCCTGCGCCAGGAGGGCTTCGACTCGCACCTGGTGGACCGCGGCGACCACGCGATGGAGGCCTTCCGGTCCTACCGGCCGGACGTCGTACTGCTCGACCTGATGTTGCCCGGCAAGGGCGGCATCGACGTCTGCAAGGAGATCCGTGCCGAGAGCGGCATCCCGATCGTGATGCTGACCGCGAAGGGCGACACCGTCGACGTCGTGGTGGGTCTGGAGTCGGGAGCCGACGACTACGTCGTCAAGCCGTTCAAGCCCAAGGAGCTGGTCGCCCGGATCCGGGCCCGCGTACGCCGCATCGAGGCGCCCGGCGCGGACGCTCTCGCCATCGGGCCGCTGGCGATCGACGTGGCCGGCCACGCGGTCACCCGCGACGGCGTACCGATCAACCTCACCCCGCTCGAGTTCGACCTCATGGTGTGCCTGGCCCGGAAGCCGTGGCAGGTGTTCACGCGAGAGGTGCTGCTCGAGCAGGTGTGGGGCTACCGCCACGCCGCCGACACGCGTCTCGTCAACGTCCACGTCCAGCGTCTCCGCTCCAAGGTCGAGACCGATCCGGAGAACCCCGAGATCGTGCTGACCGTGCGCGGCGTGGGCTACAAGGCCGGCGCATCCGGACAGCAGTGAGATGACCACGGCCGGCCGCAGCCTGCCGGAGGCCCTGCGCCGGGGCCTCACATTCTGGCGACGGTCGATCCAGGCGCGCGTGGTCGTCAGCACCCTGCTGCTGTCCGCCGTGGTGATCACGGCGGTCGGCTGGTTCCTGCTCCGGCAAGTCGAGCAGGGCCTGGTCGACCACCGGGTGGCGTCGGTGCTGGCCGACGTCACCAACGAGACGACCCAGGCGCGAAGCGCGCTCGCGCAGGCGCCGGGGACGGAGACCGACGCGGCGGCGCAAGCCCAGGAGCTGGTGAACCCGATCATCGACAGCGGCAACGCCCGGGGCTTCGACGTCGTCCTCGCCGGACCCGGATTCGACGTCCCGATCTCCCAGCGCGGCGCTCCGATCTTCTCCAACCAGGGCGATGTGTCGAGCATCCCGCAGACCCTCGTGGACCACTTCGACAGCTCCGACAGTGCCGCCTGGACCTACACCACGATCCGGACGACAACGGCGTCGGGGCGAACCCTCACGTCGCCCGGGGTCGTCGTCGGCACCAAGCTCCAGCTCCCGGCCGACGGCAAGGAGTACACGCTCTACTACCTGTTCCCCCTCG
Source organism: Nocardioides sp. (assembly GCA_036741335.1). GTDB lineage: Bacteria > Actinomycetota > Actinomycetes > Propionibacteriales > Nocardioidaceae > Nocardioides. The sequence continues at coordinate 66,468 of DAINSL010000001.1, read as the reverse complement.
ATGACCTCGACCAGACGCTCGGCCTGGTCACGCGTGCGTTGCTGACTGCGGGAGTCCTCCTGCTGGTGCTGATCGCGGCGCTGACCTGGCTGCTCACCCGGCAGATCGTGACCCCGATCCGGCTGGCCAGGCGGGTGGCCGAGCGGCTGGCCGCCGGTCAGCTGCAGGAACGCCTCAGGGTGGCCGGCGAGGACGACCTGGCGCGCCTCGCGACGTCGTTCAACCAGATGGCCACGAACCTGCAGCGCCAGATCCGGCAGCTGGAGGAGCTGAGCCGCGTCCAGCGCCGGTTCGTCTCCGACGTGTCCCACGAGCTGCGGACCCCGCTGACCACCGTGCGGCTGGCCGGATCGGTCCTGCACGACGCGCGCGCCGGGTTCGACCCCGAGACCAGACGGTCCGCCGAGCTCCTGCAGATGGAGCTCGACCGGTTCGAGACCCTGCTCGTGGACCTGCTCGAGATCAGCAGGTTCGACGCCGGCGCCGCGGCCCTCGACCTCGACGACCTGAACCTGACCGACGTCGCACGCCGGGTCATCGAGAGCACCCGAGCGCTGGCGGACCAGCGTCACACGCGGGTGCTGGTGCGCGCTCCCGACCATCCCTGCGTCGCCGAGGCGGACGTGCGTCGGGTCGAGCGCATCGTGCGCAACCTGGTCACCAACGCGATCGACCACGCCGAGAGCCGCGAGATCGTGGTGACGGTCGCCGCCGACGAGCAGGCGGCCGCGATCGCGGTCCGCGACCACGGCGTGGGGCTGGCCGTGGGCGAGTCGGCGATGGTCTTCAACCGCTTCTGGCGGGCAGACCCCGCACGCGCCCGCACCAGCGGCGGCACCGGCCTCGGGCTCGCCATCTCGCTGGAGGACACCCACCTGCACGGCGGCTGGCTGCAGGCGTGGGGCAAGCCCCATGAAGGGGCGCAGTTCCGCCTCACCCTGCCGCGGCGAGCCGGCCACCCGCTCCGGCACAGCCCGCTCCCGCTCGTGCCCGAGGACGCCGCGGAGGTGGTCGCGTGACTGCCCGACGGCGTACGACGCGTGCCTGCGGGGCATTGGCAGCGGTGACCTTCGCCGCGCTGCTCTCCTCCTGCGTCCGCCTGCCGGAGAACGGACCGGTGGTGGTGGTCAAGCAGCAGGCGCTCGCGAACCCGCTGGAGGGGCCCTTCAGCGACCCCCGCCCACCGCAGCCGCACGCCACCCCCGGCCAGATCGTCACCGGCTTCCTCAACGCCATGACCGCCGTCCCGTTGCAGACGCAGGCGGCGCGGCAGTTCCTCACCGCACGCGGCAGGGGCGAATGGCAGCCCAAGCGCGGGATGGTGGTGTACGGCGACTCGTCACCGCCGCGCGGGAGCACGAGCGTCTCGGTCAGCCTGCGTGGCGC
>DAINSL010000001.1:53243-65072 GCA_036741335.1 Nocardioides sp. | reverse complement strand
GCCCTGCCCCGCAACCGGCAGCACACCAGGTTCCCGATGAGGCTCGAGGGCGGTGAGTGGCGGATCAGCCGCGCCCCGGACGCACTGCTCGTGCCTCAGCTGTGGTTCGAGCAGCACTTCCAAACGGTGTCGGTCTACTTCTTCGACCCGTCCGGCCGGATCCTGGTCCCCGAGCAGGTGCACCTCCCCAGCGGCGAGCAGTTCACCGCGGCACTCGTCCGCTCCCTAGTGCTGGGACCGCCGCGGTCCCTGACCGGCGTCACCCGCAGCTACATCCCCCCGGGCCTGTCGTCGGGACTCTCGGTGACGTTGCGCAGCAACGGCGTCGCCGACGTCGTCCTGCGCGGTGTCGACCCGGGACCGCTCAGTGCCCGGACGACCCGGCTGATGATCGCGCAGTTCGCCTGGACCCTGGCCCAGGTGCCGTCGATCAGGTCCTTCCAGGTCACGATCGCGGGCAACCGCATCGCGGACCCGTCCGGTGCCACGTTGTTCAGCGTCGGCGTGCCGGAGCGCTACGACCCGACCGTCAGCCTGGCCAGCGCCTTGGTCTACGGCCTGCGGCGCGGGCTGCTCGTGTCGGGCCAGTCGAAGAGCCTGACGAAGCTGGACGGACCCTTCGGCACCTCCCCGCAGGGCATCACGTCGTTCGCGGTGAGCCTCGACGGCGCGCAGGTCGCCGGCATCACTCCCGACACCCTGCTCGTCGGACCGGTGCAGGGCAAGGGCGCCGCCACCGAGGTGCTCGCCGGAGCCGGGCCGCTGTTGCGTCCGGCCTGGGACTTTGCTGGGCGCTTGTGGGACATCGAGGCCGCCCCCGGGGGCGGCGCGATCGTCGACGTCCTCACGAACGGCAAGCGGCACGGCATCCACGTTCCCGGCGTGACCGGTCACCAGGTGCGTCGCTTCCTGGTCTCGCGGGACGGCTCCCGGCTCGTGGCGGTGCTGCGTGGTGGGTCCACCGACCGGATCGTGGTGAGCCGGCTGCGGTACGACGCGCAGGGCCGGGTGGTCGGGGCCACCCGGGCCCAGCCGCTGCCCTGGCAGGCGGGCGGCAGCACCCGAGTCCGCGACATCGGCTGGCTCTCCCCGACCACGATCGCGGTGCTCCATCTGCTCACCCACAACGTCTCGGAAATCCGCACTCTGTCCATCGACGGCTCGACACCCGCCAGCGAGGCGCCGACCATCCCGGTCGCCGGCCGGGTCGACGGTCTGGCCACGTCGCCGGTCGAGACGGAGACGTCGTTCGCGATCCTGCCCAGCAACCTGCTCGACGTCGCCCAGGTCGACCCGGCGGTGCACTACTCCCACCTGCACCACATCACCTACGCCGGTTAGCTCCTCCACAGACCGGCGCAGACCGCTTGCGGTCGGGCCCGCGGGGTGGTCGGCTCGGTGGGTGCTCGACGCCGTCCGCGACCTGGTCCTCGGCAGTCGCTGCGTCGGCTGCGGCCACGCCGGCCGCCTGCTGTGCGGGACCTGCCTCGACGGGCTGGACGTCGTACCCGCGCCGGCCTGGCCGACCCCCGTCCCGCCCGGCCTCGTCTCGCCGTGGGCCGCCACGGCGTACGACGGGACCGTGCGCGCCATGGTGCTCGGCCACAAGGAGCACCGTCTCCTGGCGCTGGCGCAGCCCCTCGGGATGCTTCTGGCCGAGACGGTGGCCGCAGCCCTCCACGACCTGTTGCCGGCCGCCGCGCCGCTGCTCCTGGTGCCCGTGCCATCGCGTCCGTCGACGGTGCGACAACGCGGTCACGAGCCGACCACGTCCCTGACCCGGGTCGCGGCAGCGGCGCTGAGGGCGGGCGGGCTGGATGCGGAGTGCCTCGCAATTCTGCGCACCCGGCCCGGGCTGGCGGACCAGGCCGGCCTGGACGCGGCCGGCCGTGCGGCCAACCTCGCCGGCGCGTTGCGCTGCCACCAGCCGGCACTGCGCCGGTTGGCCCGCACGCGCCGGCCCGTGCACGTGATGGTGTGCGACGACGTCCTCACCACGGGTGCCACCGCGGCCGAGGCACAGCGTGCCCTACGTGCCGTGGGGCTCGACCCGCTGGCCGTCGCGGCCGTCGCCGCCACCAGACGCCGGGTGGCGCTCGGGGAGTGACCCGGAGGTTCCGCGATCACCGGGCACGGACTAGCGTCGGTACATGGAGTCCGTCCGGGTCCGTGGTTGCGTCGCTTCGGCGCCCCGGGTTACCGGTGGTGCAGGGCGATTAGCCGATGCCAGTCGCAGGCGAAGCGGTCCACGTAAGGCGCTCGGTGCCGGGGCTTCGGCTCCGGTCCGTACGCCGATCACGGTGCGGCTTAGTCGTAAGACCTGCCTCGCAGCCTCCGTCCTATACGGAGCCCTTTCGAGGGACCTGCGGGAGAAGGGGAGTAGTGGCAGCCAAGCTGCGAGACCCTCAGCAGGCGGGTGTGGGGACGAAGACCAGGTCGGCCGGGCGGACTCCAGCCAACGGCAACCGCACAACAGGAGGATTACATGGACGTGGTGGTCACCGGGCGGCACTGTGAGCTGTCGGAGCGCTTTCGAGACCATGTTGCCGACAAGCTCGGCCGGCTCGAGAAGCACGACCACCGGATCATGCGGGTGCAGGTCGAGGTCGAGAACGAACGCAATCCACGGCAGGCTGACCGCGCCGTCCGCATCGAGCTGACCGCCTACTCCAAGGGCCCGGTGATCCGGGCCGAGGCGGCGGCCGTGGACAAGATGGGCGCGCTCGACCTGGCCGTCGACAAGATGGCCGCACAGATGCGGCGGGCCAACGACCGCAAGACCAGGTCTCACCGCAACCGCTCGACGCCCAGCGAGCTGCCCGTGGCGGTCGCGGCGGACGATGCCGAGGCGCACGTCACCGAGCGCAGCGCCGCGCCGATCCCGGTGACCGGCGAGGGGCCGCTGGTGGTCCGCGAGAAGAGCCACGCGGCGCAGCCCATGTCACTCGACCAGGCGCTCTACGAGATGGAGCTGGTCGGGCACGACTTCTACCTGTACGTCGACCAGGACAGTCAGCGGCCGTCGGTGGTCTATCGACGACGCGGCTACGACTACGGCGTGATCTCGCTCGAGGTCCGCCCGAACTGACCAGAGCGTATGGCCGGAATGGGTCAGGTCGGCGCCCCCGGATATCGCCCATTCGGCCCATACCGCCTCGGGATCGTGACATGCTACGTGCGTGCCAGTTCCAGACGGCAGTGAGCCCGAGCCCATCCGGGTCATCATCGTCGATGACCAGGAGCTGTTCCGCCGTGGTCTGACCATGCTCATGGACTCCGAGCCGGGCCTGGAGGTCGTCGGCGAGGCCGGAGACGGCGCCACCGGTATCGAGCTCGCCAGCAGCGTCGCACCCGACGTCGTACTGCTCGACGTACGCATGCCCAAGATCTCGGGGATCGAGGCCTGCGTGGCGATCAAGGAGGCCGTCCCGGCCGCCAAGATCCTGATGCTCACGGTCTCCGACGAGGAGTCCGACCTCTACGAGGCGATCAAGAGCGGTGCGAACGGCTACCTGCTGAAGGACTCCTCGATCGAGGAGGTCGCCCAAGCGGTGCGCGTCGTCGCCGACGGGCAGTCGCTGATCAGCCCGTCGATGGCGGTCAAGCTGATCGACGAGTTCAAGCAGATGTCGCAGCCGGACCGCAGCACCGTCTCGACGTTCCGGCTCACCGAGCGCGAGCTCGAGGTGCTGCGCCTGGTCGCGCAGGGGCTGAACAACAAGGACATCGCCAAGCGGCTCTTCATCAGCGAGAACACCGTGAAGAACCACGTGCGCAACCTGCTGGAGAAGCTCCAGCTCCACTCGCGCATGGAGGCCGTGCTGTACGCCGTTCGCGAGAAGCTCGTCGACCTGCCATAGCCGACCCGGCTCAGCGCTTCGGCACCACGCGGAACGTCGCCATCATGCCGTCGTCCTCGTGGTCGAGCATGTGGCAGTGCACCATGAAGTCGCCGGTGAAGTCGGTGAACTTCGCCGCCACGACGACGCTCTCGCCCGGGTCGAGGCGCCACGTGTCCTCGTAGCCGCGCTCCCACGGCGGCGGCCGCTTCCCGTCGCGCTCGAGCGTGCGCCACAGCTCCTCGTGGAGGTGCACGTAGTGGGTCAAGTCGCTGGTGTTGCGGAGCCTCCACTTCTCGGTGCTGCCGAGCACCACCCTGTGGTCGACACGTGAGGGGTCGAACCGCTTGCCGTTGATCGCCCAGTAGGACCCGTGCCGGTCGTGGCCGACCCCGAACGTCCAGGTCATCGCGACCTTCGAGGGGAGGTTCAGGTGGCGGATCGTGGCCAGGTCGCTCGGCACGTGCACCAGCTGGTCAGTGGTGCCGCGGACCCGGAACTTCATCAGGGCCGCCTCACGGGTACCGATGCCGGTGATGGAGCCGTCGGTGCGCTTGATCGACGACAGCAGGACGCCGTGTCCCTCCTCGTGCCGGAAGTCGACGATCACGTCGGCACGTTGGGCCGGCCCGAGCAGGATGTCCTGCCGGGTGACCGGATGGGGGAGCAGTCCCGAACCGGTGCCGATCTGCACGAAGGGGCGACCGTCGGAGAGCGCGAAGTCGTAGCTGGAGAAGAGTGACGCGTTCAGGATGCGCAGGCGGTAGCGGCCGGGGCGGACGTACTTGTACGGGGCGTACCGGCCGTTGACGAGCACCTTGCTGCCGACGCTGGGCATCGTCGTCGGGTCGGTCCCGGACATCCCAGCCATCGCCTTCATCCCCGTCATGCCGGGCATCGAGCGGCCCGAGCGCATCGGCATCGACGTGTGCCTGAACGGGTTGCGTAGGTGGTTGGTCGCGGTGAAGCTGCGGTCGGTGAACATCAGCGGCAGGTCGAAGGGCCCGTGCGGCAGCCCCCTCCGGGCGTCGCTCGGGTCGGTGGTCAGGAACATCCCCTGCAGCCCGAACCAGTTGTTGCGAGCGGTCCGGTTCATCCGGTGGTCGTGGTAGAACCGCAGCGACGCCGGCAGCGGCTGCCCGCCGTCGACGAGCGGGAAGTCGTAGGTGCGCTGCTTGCCGTGCCTGATCAGGAAGCGGGTCGGCTGGCCGTCGTACCTCGACTCCTGGTGGCCGCCGTGCTGATGGACCGTCATCGCGCCCGCCTTGCGAGGCAGGTGGTTCACGAAGGTGACCTTCGTGTCCTTCCCGGTTCGGCGGACGATCGTGGGGCCGGGGAAGGTGCCGCCGTAGGTCCACATCGGGGTGCGCGGGCCATGCGGAAGCACCCGGACCTTCTGCTTCTTCATCACGATCGTGATGTGCTTGCCGGTCAGCCGCGGTGGCTGGACAAGGGGTTGCTCGAACTTCGGGACGTTCGACGGGACCGGTCCGCCGGTGCCGATGATGAGCGTGCCGGTCATCTCGGGGTGGATCCGGCAGTAGAAGTCGTAGGTACCGTCGCCGAGAGCGGAGACAGCGGGGATTGGTTTGCTCGAGAGAGCCGGAATCTTGACGTCGAACAGCGGGTCGCCCGCACCGTTGATGGCCTGCGATGTGAAGGTGTGGGTCTGGAGGTCGTCGTTGAAGACCGTGATGGTGCCACCGGGGTTGAGGTCGACCATGTTCGGATCGAACCCCGAGCGAATGCCTTCGATGTGGATGTCCATGTGGTCCACCCCCGCGGCCTGCTGGGCGGCCTGTCCGGCGCCTCGCGGAGTGACGGCTGCCGAGGGGTTCGTCGACGCGAGCAGCAGCATGAGTGCGGCGCCCGCCGCGACAGCCGCGACGGCGCCGATGGATCGTTCCCCGCGCGTCGGCATGCCGTGATTGTGGATCACCGGGGCACCTCGGACCAGCGGGAAGGCCCGGAACGGCAGAAGATCATCCGTAAGGAGTACGCCGTCGGGGCTGTCCGTGCTCCCCGCTAGGTTCAGGCGCGTGCGCTCGCTGACCCAGGCCCAGGCCCGACGGATCGCCCTGGCGGCGCAGGGCTTCCTCGACCCACCGCACGATCCGCCCACCATGCGCACCCTGTTGCGCACGATCGCCCGCACCGGCGTGATCCAGGTGGACTCCGTCAACGTCCTCCAACGCGCCCACTTCATGCCGCTCTACTCCCGGATGGGCGCCTACGACGTCGACCTGGTGCGGCGGGCGGCCGAGAATTCGCCGCGCCGGATCGTGGAGTACTGGGCGCACGTGCAGGCCTACATGCCGGTCGACCTGTGGCCGGTGATGCGGCACCGGATGGACTCCTACCGGAACCAGAAGCACAAGTGGTGGGGCACCGTGGTCACCGAGGAGCTCACCGCGAGCCTGCTCGCGGAGATCGCCGACCGGGGCGCGTCGACCGCCCGCGACCTCGACGACGGCCTGCCCACGTCCAAGGAGAACTGGGGCTGGAACTGGTCGGCGACCCGGCGTGCCCTCGACTACCTCTTCGTGACCGGCGACGTGGCGATCGCCGGCCGCAACAGCCAGTTCGAGATCCGCTACGACCTCCCCGAGCGGGTGATCCCGCGCGCCTACCTCGAGGCGCAGACCCCGAGCATGGCCGACGCGCGCCGCGAGCTGGTGCTGCGGGCGGCCCGGTCGCACGGCGTCGCCACGGCCCGGAGCCTGGCGGACTACTTCCGCATGCGTCTCCAGCCGGGCGCACCCGGCACGATTGCCGCCCAGGACGCGATCGCGGACCTGGTCGAGGGGGGCGAGCTGGAGCCGGTGACGATCGAGGGCTGGCGACGCCCCGCCTACCTCCACCGCGATGCCCGACTGCCGCGCCGGATCCGGGCCCGAGCGTTGCTGAGCCCGTTCGACCCCGTGGTGTGGGAGCGCGAGCGGGCCGAGCATCTCTTCGACTTCCACTACCGCATCGAGATCTACACCCCGGCGGAGAAGCGCGTCCACGGCTACTACGTGCTGCCGTTCCTCCTCGGCGACCAGATCGTCGGCCGGGTGGACCTCAAGGCCGACCGCCGCACCGGGCGTCTGCTCGTGAAGGCGGCGTACGCCGAACCGTGCGCACCCCCGGAGACCGCCACGGAGCTGGCCGCCGAGCTGGCCCGGATGGCGGGCTGGCTGGGGCTCGAGCGGGTCGTGATCGAGCCGCGCGGGGACCTGGCGCCTGCGCTGACGGTGGCCGCGGTGACGGCGGGGCTCTGACCCCGGCGGCGAATCGGTCGGATTCGGCCCGCTGGGTAGAGTTGAGGCGTTCCACGCCGTCCACCTCGACCCGGGGAGTCCAACCCGTGCCTGCCATCATCGACAAGCTGCTTCGCATCGGCGAGGGCAAGATCCTGCGCCGGCTCGAGGCGATCTCCCTGGCTGTCAACGCCATCGAGGACGACTACGTCGCGATGACCGACGCCGAGCTCCAGGTACAGACCGCGGAGTTCAAGGAGCGGCTGGCCGCGGGCGAGTCCCTGGACGACCTGATGCCCGAGGCGTTCGCCACGGTGCGTGAGGCCTCGAATCGGGTGATCGGGCTGCGGCCCTTCGACGTGCAGGTCATGGGCGCCGCCGCTCTCCACCTCGGCAACATCGCGGAGATGAAGACCGGTGAGGGCAAGACTCTGGTGGCGACGCTCCCGTCGTACCTGAACGCGCTCGAGGGGAAGGGCGTCCACGTCGTCACCGTCAACGACTACCTCGCGAAGTACCACGCGGAGTGGATGGGGCGCATCCACCACTTCCTCGGGCTCTCGGTCGGCGTCATCCTGCCGTCGATGAAGCCGGAGGAGCGTCGCGAGGCGTACGCCTGCGACATCACCTACGGCACCAACAACGAGCTCGGCTTCGACTACCTGCGCGACAACATGGCCGGCTCGATCGAGGAGTGCGTGCAGCGCACCCACGCCTACGCGATCGTCGACGAGGTCGACTCGATCCTGATCGACGAGGCCCGCACCCCGCTGATCATCAGCGGACCCACCCAGGACGAGGTGCGGTGGTACGGCGAGTTCGCCAAGCTCACCCGCACCCTCAGTCGAGACGTGGACTACGAGGTCGACGAGAAGAAGCGCACGATCTCGGTCCTCGAGCCGGGCATCACCAAGGTGGAGGACCACCTCGGCATCGAGAACCTCTACGAGTCGGCGAACACCCCCCTGATCTCGTTCCTCAACAACTCCATCAAGGCCAAGGAGCTGTTCCGCAACGACAAGGAGTACGTCGTCATGGACGGCGAGGTGCTCATCGTCGACGAGCACACCGGGCGGATGCTCGCCGGCCGGCGCTACAACGACGGCCTGCATCAGGCGATCGAGGCCAAGGAGGGCGTGGAGGTCAAGGAGGAGTACCAGACCCTCGCCACCGTCACGCTGCAGAACTACTTCCGCCTCTACGAGAAGCTGTCCGGGATGACCGGTACCGCGATGACCGAGGCCAGCGAGTTCGACAAGATCTACAAGCTCGGCGTCGTACCGATCCCGACCAATGAGCCGCTGATCCGGATCGACCAGGCGGACCTCGTCTACCGCACCGAGGAGGCGAAGTACGCCGCCGTGGTCGACGACATCGCCGAGCGCCACGCGAAGGGCCAGCCGATCCTGGTGGGCACCGTGTCGGTCGAGAAGTCCGAGCACCTGTCCAACAAGCTGCGCACGCGCGGCATCCCGCACTCGGTGCTGAACGCCAAGGTCCACGCCGACGAGGCGAAGATCGTGGCGATGGCCGGCCACAAGGGCACCGTCACCGTGGCCACCAACATGGCCGGGCGAGGCACCGACATCATGCTGGGCGGCTCGGTCGAGTTCCTGGCCGACGCCGAGCTCCGCAAGCGGGGGCTGGAGCCGACCGGCGAGACCGCCGAGGAGTACGAAGCCGCCTGGCCCGGCACCCTGGAGACGCTCAAGACCCAGGTGGGCGCGGAGCACGACGAGGTGCGCACGGCGGGTGGCCTCTACGTCGTCGGCACCGAGCGCCACGAGTCGCGCCGCATCGACAACCAGCTGCGCGGTCGTACCGGCCGGCAGGGCGACCCCGGCGAGTCGCGGTTCTACCTCTCGCTCGAGGACGAGCTGATGCGGCTGTTCAAGTCCGACTGGGTCGACCGCATCCTCACGGTGCTCAAGATCCCCGACGACGTGCCGATCGAGAACAAGCGCGTCACCGGCGCGATCGCCAACGCCCAGGGGCAGATCGAGTCGCAGAACTTCGAGTCGCGCAAGAACGTCCTCAAGTACGACGACGTGATGGACCGTCAGCGCCACGTGATCTACGCCGAGCGCCGTAGCGTGCTCGAGGGTGCGGACCTCGAGGAGCAGATGGGCACGTTCATCGACGACGTCGTCGAGGGCTTCGTGCGGGGCGCGACCCAGGGTTTCGCGGAGGAGTGGGACCTCGACGCGCTCGCGGTCCAGCTCAAGCAGATCTGGCCGATCTCCCTCGACCTGCAGGCGATGGCCGACGAGGTCGGCGGTGTGGAGGGACTCGACCGCGACGACCTGATCGACGCGCTCAAGCAGGACGCCCACGAGGCCTACCAGCGCCGCGAGGAGGAGATCGGCTCGGAGGCGATGCGCGAGCTCGAGCGCCGGGTCGTGCTCTCCGTCCTCGACCGCAAGTGGCGCGAGCACCTCTACGAGATGGACTACCTGCGCGAGGGCATCGGGCTGCGCGGCTACGCCCAGCGCGACCCACTGGTGGAGTACCAGCGGGAGGGCTTCGACATGTTCGCCGCGATCATGGACGGCATCAAGGAGGAGTCCGTCGGGTTCCTGTTCAACCTCGAGGTCCAGCTGATCGACGAGGACGAGGAAGAGGACGGCCTCGAGGAGTACGCCGAGGAGCCGATGGCCCGCGAGCTCCCGTCGGCTCCGGCTCCCGCCGAGCACGACCACCGGCCGCAGATCCAGGCGAAAGGGCTCGAGCGTGAGAGGCGCCCGGCGCACCTCGCGTACTCGGCGCCGTCGGAGGACGCCTCGGCGTTCGGAGGCGGTGAGGAGCCCGCTCCGCAGCAGGGTCGCACGGTGACCAACGCCGGAGACGAGTTCGCCGGAGTCGGCCGCAACGCGCTGTGCCCGTGCGGGTCCGGCAAGAAGTACAAGCGCTGCCACGGCGCGCCGGGCGGGCCTACCGGCCTCACCGCCCGCGTCAACGGCTGATCGGTGCCGCTGGTCGAGCCTGACCCGCCGCTCAGGCGAACTCCAGCGCGCTCACCTGCCAGCGGTCGCGGATCAGCTCGAACCTGACGGCGACGGCGCGCGACCTCTCGCCGTACCGCACGTGCAGGCTCACCTCGGCGGAGCGCTCGGAGACGAAGCTGGTGTGCGCGGCGACCAGCTGCGGTCGTACGGACTGCAGGCCACCGTCGCCCGGCCGCCTGCCGACCGCGCGGGCCACCAGGTGCGCGCGCCGGGCCAGATCCCGGTAGACGTCGGGGGTCGTCCACCGCAGCAGCTGCGAGACGGGCCGGTCACCGCCCACGATCTCCACGACGGCGGCGCCGATCCGGGCGGCGTGCTGCTCGAACCGGCGCCGCTGGACGAGATCGACCGACACCACGTCGAGGCGTGCCGAGTCGCCCGGTCGGGCCCGGAGAGCCGGCTGGGGCACCTCCACCCGCGGACCGAGCTCCAGGGCCAGGGTGCCCTGGACGCTCGCCACCGGGGTGACGGGGAGGGTGACGACGTTGTGCTCGTCGGTCATGGGGTGTCCTTTCCGGGGAGGATGAGCCGGACCCCGGGCGCGATCAGGTCGGGGTCCGGGCCGATGCGCGCGCGGTTGGCGGCATAGATCGCGTGCCATCGGGCCGCGATCGCTGCGCCGGGGCTGTCGGGCGGGAGGTCGCGGGCGGCGATCGCCCAGAGGCTGTCGCCCGACCGGGCCACGACCGTGTGCTCGGGCCGACGGGCCTGCTCGGCACGCGCCCGCGGGCCGGTCGGACCGGAGACCGTGGCGCGCTCGGGTAACGGCAGGCCGTCGACCGGGGAGCGGACCAGCACGCGCTGGTGGCGGTGCCCGCGGTCGAGATGGACGTCAGTGGGCAGCGCGAATGCCGGCTGGGCGAGCCCGCTCGCGACGGCGACACCGCAGGCCGCCAGGACCACGCGGCGTACGCCCGCGGGCACGACCCGGGAGCGCGCGGGGACCCCGCCGCTGCACGCTCGTGCCGCCTCGAGCACCACGACCGTGGTCGCGAGCCACAGCCATACCGCACAGCCCAGCAGCACCGCGGCTGCGAGATCGGCCAGAGCGCGGTCGAGCGGGAGGGTGGCGAGCGTGCGGTGAGCCGCGGCGGTCGCCCCGGCTGCGACCGATGCCCGCGTCGCACGCCAGGTGGCCAGGAGCGCCAGGCTGGCGCACGCCCAGACGAGGAGGCAGCGCCTCCGGCTGCCGCGACTCCCGAGAGTCATCGCCTCATACCCTTCGTTTGCTTGTGTTTGATTCAGTAAACGACGCTTTGAGTCCGCTGACAAGGGTTTCGCGCGGGGCTGTGGACAGCCGGTCGGGGCGAGCCGGGCGGCGGGTGACGTGGCAGGGTGGCGCCGTGGACTGGGACGAGCAGCTGTTCGCGCTCCTCGACGACCTCGAGTACCAGGCGGAGGCGCTCTACGACGCCGACCGGGCCGGCGAGCTCGCCGACCGCAGCCGGTCCGCGTACGCCGCCGTCAGCCTGGCCAGCCGGCTGATGGCCTCGGTCGGGCGGCCCGTGACGCTCGACGTGGTGGGCGTGGGGCAGGTCGCCGGGGTGGTGCAGCGGGTGGGGGCCGACTGGTGCCTGGTGCACGGGCCGTCCCAGGACTGGGTGGTGCGCCTCCCAGCCGTGCTCGCGGTGGACGGCGCGTCCGAGCGCTCGCTCCCCGAGGTGGCCTGGTCACCGGTGGCGAGGCTGGGCCTGGGCTCCGCGCTGCGCCGCAGCGTCATGTCCGCGAGTGATGGCGGCGTCT
>DAINSL010000001.1:6972-53233 GCA_036741335.1 Nocardioides sp. | reverse complement strand
CGCGCTGCGCCGGCTCGCGGACGCCGGCGAGCGCTGCCTCCTGCGCGCGATCGACGGCAGCACCCGCGACGCGGTGATCACGCGGGTGGGCCGGGATTTCGTGGAGGCGACGACGGGGGAGGACCGGTCGGTGCTGCTGGCGCTCGACATCCTGGCCGCGGTGCAGAGTCGCACGCCGTGACTGTGGGGAAACGTGAACGAGCCAGTGGCTGGGGCAGACGGTCACGAGGGCCCGCTGACGCGTGCCCTCGTGCTTGAGACCAGACAGGCTGAGCTTCGCTCACCCTGCTAGGTCGCTTCCCGGTCGAACGGTGGCGCCTCGTCCACGTCGAGCACCGGGACGGCGCGGGGGACGGGGTCGCGCATCGCCTCGTTCATCGCCTCGGCGATGTGCTTGCGCACGATCGTGCGGGGGTCGAGATCGCGCAGCTCGAGGTCGGCGTACTCCGGGCCCAGCTCCTCGCGGAGCTCGTCTCGGGCCTCGTGGGCGAACTTGCGCACCTGGCGGGCCATCCGCCCGGCCTGACGCGCGAACTCGGGCAGCTTGTCCGGCCCGAAAACGAGCACGGCGACGAACGCGATCACCGCCAGCTCCGGCAGTCCGACTCCGAACATGGGTCAGAATCTACTGCTCGGAGTGAGCCCGAGTTGGCGTCCTGCGAGACCTCGTGCTCGCGAGTCCAACCGGTCGGCCACCGAAACGAGCACCTGGGCGGACTCCGACGTGGGGTCGGAGTCGACCACGGGCTTGCCGGCGTCGCCGCCCTCGCGCAGTGACTCCTCGATCGGGATCCGGCCGAGCACGGGTACGTCGTACCCGAAACGGCCGGTCAGGGTGGCCGCGACGCGGTCGCCGCCGCCGCTCCCGAACAGCTCCAGCTTGTGGGAAGGGCCGCAGTGCGGGCACACCAGGAAGCTCATGTTCTCGATCACGCCGACGACCTTCTGGTGCAGCATGTTGGCCATCGTCCCGGCCCGCTCCGCAACCTCTGCGGCGGCCTCCTGGGGCGTCGTGACCACCAGGATCTCCGCGCCGGGGAGGTGCTGACCCAGCGAGATCGCCATGTCGCCGGTGCCGGGGGGCAGGTCGAGGAGGAGTACGTCGAGGTCACCCCAGTAGACGTCGGCCAGCATCTGCACGAGCGCGCGGTCGAGCATCGGGCCACGCCAGGCGACGACCTGGTCGCGCCTCGGCTTGAGCATGCCGATCGAGATCACCGAGACCCCCCACGGCGTCGGCACCGGCATGATCATCTCCTCGACCTGGGTGGGTCGGGAGTCCGCGATGCCGAGCATCGCCGGGATCGAGTGGCCGTAGATGTCCGCGTCGACGATGCCGACCGCGCGGCCGGCCCTGGCCATCGCCAGGGCGAGGTTGACCGTGACCGACGACTTGCCGACGCCGCCCTTGCCGCTGGCGATCGCGAACACCTTGGTCAGCGAACCGGGTTGCGCGAAGGGGATCTCCTTGGCGGGCTTGCCTCCGCGCAGGGTGGTCTGCAGCTCGGCGCGCTGTTGGTCGGTCATCGCGCCGAGCGTCAGCTCGACAGCGGTGACACCTGCCACGCCGCCGAGTGCGCGCCGCACGTCGCGGTCGATGGTGTCCTTCATCGGGCAGCCCGAGACGGTCAGCAGCACGGTCACGGCCACGATGCCGGTGGCGTCGACCTCGAGGGCGTCGACCATGCCGAGCTCGGTGATGGGGCGCTTGATCTCGGGGTCGATGACGGTCGCCAGGGCGGCGGTGAGCTGCTCGACGGTGGGGGTCTTCATGACGGGCCCATCCTAGGCGGCGGCTGGTTCCCGCTCTCAGGCGGTGGACACCTCGTCCTCGTCTGCCTCGACCAGGTCGTCGCGCAGGGTGCGCAGCTCCGAGCGCAGGAAGTCGCGGGTGGCGACCTCGCCGACGGCCATCCGCAGCGAGGCCACCTCGCGGGCCAGGAACTCCATGTCGGCGTGGGCGCGGGCGTTGGCCTGACGGTCCTGCTCGCCGACCACCTTGTCGCGCGACTCCTGGCGGTTCTGGGCGAGCAGGATCAGCGGGGCGGCGTACGACGCCTGCAGGCTGAGCACCAGGGTCAGGAAGATGAAGGGGTAGTTGTCGAACCGGGCGGCGTGCGGCGCGAGGGTGTTCCAGCCGACCCAGAAGGCGACGAAGACCGTCATCCACATCAGGAACCGCGCGGTCCCCATGAAGCGGGCGAACTGCTCGGCGAAGACCCCGAACGCGTCGCGGTCGTAGGTCGGGGTCCGGATCAGCGCTCGGCGCTGCTCCTTGGGGGTATCGAGCCGGGCGCGCCGCTCAGCCATGGCTCGCCTCCTGCGTCCGGACCGGTTGGTCGCGCCAGTTCTCCGGCAGCATGTGGTCGAGCAGGTCGTCGACGGTCACCGCCCCGAGCAGCCGTCCCTCTTCGTCCACGACCGGAGCCGCCACCAGGTTGTAGGTCGCCAGGTGGGCGGCGACGTCGTCGATGGTCGCCTCGGGATGGAGCGGGTCCATCGTCTTGTCCAGGGCGGCCGCGACGAGCGTCGACGGCGGCTCGCGCAGGAGGCGCTGGAAGTGGGCGACCCCGAGGAGCCTGCCGGTCGGCGTCTCGAGGGGCTGACGGCACACATAGACCATGGCGGCCAGCGAGACGGGCAGCTCGGCCTGGCGGATCTGGGCGAGCGCATCCGCGACGGTCGCGTCGGGGCCGAGGATCACCGGCTCCGGCGTCATCATGGCGCCGGCGGTCTCCTCGGCGTACGACATCAGGCGCCGCACGTCCTCGGCCTCGTCGGGCTCCATCAGGCCGAGCAGCGTCGCGGCCGTCTCGGGCGGCAGATCGGCGATCAGGTCGGCCGCGTCGTCCGGCGACATCTCCTCCAGGACATCCGCGGCCCGCTCGCTGTCGAGGTGTCCGAGGATCTCGACCTGGTCCTCCTCGGGGAGCTCCTCGAGGACGTCGGCCAGGCGCTCGTCGTCCATGGCCGCGATGACGGCGGTACGACGTTCGGCGGGCAGGTCGTGGATCACGCTCGCCGCGTCGGCCGGGCGCATCTCGTTGAGGGCCGCAATCAGGTGGGTCGCGCCCTGGGTGGGCTCGCGCCCGACCAGGCCGACCACGTCCGGCCACTCCACGACGTGGGTCTGTCCCTTCCGCCTCAGCCCCTTGCCGGGCTCCTGGACGGCCACCCGGCAGAGCACCCAGTCCCGGGTGCGCGCCTGCTCCATGGCCACGTCGTAGACGGTGCCGCGCACGCCGGTCGACGCGATCGTCACGGTCCGGTCGAGCATCTGCCCGATCACGAGGGTCTCGGTGGGGCGCTGCTCGAACCGGCGCATGTTGAGCAGACCGGTGGTGTAGACCTGTCCGCTGTCGATGTGGGTCACCCGCGTCATCGCCACGAAGATCCGGCGCCGTCCGAACACCTCGGCCACGAGTCCGAGCACCCGCGGCTGGCTGGACTCGGAGCGGATCGCGACCACCAGGTCGCGCACCTTGCCCACCTGGTCACCCTGCGGGTCGAAGATCGGCAGGCCGACGAGCCGGGCGGCGTAGACGCGGCCGGGCTTGCCCGGCCCTGGCTGGGCGGTGCTCACAGCGGCCAACGCTACCGGCCGGAGAGTCCGATCAGCGGTAGAAGTCCGTGGGGCACGTCGCGCCGGCACAGTCGGCGTACCGATGCGTCAGCCTCCGGAGCTTCCGCTTCTGGTCCTGGTAGCGCGGATCGTGGATCAGGTTGTGGTCCTGCCAGGCGTCGACGGTGCGCAGATAGAGCTCGCCGCGACCGGCGCGCCCCTCGACGAAGGTCCACGGTCCGTCGACCACGCCGGTGTAGAGCGGCGTGAGCCCACCATTGACCGGATAGCCCTCGACCGGCACCACGCGCGCCCTCGCCCTGGAGGTCAGCCACGGCATCACGTCGACCCCGTCGACGGTTCGGGTGGGGGTGGCGCCGGCCAGCTTCGCGAACGTCGGTGCCCAGTCGGCGTTGGTCACCGGGGCGCGGCTGACCCGGCCATGCGGCAGCCCGGGTCCGCGGATGTACATCGGCACGCCGACGATCTCCCGGAAGTACCACAGCTTCCCGGTCAGGTTGTGCTCGCCGAGGACGAAGCCGTTGTCGGAGGTGAACACCACGTAGGTGCGCTTGAGCTGGTGGGTCTGCCGAAGCGTCCGCATCGTGCGGCCAAGGGCGCGGTCCACCGACTGCAGCGCCTCGACCCGCTGCTGGAACGCCTCCTGCAGCTCCACGCGGCGGTCGGCCGACCAGGTCTGGTGGACCGCTCGGATGATGGTCTTGTCGTCGGTGTTCTCGAACATGTCGGGCTTCGTCGGGAGCTTCAGCCGCGAGAACGTGCCGTCGTCGCGCCGCGCCGGGGTGGTGGTGCTGAGGGGATGGGGGTCGTCGGGGAACGTCCGGGCCGGATCGTCGGCCCCGGTGGGGCCGCCGACGTGGGGCGCGACGTAGTTGACCCACATGTACCACGGCTTCGTGGCGGTCTTCGGCCGGGCCAGCAGCCGGTTGGAGATCTGGGAGATCACCGAGGAGTTGTAGCGGTCGTACTGCTTCAGGGTCCCGTTGTTGTTCACCGTCGGCATCACGAAGTTGTACGTCGACGGGTCGACCGTGGCGTGCCAGTCGGTCCAGCCGGGCGGGACGTAGGTCGGCGCGTCGCTCTCGCCGTACCCGTTGAGGTACTTGCCGACGAACATCGTCCGGTAGCCGGAGTGCCGCAACCACACCGGCAGCGTGTCCTGGTCGTCGAATGCCTTGACCCCTCCGCCGACGCCGTTGATGGTGACGGCGCCGTGGTTGTGGGCGTACTGGCCCGACAGCAGGGACGCGCGCGCCGGCACGCAGATGGGCGTGGGGGCCATGCCGTTGCGCAGGGTCATGCCCTGGTCGACCATCAGCTTGCGCAGGTGCGGCATGTACCGCATGTCGTTCCACGCCGCGTCGTCGGCGGTGATCATCAGCAGGTTGGGTCGACGCACCGGTTGGTGGAAGGGCGACGACACGAGGGGGCTGCCGAGCCCGAGCCCGTGCCCACCGGGGCCGCCCACCGGCTGCGTGCCGGACGGCGCGACGTAGTGGGGCCGGTGGTGGGCGGCCGGCGTGCCCTGGTTGTCGCAGGCGGTCAGGCCGAGCCCGACAGCGCTGACCACCGCCGCCACCGCCAGTGCGCCCGAGCCCAGCGAGGCGAGCGGCATGTGCAGAGATCCTGTCCGGCGGGGGAGGTCCGGGTCAGTATAGGTGGGGGCACACAGTCGGTTGGCCCACTCAGTTGGCGCACCGGAACCCGAGGTTCGCGGCCGTCGAGTCGGGCGGTGCCGAGGATCGCGCGGAGACCCGGTAGCGATGGCAGTAGGAGTCGTGGCAGAGGTAGGAGCCGCCGCGCATCACCCGCGTCGTACCGGTGTCCGGCCCGCGCGGGTCGCGGCCCGGCGCCTCTGCGTAGTAGCCCGGCGAGAACCAGTCGGCGCACCACTCCCACACGTTGCCGGCCATCTGGCGCAGGCCGTAGCCGTTGGGTGGGTACGTCGTGACCGGCGCGGTGGTGAGCCAGCCGTCCTCGAGCGTGTTGTCCGTGGGGAAGTCGCCCTGGAAAATGTTGCATCGCCACCGGCCGCGAGCCATCAGCTCGTCACCCCACGGGAAGCGGGCACCGGTCAGGCCTCCCCGGGCCGCGGCCTCCCACTCGGCCTCGGTCGGCAGCCGCTTCCCGGCCCAGGTCGCGTACGCAAGCGCGTCGTCGTACGACACGTGCACGACCGGGTGGGCGGCCCGACGGCCGATGTCGGAGCCTGCGCCCTCCGGGTGCCGCCAGTCGGCACCGCGCACCACCAGCCACCAGGGCGTGCCGGTGGCCTGCCCGAGCACGTCGCCGCCGTTGCCGGCGTAGGCGAGATGGAAGACCGCCGAGGTGCCGGCCCGCTCCGCGGTCGTGACGTGGCCGGTCGCCTTGACGAAGGTGGCGAACGCCGTGTTGGTCACCGTCGTCGCGTCGACGTGGAAGGTATCGAGCTCCACTTGGTGCACCGGCGTCTCGCCGTCGGCCGGGTAGCCCTCGTCGAAACGGTCGCCGAGGCGGAAGACCCCCGCCGGGACCGTCATCTGCCCGCGGTACGACGGGTCGCGTCCTGGACGCTCCGGCCCCCGGTCGTGCGCGAGGGTGCCTAGTGTCGCCACACCCTCCGGGCGAGGCGGCACGCAGCACGACCCGCCTTCGTTCACCGCTACAGAGTAGGTGCCAGCACGGTGAGGTCCTGACGCCAGCCCATCAAGGATCCCGGCACCGGCGGCAGCCCCAGCTGCTTGGTCACCAGGTCGGCCACGAAGGTGTTGCGGATCGGGGACGGCTGGTCGTAGCCCGGGTTGGCGCCCGCGGGGTCGACGTACTGCGGGTTCATCGCGTAGAGGTCCGCACCCGCGGCGACGCCGGGACCCGAGACCAGGAGCGGCACCCGATAGACCGGACGCAGGGTGGTCGGATCGGCCTTCTTGCCGCTGCCGCCGCGGTTCGCGGTCACGATCAGCAGGGTGTGTCCCGCCAGGCGAGGCGAGCCGTTGATCGCGTCCACGACCTGGCCCACCAGCTGGTCCTCGGCGGTGAGGGCGGCGGTGTACTGCGGGCTGACGAAGCCCCGGGTCTTGCCGATGTAGGACAGC
The DNA here is from genome assembly GCA_036741335.1 of Nocardioides sp. Classification (GTDB taxonomy): domain Bacteria; phylum Actinomycetota; class Actinomycetes; order Propionibacteriales; family Nocardioidaceae; genus Nocardioides. Next base: position 46,576 of record DAINSL010000001.1, on the reverse strand, counting down.
CGCGACAGCTGCGCGACCGCGAGCTTCGGGGCGTGCGTCGTGAGCTTCGCGGTGAGCGCGTCGACGAGGTCCCCGTCCGTGGCGATCTGGACGTAGCTGTCGATCTTGGAGGTGCCGTTGTCGAGGCCGAACGGGTCGGGGCCGCCGTTGGTGGCGTCCCAGCTGCTCGCCACCCGACCGGTGCCCGCGCGGCTGCTGTAGAGCGCCGTGCTCCGACCCGAGTTGTGGACGATGTCGAACACGCTCGACACGTAGTGCCCGGCGGCGTCGGCGACCGTGCCGCCGGGGTCTCCCGGCCAGCCGACGCCGGTCCCGCCGATCGCGGGGTCGATCGGGCGGCCGGTGAGCATGCCGAACAGGGTCGAGAGCCGGGAGGTGCCCTCGACCTCGGTCCGGGCGTTCAGGGTCGAGGCGCCCGAGTCGATCAGGGCCTGCAGGTGGGGTGCCGCGCCGGTTGCCGCCGCGTCGCGCAGTGCCCGCGAGGTCAGGCCGTCGAGGCTCAGCACCACCGCATGGGTGGTGCCCGAGGTCATCACCGCCTCGGAGGGCAGGACCGCGTCGGCCATCACCACGAAGTGGTCGGTGGTACGCCGGACCAGGGCGTTGTGCAGGGCCTGGTACCAGGTGAACGACACCCCCGTGCTGCCCATCACCCAGTCGACATGCATCGGGTCCGGCGGTACGCAGGTGCCGTCGAGCACTCCGCCACCGTCGGCGGCGCTCATGTCGGTGGACGTGACCATGGGGCAGAAGTAGCGTGCCTTGTCGTTCTCGTCGCCGGTGCTGATCACCGGGGTCGACGGGTAGTCGGCCCGCAGCTGGTTGAACAGCGCAACCTCGCGGCGTACGGCCTCGTCGCGCCAGCGCTGGGCCGGGCCGTGGGCGTCGGCAGGATTGTGGGAGTTGAAGAACCAGGCCTCGCGACCGGTCTGACGGTTGCGGAGGAGTACGTACGGCATCCGGATCAGGTTGCCGTGGAAGTACGGGACCTGCAGGGTGAGTGCCTCGAGCAGGTGCCAGCTGCTGCGCTGCCAGGCGATCGTGTTCGCCATCGCCGCCACGGTCAGCTTGTTCCCGGGGTAGGTGCCGTACCTGGCACCCTCGAGCGCCGCGAACCGCTGGTACTGCGGCTTCTGCATCTCCTGGAAGCCGACCACCTGCAGGCCGTTGTGCCGGATGATCCGGACCGCCCAGTTCATGCGGGTCACGCCGTCGGCCCACCCGTTGCGGTCGCCGCCGGGCGCGGTGTGGCCGTAGCCCAGCAGGTTGAACGAGCTCAGTCGCACATGCGTCGGCACGTCGGTAGCGGCAGTGGTCGTGCCCCGCAGCGCCGGCGCCGACGGGACGCCGGAGGCCGGCGGCGCCAGCGACGCAGCGACGGACAACGCCACGGTGCCGGCCAGCCCCCAACGAAGGGCTCGCCCGAGGATGTGCGTGGAGGAGGGGGGACGGGGCACGGGGGAGTCCTTCGCTCGGCGACGGCTGGGACGCCTGGTCACACTGGTCACGTGGGTCACAGCAGCCCCACGCTACGACGGCTCGCCGCCGGCGACTCGAGCGTGGGGCAACCGTTATCTGATCGTTACCAAACCGATCGCGTGTCGGCGAGCGCGGTCGGCGACGCGCGGCCCTTGTCCGGTCGTCCGGGCCGTGCGTGGCGGACGGCTAGCATGAGCCGGCAGCCAGATCCGTGAGCCCAGATCCGTGAGCCCAAGTCCGTGAGCCCAAGTCCGTGAGCACAGATGCGCGAGCACAGGAGAGCAGCGAGTGGCCGACCGTGTCGTCCTCCACATCGGCACGATGAAGTCCGGTACGAGTTTCATCCAGTCGGCCCTGATGTCGCACCCCGAGGTGCTCGACGCCGCCGGCGCCCGCTACCTGGGTGAGACCTTCGGCCGTCAGGCCAAGGCCGTGCGCGACGTCTTCGGCAAGCCCAAGCGTCCCCGGCGGCACACCCGCTGGCGAGCGCTCGCGGACGAGGCCCGGTCCTTCGAGGGGGACGTCGGCATCGTCTCGATGGAGTTTCTCGGCTTCGCGCGAGACGGCCAGCTCTCGGCGTTCCTGGACCCCTTCGCCGGCCTGCGAGTCGACGTGGTGCTCACCGTGCGCGACCAGTTCGGGGCCATCCCGGCGCAGTGGCAGACGTTCACCCGCAACTTCGGCACCGACGACTGGCCGACCTACCTGCGCCGGATCGACCACCCGGCGTGGAGCCGCGACCGGAGCTCGCGCGCGGCGGTCACGTTCGACAGGGCGCAGGACGTGGTCGGCATCCTCGGGCGGTGGTCGGCCGACCCTCGCGTCGCCGGCCTCACGGTGGTCACCCTGCCGCCACCCGACGCTCCACGCGAGGAGCTGTGGCACCGGTTCTGTACCGCCGCCGGTGTGACCGCCCACGACGCGGTGCTCGCCGAGGCCAGGGAGAACACCTCGCTCGGCTACGCCTCGTGCGACTTCCTGCGACGCCTCAACCCGCTGCTCGACGACGTCAGGCCGCGCTACTACCGCAAGGGGATGCGTCCTCTGGCGCGCGACGTGCTGGCCCCCCTCCGCGAGACCGAAGGCCGGCCGGAGCTGGACCAGCCGGGAGCCGCCTTCGCGCGTGGCCTGAACCAGAAGATCAGGGACGCCGTTCAGGCGGGTGGGTACGACGTCGTCGGCGCGCTCGACGACCTCCCGGTACCCGCGAGGCTCGACCAGCCCGAGCGCCCGGCGCCGCCCTCGATCGACCTGGTCCGTAGGGCCGCGTCGCAAACCCGTGAGCATGCTGTGCAGGTGCTGGGGAAGGACGTGGCCGCGGCGCCCGACGACCTCGACGCGCTGGTGGCCGACTGCGCCCGGCTGCTGCGCCGGGCCTATCGCTGGGGTCGCTAACCTGTCCGAGTGAACGGGGGCCGGCACGACGTCGCTGCCGACTCCCACGCCTTGGACTCGGTCACCGTCACCGACGAGGGCCTCACCCTGCGCGGCGACGGCGACTTCCCGATCGACGTCACCTTCGACGGGCGCCGGATCTTCTCGTTCTGGCTCCAGCGGGACACCGACGCGCGCGGCGGAGAGGTCGTCTATCCCTGGCCGCCGGTCCTGCGTCGCTTCCTCGACGGCACCACCGAGCTCGCCCTGGTCGACCACGTCAGCGACACGCCGCTCCACGTCGAGACGGTGCGGCTGGGAGCCGGCACCGGACGGATCGCGGTGGAGGACGCCCAGGGCAACCCGATGGGTCTCGACAAGAGCCTGCGGCTGAGTCGGCTGTTCACCAGCCGCAGCGCCGAGCATCTCGAGCCTCTGCTCGACGCGATCGGGAACGTCATGGGGGCGCTGGAGGAGGCCGGGGTCAAGCCGTTCCTGGCCTACGGGACCCTGCTCGGCGCCGTCCGGGACGGCACCTTCATCGGCCACGACTCCGACGCGGACCTTGCCTATGTGAGCAGTCACGAGCACCCGGTCGACGCGGTGCTGGAGTCGTTCCGGCTGCACCGTCGCCTGCTGGCGATGGGCTACGAGATCGTCCGGCACAGTGGCCTGGCGTTCAAGGTGATCGTGCGCGAGTCCGACGGCTCTCCGCGGGGGCTCGACGTGTTCGGTGGCCTGATGCGTGACGGCACCCTCTACCTGATGGGCGAGGTCGGGCAACCGTTCTCCAGCGAGTGGCTCGAGCCGCGGTCGGAGGTGACCCTGGCCGGTCGGGTGTTCCCCGCGCCGCGCGCTCCCGAGCACCTCCTCGAGGCGATGTACGGACCCGGTTGGCGAGCCCCGGACCCGGCGTACAAGTTCGAGACGCCCGAGGCCGTGCGCCGTCGCCTGACCGGGTGGTTCCGGGGGACCCGGGTCGGGCTGGACGCGCGCTGGGAACGCTTCCAGCGCACCGGCGGCCAGGTCCCCGAGCGCGAGCCGAGTGAGCTCGTGCGGTGGGTGCGAGAGCGGGAGCCCGACCTGCGGACCGCGGTCGACATCGGCTGCGGCACCGGTCGTGACGTGCTCTGGCTGGCCAGACGCGGCGTCGAGGCGTGGGGCCTGGACTACTTCCCCCGCGACTTCCGCTCCGCCGACCGCCGGGCCACCAAGAAAGGGCTGACTGCGAGGTTCGAGTGGATGAACCTCGACGAGCTGCGATCGGTGCTGGTGATGGGCGCGACGCTGAGCCGACGGCCCGGCCCGCGCGTGGTGCTGGCACGGCACGTCCTCGAGGCCACCGACGCGGTCGGCAGGGAGAACCTCCTGCGGCTCGCGAAGATGGTCACGCGAGGCTCGGGCCGGCTCTACCTCCAGGTGCGCAGCTCCGACCCGGAGGCCAGGCGTGCCGGGCTCCCCCCCTTGGCGCTGGACCGGTTCCGCGTCCAGGTGGAGGACCTCGGCGGAGCCGTGCTCGAGCAACATGATCTCGACCAGCACGAGCAGCCGGTTGCGGGTTCCTCCGCGGCCCGGCCGACGTTTTCCAGATGGGTGGTCACATGGGACCGATGAAGAAGCTGTCCAAGCACTACCACGACCTGTCCAGGCTCGGCGACCGGCTGACGGAGATGCAGGCCGAGATCCAGGAGTGCCGGCAGGTGAACCTCCGGCTGGCCGAGCTGTGCGACGTGATGATGGAGCTGCTGCTACCGGCGGCCGATCGTGACGACGCCGAGGTGGAGGCGATCCTCGGGCGTTACCGCGCCGACGTGAGTGAACCGCTTCGCTGGAGATCCGGTGACTGACAGGGTCTTCCTGCACATCGGGTTGCCCAAGACCGGGACGACGTACCTCCAGAGGGCACTCTGGCGCAACAAGGGTGTCCTCGGCGAGGCCGGCCTGCTGCTCCCGGGGCGGCACCAGCGCCGGCATCTGCTGGCCTCGCTCGACATCCTGGAGGACCCCTCGCTCGCAACACGCCCCGGTGACGTCGCGTCGCCGTGGGCCGACCTCGTGGCGGAGTCGCTCGAGTGGGCCGGCGACGTCCTGATCACTCACGAGTTCTTCGGCTCGGCATCCTCGCAACAGGTCGGGCGGGCCGTCGACTCGTTCCCCGACGCGGAGGTGCATGCGGTCGTCACCGCGCGGGCCATGGTCGATCTCGGGATCTCGCGCTGGCAGGAGTGGGTGCGCAACGGCGGCCGACGACCGATCGACGACTACCCGCCCCGGCGTCAGTACGAGCCGGCCGACGAGTGGGGGTGGGGGAGCTTCGATCTCGGCGAGGTGCTCGGGCGGTGGGGCGCAGTGCTGCCGCACGAGCACATCCACGTGTTGCCGATGACGCCCGCTGCCGACCCCACGGAGCTGTTGCGGCGCCTGCTCACCGTGATCGGGTACGCCGACGTCGCGGTCGAGATGCCCCAGCAGCGGGCCAACACGGCCCTCGGCATCGTGGAGACCGAGCTCTTGCGCCGGGTCAACCCCAAGCTGCCGGACTTCAAGTCCGCGGCGGACCGGGGGACCTGGATCCGCGGCTATCTGGCGAGCCCGCAGATCATGACGACGTCCGGCGAGAAGCTCCGCCCCGGACCAGAGACGCTCGCGGAGCTGGCGAGGCGCGGGAAACGGTCGGTCGAGCTGCTGCGGACCGGCGGGTACGACGTCATCGGCGACCTCGACCTGCTCGCCTCGTCGGACGTGAGCGATCGTCGACATCCCTCAGAGGTGACCGACGCCGAGCAGCTCGACTCCGCCGTCCATGTGATCGCCGAGCTGATGAGGCAGGTGAGGTCGCTCACCCGCGCACGCAACGCGCTGCTCAAAGAGATGGATGGGCCTGATGCGCGTGTTAGCGTTGCGCGGTTTGCGAAGGGAGTGGCATCGAAAGTCAGGAAGGACGACCCAACGTGAAGCGGGTTCTCGTACTCATCGTCACCCTCCTGATGACGTGCCTCCTCTGCGTACCGAGCAACGCTGACACGATGCCGACGTCGCCGATCGCCACCGGCTCGAAGCCGGCCCCGCCGCAGCCGACGTGGCAGCCCGCCGAGGGAGCGTGGTTCAACACCCCCCGCCACGGTGCCAAGCAATGGATCCTGCACCAGCACATCGTCGCCGCCATCAACCACGCCCGGCCGGGCTCCTTCATCCGGATCGCGTTGTTCTCCTTCGACCGGAACTACGTCGCGTCGAGACTGATCAAGGCGCATTCCCGCGGCGTGCACGTCCAGGTGCTGCTCAACGACCACCAGGTCACGCCCGCCCAGCACATGCTGCACCGGGCCCTCGGCACCGACCGCTTCAAGAAGAGCTTCACCTACGAGTGCACCCACGGGTGCCGCTCACACGGCGAGAACCTGCACACGAAGTTCTACCTGTTCTCCCACACCGGTGCTGCCCACAACGTCGTGATGACGGGCTCGGTGAACCTGACCGGCAACTCCGCGATCAACCAGTACAACGACCTCTGGGTGCGCGACAACACGCGCCAGCTGACCCACGCCTTCCACCGCGTGTTCAAGCAGATGCGCAGGGACAAGCCCGCCCACCCGGGGTACCTCGTCCAGAACATCGGCACGCACTACCAGCTCCAGGCCATGCCGTTCCCGCATCCGGGACCACACCACGACCCCATCATCACGATCCTCGACCGGGTGCACTGCCTGCAGGCGACCAACGGCACCGGCAACAAGGTCCACCACACCGTGGTCCGCGTGATCATGCACGCATGGAACGACCATCGCGGCACCTACCTGGCCCAGAAGATCCGGCAGCTGTACGCCGCGGGCTGCGACGTGAAGCTCATGTACGGGTTGTCGGGCGCGTCGGTGCGCCGGGTCTTCAAGACGCCCACCAGCCGGGGTTACATCCCCGTGCACACCACCGGCTACGACACCGATGAGGACGGCTTCATCGACCTCTACACCCACCAGAAGGAACTGCTGATCTCCGGCAACTACGGCAAGCACCGCGACACCGAGCTGGTGGTCACCGGGTCCAGCAACTGGAACACCGACGGGATGCGCGGCGACGAGGAGATCTTCCTGATCAAGGGGAGGCCCGCCTACGCCTCGTATATCTCGGACTTCTCGAACATGTGGGACAAGCACTCCAAGCTGGTCGCCTACATCCCGTACCCGAACCGGCCGCCGCCGCCGCCCCCGCCGCCGCCGGCAAAATCGGGTGCACGCCTGGTCGCACCTGTCGAGCCGCTGCCCGGTGGCCCGGCCTGGGAGAACGACTGATCAGCTGATCCGGCGTACCTGACGCAGCGCGCCCGCGAGGGCGGCCACGGCGGCGTCGCGCTGCGCACGGTCTGCCACCTGCGTGGGGTCGACCCCGGCCACGTCGAGCGGGGCCAGCTCGTCGAGGTCACCCACCACGTGAGCGCCGCTGCGCTGCAGCTGGGTACGGATCTTCTTCGACTCCTGGGACAGCCAGTCGGGAACCGTGAACCCGATCGGGTCCTCCTCGCCCCGACGCGTGCTCATCACGTGCTTGGCGAGGGCCTTGACCCGCTTCTTGTACGCGTTCAGCGTCAGGTCCGTGGTGGCGAGGTTCAGCTCCCGCAGCACCAGCGCCGAGGCGGCACCGAGGGACTCGTTGGCGCGGGGCGCCTCGTCCCAGGTGTCGTCACCGATCCCGGCCACTTCGCCGAAACGGTTCCAGAGCGTCTCGCCGGGCGACCCCGGCGGTGGCACGGTCACGACGTACACGTTGTCGGCGCCGACGCCGGCGGCCCAGCGCCGCACGATCCTGGCGGAGTGCTGCTGCCTCCAGAAGCGTTTCCCGGCGTCACCGCCGGACTCGATGGCGCGGACGTACTCCGGCCACTCCCAGGTACGGCGGTTCTTGACCGCCTCCTGCCACATCGCCGGGACGCTGCGGCCGAGGTCTCGCACCGTGACCGCGACCCGGATCTCGGTGTCGGGGAAGGACCGGCTCAGCGCGGCGATCCGTCGCGCACCCAACGGCGCGAGGTACTCCATCGAGACCACGGCCGTGCCGGGGTAGTCGTTGATCTCCTCCGCCAACGAGGCCCACGAGCCCGGCTTGCGGTTCTTGGCCTGCATCAGGTCGGACACGGCGCGGACGTGGCGGGCCCAGGTCGGGCCCGGGAAGAGGATCTCCTGGTCGGCCAGACGGGCGCGGTTGGCGTTGAGGCGGCCCTGGATGAAGGTGGTGCCCGACTTCATCAGGCCGATGTGGAAGACCACCCGCTGTGCCATGCGTGTCCCTTTGTCCGGTCGGTGGGTGTGGGTCATGCCGTCGTTCAGTGTGTGGGGCAGAACCAACCGAAGCCAGGGGCGCGGCGGCAGCGCGCGTCGAGCGAGGCCGGGATGGTCACGCGCGAGCTCACCATGGGGTGGTCGCTGATCCGGCGGTACTGGCTGGAGCGGTCGGTCACGAACCCCGAGAAGCGCAGGGCGCTGGACCCGAAGATCCAGTCCACGTTGGTGCGCGGCACCATGTGGCAGCTGCCGGAGTCGGCGTACACGCCGTCGGCGGAGTGGAACGCGCTGCCCGCGGCGAACGGGCAGGCGAACGGTGCGCGGTCGTTCATGTCGCCGGTCACGATCATCGGGGTGCCGTTGGCGGTCAGGGTGCGGGCGAGGCTGACCTCGATCGACGTGGCGATGGCTCTCCAGTGCCCGGCCGGACCGTGCGCGTCGGCCGGGTTGTGGGAGTTGTAGAACCACACCTCCTGGCCCGAGTGGACGTTGCGCAGCAGCACGTAGGGCATCGGCACGCGTTGACCGTGGAAGTAGGGGACCTGGACGGTGTGGGCCTCCACGAGGGTCCAGTCGGTGCGCCGCCAGACGATGGAGTTGTCCACCGGCTGAGCGCCGAGCTGGAGGCCGGGGTAGACGTCGTACGACCCGCCGAGCATGGCCTCGAAGGCGTAGAACTGGGGCTCCTGGAACTCCTGGAGCCCAGCCACGCTGACGTCATGGGCCAGCAGCAGCCCGACCGCTCCGTGCATGCGGGCCGCGCCCGTGGCATAGCCCCCGGATCCGGCGGTGTGACCGCTGCCGAGCACGTTGAACGAGCTGACGCCGAACGTCGCGGAGGCACCCTTGGGCGACGAGCGCAGGACGTAGCCTCGCGCCGTCATCTTCATCTTCAGCGCATAGAACGCCGGGTACGCCGGGGCGAGCTTCGCTCCGTGGAGTACGTCGTACTCCCGACCGGTGGATCGGTTCGCGCCCCGAGCCGCGTCGTGGGCGGGACGGTTCGCCGAGGACAGCGAGGCGGCGCGACTCACCGCCGGAAGGGTGACGTCGCTGGGCTGCCGGAGCGCGAGCGCGAGCGAGCAGGCGACGAGGGCGACGGTGGCGAGCAGGACGAACGGCCAGACGGGGGCTTTCGCGGGACCGCCGGCATGACGGCTGCCGGCGGATCGGGGCGCCGGGCTCGCGGCGTTCCGGGATCCCTCATGCCGTCCCACAGGGAGCCTCCAGCCGACCAGTGCGCGCCGCAGGGCGCCTTCCTAGGCGGCCGATCATACCGGCGACGGGCCGATCCCGTGTCTTCACGAATAAGTCACACTCGGTTCCTGCGGGGGTACGGGCGCGGACATACTGGTCGCCGCCACCCCCGATCGAAAGGACGCGACGACGACATGGGTCGCCTCTGCCACACCGATGGGCTCACCGACGACCAGACGGAGATCCTCAAGGCGGTGCGCACCTTCGTCGAGAAGGAGATCCTCCCGGTCGCCACCGATCTCGAGCACAAGGACGAGTACCCCACCGAGATCGTCGAGGGGCTCAAGGAGCTGGGCCTCTTCGGGCTGATGATCCCCGAGGAGTACGACGGGCTGGGTGAGTCGCTGCTGACCTACGCACTGGCCGTCGAGGAGATCGCCCGCGGATGGATGAGCGTGAGCGGCATCATCAACACCCACTTCATCGTGGCCTGGATGCTGCTGCAGCACGGCACCCACGAGCAGAAGAAGAAGTACCTTCCGCGGATGGCGACCGGCGACGTGCGCGGTGCCTTCTCGATGAGCGAGCCGGGCTGCGGTTCTGACGTGGCCGCGATCACGACCAAGGCAACGCGGTCGGGCGACGGCTACGAGATCACCGGGCAGAAGATGTGGCTGACCAACGGCGGCTCGGCCAACCTGGTCGCGGTCCTGGTCCGTACCGACGATGACGCCGACGAGAACGCGAGCGTCTACAAGAAGATGTCGACGTTCCTGGTCGAGAAGGAGCCGGGCTTCGGCGAGACGGCCCAGGGCGTCACCATCCCCGGGAAGATCGACAAGATGGGCTACAAGGGCGTCGACACCACCGAGATGGTGTTCGAGGGCCACCAGATCTCGGCCGACCAGATCCTGGGTGGTGAGCCGGGCCAGGGCTTCTACCAGATGATGGACGGCGTCGAGGTCGGCCGGGTCAACGTCGCCGCGCGCGGGTGTGGGGTGGCCAACCGCGCCTTCGAGCTCGGGATCGCCTACGCCCAGCAGCGCGAGACGTTCGGCAAGAAGATCGCCGAGCACCAGGCGGTGCTGTTCCGTCTGGCCGAGATGGCGACGAAGGTCGAGGCGGCCCACCAGATGATGGTCCGGGCGGCCCGCACCAAGGACTCCGGCGAGCGCAACGACCTCGAGGCGGGGATGGCGAAGTACCTCGCCAGTGAGTACTGCCACCAGGTCGTCGAGGACTCGTTCCGGATCCACGGCGGCTACGGGTACTCCAAGGAGTACGAGATCGAGCGGCTCTACCGCGAGGCCCCCATGCTCCTGATCGGCGAGGGCACCGCTGACATCCAGCGGATGATCGTCGGCCGCCGTCTGCTTGAGGACTACCGTCTCTGAGGTTCAACCCGCGTCCGGGACTCAGTAGGGTGCTCGTGCCCTGCTCGCTCGCAAAGGACGCACACATGGAACCACCGAACGCGCTGCGCTTCGTGTTCGTCGTCACCTACGGCCGGTCCGGCTCGACGCTCACGCAGGGCATGCTCAACACCCTGCCCCGGGCGCTGGTGCGGGGCGAGAACAACCTCTTCCTGCTGCCGCTCTACCGCGCGTACGCCGGTCTCGACACCTTTCGCACCAAGTTCGGCGGCCCCGGGGCCGCGAAGGCGTCCTCGGCGTTCTACGGCCTCCGGGAGGTCGACCTCGACGACTTCGCGACCGCCGTCCACGACCTGGTGCAGCGGCAGCTGCTGGGCGAGGTGCCGGCCGCAGACGTGGACCTGCTCGGGTTCAAGGACGTGTTGTGGCACCGGATCCGGCCCAAGGAATGGCCCGGCTTCTTCGACTTCATGGACCGCGCCTTCGGTGAGCCTGTCTACGTGCTCAACCAGCGTGATGTCGCGATGACGTCGACCTCGGGCTTCTGGCAGAAGAAGCCCGAGGCGGCTGCGCGCCAGATCAACCGCGTACGCCGGCTTCAGCAGTTCCTGCGCGAGTCTCGGCCTGAGCGCGCGTTCGACACGCACTTCGAGGCGATGACCAGCGACGACCACGAGGTGGCTGCGGACCAGCTGCGGCGTCTGGCCGAGTTCGTCACGGGCAGCTGTGACGACGAGCTGTTGGCTGCCCTGTTCGCCATCCGCGAGACCGGCCACGGTCCCCACCCGTTCGGCAAGACCCGCCAGGCGTGACCCGGGCCTCCATGAGCCGGCAGGTGGCGCACTTCCGTGAGCAGGCGCTCGGGTGCCTCCACCTCGGCTCGCCGATGTACGGCGAGCTGCTCGGGTGGCTGGCCGACGACCTCGAGGCGGGTGGGCCGACGGCCGACGTGCTGCGTGGCCACGAGGACGACCCCGGTCCCTCAGGGCTGGCGCTCCGGCTCGCGGGCAGCGTGCACCGGCTCATCCTCGAGCATCGCGCGGGAGCCCTCGCCGCGTTCTATCCCAGCGTGGGCGGGGTCTGGGACGGCAAGGCGGGGTGGCCGCTCTTCCGCGAGCTCCTCGCCGACCAGCCCGATGCCGTCCGGGAGTGGCTCGACCGCCCGCCGCAGACCAACGAGGTCGGGCGCTCCGCCGCCCTGATGACGGGCCTGCTGGAGATCCGTCGGCGGAACGCCCTTCCGGTGCGGCTGTTCGAGGTCGGTTCGTCCGGTGGGCTCAACCTGTTGGTCGACCGGTTCCGCTACGTATGGCCGGGCGGCTCGCTCGGCCCCGACGACTCACCGGTCGTGCTCGACCCGGCCTGGGCCCGAGCACCGCCGGTCCGCGAGCCACCCGGGATCATCGAACGCACGGGCAGCGACGTGATGCCGGTGGACGCCCGGACGACCGAGGGACGGCTGGCGCTGACGGCGTACGTCTGGCCCGACCAGGTCCATCGCTTCGAGCGGCTGCGCGGCGCCTTCGCGATCGCCGAGGAGACGGCGTACGACGTACGCCACCAGGCGGCGGCCGACTTCGTCAACAAGCTGACCCTGGCGGCGGGGGCCGTCACGGTGCTCTGGCACAGCGTGGTGTGGCAGTACGTCCCCCGCGACCAGCAGGAGAGAATCTCCGCGCGCCTCGCACAGCTGGGCGACTCGGCCGATGAGGACTCGCCGCTCGTGCACCTGTACGCCGAACCGGTGCGCCGCACGCCACAGTCACGGCACGAGTTCCTGGTGTGCGCGCACAGCTGGCCCGGCGACGGCGAACGACGCGTGCTGGGCACCATGGCCGCCCACGGACTGCCGGTCAGCTGGGAGTGACCGACCCCGGACCCTGGCGGGTGATGACTAGGCGCTCTGCCAGTGACACGTCGCCAGCACGGACGCCAGCATCGCGTCGCGACGCGACGGGGTCGTGTACTGGTTGGTGGCGAACGTGATCACCCAGCCGTCCTGGCCGGTGAGCACGTAGTAGGCGTCCAGCTGGTAGTGGCGACCGGGCTTGGCCTGGGTCGCGGCAACGTGCGCGGCCGGGTGACCGCCGACGCTCGTGGCCGGACGGGTCGCGATGTTCGTGCCACCGGCGGCGGCCAGCAGCCGGGTGGCTGCCTTCGCGGCCGCGGCGACCGAGCCTGGCGCCTTCGCGCGGTGCCGGACGGTGATCATGAGGGGGTTCTCGTCGGTGGGGTTCGCGGCGTACAGCAGGATGCCGGCCTGGGCCTCGTCGGTCACGTCCGCCCACCCCCTCGGGGCGTGGAAGGAGAATCCGTCGGCGCTGAGCACGGGGCCGTCGGCCGGCGAGACGCCCGGGCCCCGGGGCGTCGGACTCGAGGAGGTGGGCACGCTGGCGCCCGGATCGGTGGCGGTCGTGCTGCTCGACGACCCGCAGGCCGACAGCGCCACCGCGGCCAGGAGCACCAGCCCGGCCAGACGTGCCCGCGTCGTCGGGAGGTGCATCCCCATGCGCGCACGATACGCCATGGGGAGCCTCGCGATCGGCCTTCCGCCAGGCCGTCCGCGGGCCTGCCGAGCCACCTTGCGGGAGTCCCCTACGCTCGGTCGTGATCGGCCCCACCGGGGCTGTCTGGCGGGCGGCTGTTCCGCGGAAGGAGCGTCCAGCATGTTGGTGGTGACGAGCAACGACATCCCCGGGTGGGAGATCCGGCAGGTGTGCGGGGAGGTGTTCGGGCTGACGGTTCGCTCGCGCAACGCGTTCTCGCAGATGGGTGCGGGTTTCAAGTCGCTGGTCGGCGGTGAGCTCAAGGGCATGACGTCCAACCTGGTCAACAGCCGCAACGAGGTGATGGGACGGATGATCGACGAGGCGCGCAACCGCGGTGCCAACGCGGTGGTGGCCATGCGCTTCGACACCTCGGAGATGGGCGACACCTGGACCGAGATCTGCGCCTACGGCACGGCCGTGGTCGCCGTACCCGTCACGGACGCGGCGCGCGAGACCGCGCAGCGGCTCGGCTACGGCCAGGCATCGGCGCCCCAGCAGCCCGCGCCGCTGGATGCGTACGGCGGCGGTCAGCCGATCCAGTAGGGGCCGAACCGCCTCGACCCGCGCCCGGTCGGGTGGCAGGGTGGGTGGCATGAACCAGGACAACCACGCCAACGACGACCTGAAGGCCAAGATGCGCGAGGCCCTGGATCGCAAGAACGCCAAGGCCAAGGGTGTCGCCGAGGACGCTCCGCTCAAGGAGAAGGCCCACGGCTCCGAGGTGCAGGGTGGCACCGGGCCGAAGATGCACCGCCGCAAGGCCGGTGGCGGAGGCTCTTAGGGGCGAGCGCCAGCGTTACTGCCGGGCGGATCGCCACCGGTCGGTCGACTGGGAGGTCGTGCCACGGTCCTTCGTGCTTGAATCCCGTCATGGTCCCCGGTGACAAGGAAGGCGAGCCAACAGCTGACGACCGCGAGGCTGATCTTGACGGGCGCGAGGCTGCGTTGGAACTTCGGGAGGCAGCCCATGCCGAGCGAATGGAGGCCGCACAGGAAATCTTGGCTGCCGCCGACCAACGTGACGCCACCACCGATGCCCGAGATGAAGACGCCGACAAGCGGTCGAACGATCTCGACCGCGCCGATTTCCTGGCTCTGGACACCAAGTACGGCGACCACTGGCCGGAGCGTCGAAACGCCGCTCTCGACCGCAAGCACGCACAGGGCGACCGCGCAGCATCCCACGACGACCGCGTTGCTCTCACCGAGGATGACGACGATGCCGACGCGGGCACGACCTGAATCATCCGCTTGCGCGTCTGAGAGGTGAACACGGGCCGAGGAACGCGGCAGGCCTGAACGCCCGCGAGAAGTTCCTCAGGCATCGGTGTCGAAATGCACGTGGCATGTCCGACGCAGGGGTGACCATCAACCACTCCCGACATCCTCCGAAGGAGCCCCACCATGTCGTTCCAGGCCCACCCCGACACCATCGAGAAGAAGACCGGCCAGACCGCGCGCAAGATCGTCGCCGGTTACTTCTTGTCTCTCGATGGAGTAGCGGAGGCTCCCGACCGGTTTATCACCGCTTGGGACGACGAAACGGATGCCAGCGGCGCCAATCTCATTGCAACCCAGGACGCTGTCATTCTCGGCCGCCGCAGCTACGACGAATGGGCTGCGTTCTGGCCAGGCAGCGAGATCCAGCCTTTCGCCTCCTTCATCAACGCCGTGACCAAGTACGTCGCAACGTCGACGCCGCTCGAACGCGAGTGGACCAACTCGCGCGTGATCGACGGCGGGCTGGTCGATTTCGTGCGGCGCCTGAAGGGTCGGCCGGGCGGCGATATCGGCGTCCACGCCAGCATGTCGGTCACTCGGACGCTGCTTGCTGCCGGCGTCGTCGACGAGCTCAGGCTCGTCATCGCACCGACGATCGCCGGGAGCGGGCAACGACTGTTCGACGGGTTGTCGCCCATACGGCTCGAGACGATCCGCAGCACTGCCTCACCCAGTGGCCACCTTCTCGTCGACTATCGCGTGGTCCGCTAGGCGCCTGTGAGGTATCCCATGACCGCCGCGGTCGAGGCAACCGCGGGTCTGCGGCAGGATGAGCGCCATGCAGTTCGGACGCAGCTACGAGGAGTTCGAGGTCGGCGCGACGTACCGGCACTGGCCGGGCAAGACGGTCACGGAGTACGACGACCACCTGTTCTGCCTGCTCACCATGAACCACCACCCGCTGCACCTCGACTCGCACTACGCCGAGGAGACCACGCAGTTCGGGCGGAACGTCGTGGTCGGCAACTATGTCTACTCGATCCTGCTCGGCATGAGCGTCCCGGACGTCTCCGGCAAGGCCATCGCCAATCTGGAGGTCGAGTCGCTGCGTCATGTGGCCCCGACCTTCCACGGCGACACGTTGTACGGCGAGACGACGGTGCTGGACAAGTGGGAGTCGACGTCCAAGGACGACCGCGGAGTCATCCACGTCGAGACCATCGGCTACAAGCAGGACGGCACGGTGGTCTGCATCTTCCGCCGCAAGGTGATGGTACCGAAGGACTCCTACCTCGAGGCCCGCGGTGGCGAGCAGCCCGGGCGGCCGGTCCCGAAGCCGGACAAGAACTGGCCGGGACCTACTCCGGGCTGACCGGGGCGAAGGCCCGGGCGAGGGGCAGCAGCGCCAGGATCAGGACCATCGGTACGGCGAAGCCGATCCGGAGGTTGCCCGCTCCCACCAGGCCGGTCATCACCGCGCCCAGCAGCGCCCCGACGTAGTTGAACTGGTTGAACCGGGCGATCACCGCGTCGACGCGCGCATGCCGGAGCGCGCTGTCGGTCTCGCCCTCGAGCCCAGTGCCGGCGATCCGGGCCGCGGCGGAGAAGCTGAGCGGGGCGATCACCGCGACCCCGGCGCCCATGATCGTGAACCCGACCACGGCGATCGGCCACGAGGAGGCGAAGACCGTGACTGCCAACCCGGCGCAGGCCACGACCGCACCGCACCGCACCACCAGCACCGCGCCGAACCTCGCGACCACGGTGTCGCCGGCCAGCCGGCACGCGCCACTGGCCAGCAGGTAGGGGAAGACAGCCAGGGCGACCAGCCGCGACGGCGTCGGGAAGACCTTGTCGAGGTACTGCGGTCCCCAGGTGAACGCGGCCGTGTCGACCATGTAGAACAGCACCATCGCCAGGCCCACCAGGATGATCGGGCGCCACGGCACCTCGATGCCGACGGACTCCCGCACCGACAGCTCCGCCCGCCGCAGGAACGGTGCGAAGGCGACGACCAGGGGTACGACGGCGATCACGGCGGTCGCGGACAGGGCCAGATGCCCCATCGCCAGGGCCACTGCCGCGCCGGTCGCCCCGCCGAGCGTCCACGAACCGTGGAACGACGGCAGGATCGGCCGCCCGTAGAGATGCTCCAGGGCCACCGCCTGCATGTTGGTGGTCGCGTCCACGGCGCCCAGCGCCACGCCGTAGACCGCCATCGAGGCGATGAAGACGGCCTGGTCGGGCGCGACCGCGAAGACCGGGACCGCGACCGCGATGCCGAGCAGCCCGGCGCGCAGGATCGCCGCGCTGTCGACCCGCTTGCAGGCGGTCTCGGCCAGCACCGTGCCGATCCCGGCCAGCAGGACCATCATCAGCAGGAGCAGCGAGAGCGTGGTGTCGCTGTAGCCCCAGTGGTCCTGCACCTCAGGAAGCCGCGTGGTCAGGCTGATGAACACGAAGCCCTGGGTGAAGAACCCGGCCGCGGCGGCCACCCGTGCGCGCGGGTCCTCGCGCGTGGTGAGCTCGGGGGTCGCCGCCATGGGCCGCATCGTGGCACGCCGGGCCTAGGTTGGGCGCATGGCGTGTGAAGAGGTCTGGCTGATCCGGCACGGCGAGACCGAGTGGAGCCGGGACGGGCGCCACACGTCCAAAACGGAGCTGCCGCTTACCGCCGAGGGGGAGGCCGTCGCGAAGGGCCTGCACGACCGCCTGGACGACGACGACTTCGCGCTGGTGCTGACCTCACCACGCGCGCGGGCCCTGGAGACCGCGCGGCTCGCGGGGCACCCCGAGGCGGTGGTGGACCCCGACCTCGCCGAGTGGGACTACGGCGACCTGGAGGGCGAGACGACACCCGAGATCCGCGAGACCTACCCGGACTGGACGATCTGGACCGGCCCGGTGCCGGGCGGCGAGTCCGCCGCGGACCTCACGGTCCGCCTGGACCGGGTGGTCGCTCGCTGTCGGGGCGTGGACGGAAGGGTGCTGGTGTTCGGCCACGGTCACTCGCTGCGGGCGATGGCCGCGCGCTGGCTCGACCTGCCGGTGACCGACGGACGCCATCTCCGCCTGGACACCGCGACCGTCTCCGTGCTCGGCTGGGAACGCGAGACGCCGGTCGTCCAGCGCTGGAACTCTTGACCGGCGGCGGACGTGCGGGCCCTAGGCTGCGGGCGTGAACGGCATCCTCGACGCCACGTTCTTCACCAGTGCGTTGGTCACCCTGTTCGTGATCATGGACCCGGTCGGCACCGTGCCGATCTTCTTGTCCCTCACCGGCGGCTACCGACCTCCCCAGGTGAGGGCGGCGGCGCGGCAGTCCGTGCTCGTCTCGTTCCTGGTGATCAGCACGTTCGCCTTCTTCGGTCAGAGCATCCTGGACTATCTGCGCGTCTCGCTCCCGGCGCTCCAGTGCGCCGGCGGCCTGCTGCTGCTCCTGGTGGCGCTCGAGCTGTTGACCGGCAAGGACGACGAGCCGATGGCGACCGGCAACGCCAACGTCGCGCTGGTGCCGCTCGGCACACCGCTGCTGGCCGGCCCCGGCGCCATCGTCGCCACCATGGTGTTCTCCAAGCGGGTGCACGACTTCGCCGACTTCAGCGCCCTCTCGCTGGCGGTGATCGCCGTCCACCTGTGCCTGTGGCTGGCGATGACGTTCTCGATCCCGATCCTGCGGCTGCTCCGCGAGTCGGGGATCCTGCTGGTCACCCGGATCGCCGGGCTCCTGCTGAGCGCCATCGCGGTCCAGCTGGTCGCGGACGCCGTGCGGGCCTTCATCGCCGGCAAGGGCTGACCGGCGTACGACGACTAGCGGCGCCCGACCGACTGGAACCGCTGGAGCAGGCCCGCGGGGACGTGGCGGCTCACCGCGGTGATCACCTTGTAGCGCTTGCCGGGGATCGAGAGCACCTTGCCCGCGTCGTAGTCGGCGAGCGCGTCGTCGACCACGCGGTCCACGTCGAGCCAGAGGAGTCGCGGCACGGTGTCGCGGGTGACGTCCATCCGCTGGTGGAACTCGGTGCGGGTGAAGCCGGGGCACAGCGTCATGATCCGGACGCCCTGCCTGGCGTACTCGTGCGAGGCCCAGGCGCCGAAGGTCGTGACCCACGCCTTGGCCGCGCTGTAGCTCCCGCGCGGCTGGAAGGCCGCCACGCTCGCGACGTTGATGATGCCGCCGGAGCCCCGGCGGGTCATCGGCCCGAGCGCGGCGTGGGTGAGGCGCATGACGGCGGTCACCAGGATGTCGAGGGCCGCCTGCTCCTGCTCGACGGTGTTGTCGGTGAAGCGTCGCTTGAGCCCGAAGCCGGCGCTGTTGACCAGCAGGTCCACCGGTCGTGACTCGTCCGCGAGCCGCTCCTCGACCACGGCCATCCCGGCGCGGTCCGACAGGTCGGCCACCAGCACCTCACCGGCCACGGCGTACGTCGCGGCGAGCTCGTCGGCCAGCGCGCGCAGCCGCCCCTCGTCGCGTGCCACCAGGACGACGTCGTACCCCCGCTCGGCGAGCCGGAGGGTGAACGCGCGCCCGATGCCCGCGGTCGGGCCGGTGACCAGGGCGACCGGGCGGGAGGAGTCGGAAGACATGGCAACAGCAAACCGGTGCCTGCCGGATCTGGGCAAGTCCGTCCGGCATGATGGGCGACGATGACCATCACACTTGCGGTCGCCAACCAGAAGGGCGGCGTGGCCAAGACCACCTCGGTCGCCTCCATCGGCGCCGCGCTGGCCGAGCTGGGCCAGCGGGTGCTGCTGGTCGACCTCGACCCCCAGGCCTGCCTGACGTTCTCGCTCGGCATCGACCCGGAGGACCTCGAGCTCTCGATCCACCACGTCCTCACCAAGGGCCTCGACCCGACCGAGGTCGTGATCGCCACCGACGACGGCGTGGACCTGCTGCCGGCGACCATCGAGCTGGCGCGGGCCGAGGCCGACCTGCTCACCCGCACCGGCCGTGAGCACGTGCTGGCCGGTGCCCTCGAGCAGCTCGCCGAGCAGGTCACCTATGACTGGATCCTGCTCGACTGCCCGCCCTCCCTCGGGGTGATGACGGTCGCGGCCCTGACCGCGGCGGACGGCGTCCTGATCCCGCTGCAGTGCGAGACCCTGTCGCACCGCGGCGTGGGGCAGCTGCTCGACACCGTCCACGACGTGCGGCGCTTCACCAACAAGGGGCTCGAGGTGTGGGGCGTCCTGCCCACGTTGTACGACGGGCGCACCAACCACGCGCGGGCCGTGCTCGAGGCGATCTCGGACACCTACGACCTCGAGGTCCTGGAGCCGGCGATCCCCAAGACGATCAAGTTCGCCGAGGCGCCGGCGGCCGGCCGCTCGATCCTGGCCACGAGTCGCAGCAGCAAGGGCGCGAAGGCCTACCGTGAGGTGGCGGAGACCCTGATGCGGCGCGCGGCGCCGGGCGGACGTCGTACGACCGGGAAGCCGCGGCGCCGATGAGCAACCACCGCGGGCGGGTGCGGCCGCGCTACGGCCGGATCGCCGCGCTCGGCGCGGCGATGACGGTGACCGTGGTCGCGGCCCTCGCCGGTCTGGGCGTGTTCGCGTCGGGTGCGACGCCGCCGCCCGGCGCGCGGGCGCCGTCCTACCTCGCCGGCGACACCCCCGGCACGACGGACACCCCCGGCACGACACCACCGCACACCACGGTCCCCCGGGATGACACCACCGGTCACCAGGAGGCGCGCGGCCCGGTGCCGACCGGGATCCAGTCGTCCGACCCCGCGTCCCAGACCGCCGTGCCGGGCTCGAGCGGTGAAGGTCGCCGGGTCGTGTTCAGCCAGCACCTGCAGCGGGTCTGGCTGCTGGGCAACCACGACGGGGTCAAGAAGACCTACCTGGTCTCGGGGAGCGTCACCGGCAACCTGACGCCGGGCACGTACCCGGTCTACTCGAGGTCGCGCAGGGCGGTCGGCGTCGACGACTCGGGCGTGATGCAGTACTTCGTCCGCTTCACCCAGGGCCCGACCGGAGCCGCGATCGGATTCCACTCGATCCCGACGAAGAACGGCGTGCCGCTGCAGACGACGGCCCAGCTGGGCACGCCGCAGTCGCACGGCTGTATCCGGCAGTGGAAGCCGGACGCGATCGCGCTGTGGGACTTCGCCCCGGTCGGGACCAAGGTCGTCGTGGTCGCCTGACGGACGTCAGGACGCGGTCGACGTCCCCGGGCTGCGTCGCCGCCGGCGGTTGCGGCTCGGCCGCCCGGAAGAGGTCTTCTCCGACCCGCCGGAGGACTCGGCGGGCGTGGTCGCGACCGGCTGCTGTCCGCTGCGGGTCCGGGTGCGTTCCCGGTTCGTGCGGCTGCGGGCCGGGCGCTCGGACGAGCGGCTCCGACGGTCCGAGTCGCTCTCGCGGGGAGCACGCTCCACCGGCGCCGGATCGACGATCCGGCCCTTGGTGCCCGCGGGGATGCCGAGATCGTGGAAGAGGTGCTCGGAGGTGGAGTAGGTCTCCTGCGGCTCGTCGAAGGGCAGGTCCAGGGCCTTGTTGATCATCTTCCAGCGGTGCAGGTCGGCCCAGTCGACGAACGTGACGGCGATGCCGCTGGCGCCGGCGCGACCGGTCCGGCCGA
This sequence comes from Nocardioides sp., assembly GCA_036741335.1. Classification (GTDB taxonomy): domain Bacteria; phylum Actinomycetota; class Actinomycetes; order Propionibacteriales; family Nocardioidaceae; genus Nocardioides. Next base: position 25,518 of record DAINSL010000001.1, on the reverse strand, counting down.
TCCGGTGGATGTAGGTCTTCTCGTCCTCGGGGCAGGTGTAGTTGATGACGTGTGAGATGCCCTGGACGTCGATGCCGCGAGCGGCGACGTCGGTAGCCACGAGGACGCGGATCTTGTTCTCGCGAAACTTGGTCAGCGCCTTCTCGCGTGCCACCTGAGCCATGTCGCCGTGCAGCGGGGAGGCGCTGAAGCCGCGCTCGGCCAGGTCGTCAGCAATCCGCTGGGCCTGGCGCTTGGTGCGTGTGAAGACGAGGATCTTCTCCGCGTCGTCGGCCTGGAGGATCCGGCCGATGATCTCGGGCTTGTCGAGGTCGTGCGCCTGGAAGATGAACTGCGCGGTGGCCGGCACCAGCTGGGTGTCGTACGACGACTCGGCGCGGATGTTCATCGGGTGCCGCATGTGGGTGCGGGCCAGGGCCACGATCGCGCCCGGCATGGTGGCCGAGAACAGCATGGTCTGCCGGGTCTCCGGCGTCATCTTCAAGATCCGCTCGACGTCGGGCAGGAACCCGAGGTCGAGCATCTCGTCGGCCTCGTCGAGGACCAGCGCGTGCACGTGCGAGATGTCCAGCGAACGGCGGTTGCACAGGTCGATCAGGCGGCCCGGCGTGCCGACCACGATGTCGACACCCGACGCCAGGGCGTCGAGCTGCGGCTCGTAGGGGACGCCGCCGTACACCGTGAGCACCCGCAGGCCGAGGTCCTTGCTCGCCAGCGCCAGGTCGCCGCTCACCTGGAGTGCGAGCTCGCGGGTGGGGGCGACGATCAGGGCCTGCGGCTTGCCCTGCGGCAGGTCGGCGTAGGCGGGGTCGGTCGAGGTGACGCTGCGCTGCATGACCGGGATGCCGAATGCGAGCGTCTTGCCGGTGCCGGTCCGGGCCTGGCCGATCAGGTCGGTGCCGAGCAGGGCGACCGACAGGGTCATCTCCTGGATCGCGAAGGGGGTGGTGATGCCGCCGCGCTCCAGCGCGTCGCAGATCTCGGGTAGGACCCCGAGCTCTCGGAAGGTCGTTGTCACGATATTGAATTCGCTTTCGTTCGAGCCAGGTCGGATGCGGCTGACCCAGGCTCAAACCTTTGCGTCTGCCGCGCACATACAGGTGGCACACCAGGGAAATGGGGCGCCTGCCCTCACCGCTCACGCGGGGACAAGTTCCAGCCTATCGGTAGCGTGGTGGCATGACGGAATCCCCGGTGGCCCCTACAGCGGATCGGGGCCAGGGCCAGGTCGTCTTCGAGGACGCCGACTACCGCCTCGCGGTCGTGGACCTGCTCGGGGCGATCGCGTACGGCGAGCTGTCGGCGTTCGAGCGGCTCGTCGACGACGCGAAGCTGGCGCCCTCGCTGCGCGACCAGGTCGAGATGTGCGGCATGGCGAGCCTGGAGTTCGCGCACGTCGCCCGACTCCACGAGCGGCTCGTGCAGCTGGGGGTCGATCCGTTCGACGCGATGGCCCCGTTCGAGTCGGCCATCGACCTCTTCCATGCCCACACGGCACCCGCGGACTGGTACGAGGGCCTGATCAAGGCCTACGTGGGTGACGGCATGGCCGCCGACTTCTACCGGGAGATCGCGGCGTACCTCGACGCGGACACGCGGGACCTGATCGTGGCCTCGCTCGAGGACTCGGGGCAGGCGACCTTCGCGGTCCGGCACATCCGGCAGGCGATCGTGGAGGACCCCAAGCTCGCCGGCCGGCTGGCGCTGTGGGGCCGTCGGCTGATGGGGGAGGCGCTCACGCAGGCCCAGCGGGTCGCCGCCGAGCGGGACGCGCTCACCGCGCTCCTGGCCGGCGGCATCGACCGGCCCGGACTCGACCTGGCCGCGATCGGGCGGATGTTCACCAGGATCACCGAGCGGCACGCCGAACGCATGGCCGAGCTGGGGCTCTCGGCCTGACGCACGAGACCCCGCCCCGGCGATGCCGGGACGGGGGCGGGTGAGGGTCGGTCAGGCCGCCTTCTTGCTGCGCCCGCTCACCGACGCCGCGATCATCACCAGGATCGCCGCGACGACGACCTGCCAGATGTGGCGCCACCAGTCGAAGCCGTTGCTGTTGTAGCTCCAGATCCCCTTGTACATGTAGTTGCCGATCAGGATCCCGAGGATGCCGCAGACCACCGTCAGCCAGAACGGGATCCGGTCGCGGTCGCCGGGGGCGACCCACTTCCCGAGCATGCCGATGATGATGCCCCCGATGATCGTCCAGAGAATCAGACCCATGTGAGATCCGTCCTTTCGATGACTCATGTCGGTCGGCACCCCGATCCGGCTGCCGCCTCGTCTCCATCATGCCCTCCGCCGGGACCGCACCCACGGCGCGGCGCTGAGGGGCGTCGTACGGCGGTCAGCTGCGGAAGCCCACCTGCCCGCTGACGCCGCCGCCGATCTCGATGTAGGCGATGCTCCGCGCGGGCACCAGCACGCGACGGCCGCGGCTGTCGGTGACCGTGAACAGGGCGTCGCCCGCCACGGCGTCGGCGAGGCGTGCCTCGACGTCCTCGGCGGTGTCTGCGGTCTCGATCACGAGCTCGCGTGGTGCGTGCTGCACGCCGATCTTGACTTCCATGGATCTCCTTCGATGATCAGTGCTCGTCGGTGAGCGGATAGCCGCGGATGCCCCGCCAGGCCAGGCCGCTCACCAGCTCGACCGCCTCAGGCTGGCTGATGCCGGCCGTCTCGGAGATCCAGAACCGGGCACTGACCTGGGCCATTCCCACCAGCGAGACCGCGAGCAGCCGCGAGGCTTCGTCGGGAAGCCCGGTGTCGTCGTGGATCACGTCGGCGATCATCGCGGCGCACTCGGTGGTCACCCGCTCGACGTGCTCGCGGACCGCCGGCTCGCTGGTGAGGTCCGACTCGAAGACCAGGCGGAAGGCGCCGCTCTCGGCGGCGACGTAGGAGTAGAACGCGGCCATGGCGGCGGCGACGCGGGTCTTGTTGTCCTGGGTGGAGGCCAGCGCGACCCGGCAGTTGTCGATGACGTTGTCGCAGGAGGTGTCGAGCAGGGCGAGGTAGAGATCGAGCTTGCCCGGGAAGTGCTGGTAGAGCACCGGCTTGGAGACGCCGGCGCGCTCCGCGATGTCGTCCATGGCCGCCGCGTGGTAGCCCTGCGCCACGAAGACCTCGAGTGCCGAGTCGAGGAGCTGCGCGCGACGCTCCCGGCGCGGGAGCCTGCCCCCGCGCGGCTTCTGGTCCTGGCTCGTGCCGGACCGGTCGGTCGTGCCCACGGTGGCACCCTACTGGCCCGTGCGTCACGTCCGGATGACGGACGCCGGTGGCAGCACCATGCCCGATCGGGAACATGGGTCGGGAACATGGCAGGCCCGGGTCCGGTTGTGCCGGGTGCATGCCCAGTAAGTGCATGCCCAGTCAGCAAACCCAGGAGTACGACGTGTCCCTCCCCCCGCTGGTCGAGCCGGCCGCCGAGCTGACCCAGGACGAGGTACGCCGGTACAGCCGGCACCTGATCATCCCCGATGTCGGGATGGCCGGGCAGAAGCGGCTGAAGAACGCCAAGGTGCTGGTGATCGGCGCCGGTGGCCTGGGCAGCCCCGCCCTGCTCTACCTGGCGGCCGCTGGTGTGGGCACCCTCGGGATCGCGGAGTTCGACGAGGTCGACGAGTCCAACCTGCAGCGCCAGATCATCCACGGGCAGTCGGACATCGGGAAGTCCAAGGCCCAGTCGGCCAGGGAGTCGATCGCCGAGACCAACCCCTACGTGAACGTCGTCATGCACGAGGAGCGGCTCGACAACGACAACGTGATGGAAGTCTTCGAGGGCTACGACCTGATCGTCGACGGCACGGACAACTTCGCCACGCGCTACATGGTCAACGACGCGGCGTACTTCCTGGGGATCCCCTACGTCTGGGGCTCGATCTACCGCTTTGACGGCCAGGCCTCGGTGTTCGCGCCCACCCTGGTCGACGAGGTCGACGGTGGGGCCCCCTGCTACCGCTGCCTGTACCCGGAGCCGCCGCCGCCGGGCATGGTCCCGAGCTGTGCGGAGGGCGGCGTGCTCGGCGTGCTCTGTGCCAGCATCGGCGCGATCCAGGTCAACGAGGCGATCAAGCTGCTCACCGGTATCGGTGACCCACTGGTCGGCCAGCTGATGATCTACGACGCCCTCGAGATGGAGTACCGCAAGCTCAAGGTCCGCAAGGACCCCCAGTGCGCGCTGTGTGGTGAGCACCCGTCCGTGACCGAGCTGATCGACTACGAGACGTTCTGCGGTGCGGTGTCCGAGGAGGCCTCCGAGGCCGCCGTCGGCTCGACCATCTCGGTGGTCCAGCTCGAGCACATGCTCAAGGAGCGCGAGAACGGCGAGCGCGACTTCGTGCTCGTCGACGTGCGCGAGCCCAACGAGTTCGAGATCAACCAGATCCCAGGCGCGGTGCTGATCCCGAAGGGCGAGTTCCTCAACGGGAACGCCCTCGAACAGCTCCCGGGCGACAAGCAGATCGTGCTGCACTGCAAGACCGGGGTGCGGTCGGCCGAGGCGTTGGCCATCGTCAAGGGCGCCGGCTACGCCGACGCGCTGCATGTGGGCGGAGGCGTGGTCGCGTGGGTCGACCAGATCGACCCCAGCCAGCCGTCGTACTGACGCTCACGTCCTGACCTTGCGCACCGCGTCCGGGTAGTCCGGGCCGGCCGGATAGCCCGAGTGCTTGCTCAGCTGCACCAGCTCCGTCAGCTGGAGGGCGTCGTCCACCGCCGCAGGATCGAGCACGCGCCAGTCGCCGCCGCTCTCACGCCGGCCGGTGACGGTGCGGTAGCCGTCGGCCTTCCGCCCCGCGGTACCCGTGCGACACGACGTCGGCGGATCGGGAACCGGCGGGTCGGACGTCATCGCCGACCTGTCCCACGACAGGACCGGCCCGGCGATGGGGTCGGTCTCGCGGTAGAGGTTGATCCAACGCCCGCCCAGGGCCGCCCTCACCATCGCCACGAGGTCGAGGTCGAGGTACGCCGGGAAGCCCCGCGGGTAGGCCACCTGCAGCTGGGAGCCATAGGTCACCAGGCCGACGTGGGCGCGCTCGGCGTCGCTCAGCCAGAGCATCGTGGCGAACGCGATGAGGCTGCCCTGGCTGTGCGCCGACACCACGACGAACGGTGCATCGTCGTCGACCGCTGCCTCCTCCCCGCTGGCCGAAGGGGTGAGCGGGAGCCCGAGGTGGAACCGGATTCGCCTTCGCAGGTCGTGCACCGCGAACTGGGAGTAGGCCGGCGGAACGAACGGGTGCGCCGAGTGCGGCCAGAAGCTGATGACGTCCCAGGCCACGTTCGCACCACGCCGGGTCTGCTCGGTCCGGAGGGAGCGACGGCCCAGGTAGAAGAGCAGGCCGGCGAGCGCGATCAGCGAGTACGTGCCGAGGTTGATCAGGACGGTGGCGTGCCGGGAGTTCGTGGGGGGAACGGGATGAAGACCCTCGCTGAGGTAGCCGAACCACCACAGGTTCTGGTACCAGGACCGGAACACGGGCACGCGGGCCTCACCGAGCATCTCGATCGAGGTGACGGCCGTCATCGCGAGTCCGGCGGCCGCGAAGATGACGACCGGTGGCGCGACGACACCCTTGAGCCGGGCGGTGCTCATCGCGCCGGCGATGGTCCTGGGCCAGCTGCCGCCCGGCGCCCCGAGACCGGGTTTTCCGACCCAGCTGTACGCGGCGCGCGCCCGAGGCAGCATCGCCGGCGTGTCCAGGCGTCGCTTGACCCACAGCCCGAGCCCGAGCACGACCAGCAGGCACGTGGTCAGGCCCCAGGAGTACGCCACCCGGTAGATGAGCTCGGTCTGGGCACGTGCGTGCAACGTGCGGGCCAGGCCCAGCACGAACGCGGCACAGAAGCCCACGCCGAGGAAGACCCCGACGGAGCTCGCCGCCCAGGCCGCCATCCCCTTGGCGTAGCGCCGGAACGCGCGCGGATGTGCCGCCGGCTGGGGTGCCTTCCAGGCGAGCAGGCCGAGGAGCACTGCCAGCACGAGCATGGCGAGGCCGGTGATGGCGGCCAGCCATTTCGCGTACGCGTCGAAGTCGAGCGTCAGCGCCTGGCGATCCGTGGTCGCCAGGAGCCCGGCGGACAGCCCCAGAGCGATCCCGGATGCGACGACGGCGCCCTTGGACAGCGGGGCGAGCAGCCCCTCGAGAGCCGTGGGCGGGCCGGAGCCGGTGACGGCTCGGTTCGGGTCGCCCATGCCTGCCACCACCAGCGCGATGGCGACCAGCAGAGCGAGGGAAAGCCAGTAGACGAGGTGCTGCAGCCCGCTCTGGACATCGCTCGCGCGCGTTCCGGCGGCCTGCTTCCACGTGAGGGCCCCGATCAGCGCCACCACGCACCAGCCGAAGCCCAGGTGCAGGCGGCCCAGGACCGGGGCGCTGCCTTCGTCGACCCGGAAGAAGGACGAGCTCAGGAGTCCTTGCGGCCCGGAGGTGAAGGTCGCGGCGAGCGACGACGGTGGCTTCGGGCCGAAGGGCGACGCGCGGTTCTGGTTGCCCAGCTGGAACAGCGCCGCGACGGCGATCCCGGCCAGGAGCACCCCAACTGTCATCACGTACCCGCTCTTGACAGGAGTGAGCCACGGCAACCCGGCCGCCCACTGCCAGGCGACCAGGTCGACGAGGATGAGCCCGGAGGCCAGGGCGAACGTGCCGGTCACCCCGATGCCGATTCCGCGGATGACGGCCTGTACGACGCCGTGCAGCCGCCGCAGCCACGACGCGTCCCCCGGCTGGGGAACCATGAAGGCGGCCGCGTTGACCAACCCGAAAGGAAGCAGGATCAGCCACAGGCCCTTGACCCAGCTGCCGGAGGTGTACTTCCCCCAGTGGTAGCCCTCGAGGGTGCGCCCGGGCTCCGTCTGGACCTCTCGACCGACGCCGTCGACGGGCCGGAAGATGCGGCCCCACGCATCGCCCGCGACCTGGCACACATGGGCGCTCTCGAGCATGGCCTCGGGCGGAGTCCCGCTGACGCCGTGGATGCGCAGCTCCACCCACGGTCCCTCGGCGGCTCCCGCTGCTGGCTCGACCCGGAACTCGGCCATGACATCTCCGATGGTGAGGTTCCCGGGACATTACCGCCGCTGCGCCGCTCGTGTCTGTGGCCCGGACGGGTCAATCGGCCGCCCACAACCGGTCCAGCTCCATGTACCACCGGTCGGGTTGCTCGAGCGGGGACAGGTGCGCGGACTCGGGTACGACGACCTCGCGGGCCGAGGGGATCGCCTCCCGGAGTGCCCGGGCGTCGCGCGCGGTGACCAGGCGGTCGCGGGCGCCGTAGCCGGCGAGCACCGGTACGTCGATGCGCGACCACGTGGTCCGCCAGTCGTAGCCGAGGCCGGTCGCCTCGGCGTACCGGAACGACGCGGGCCGCGCCCCTGCCGCCAGCGCCAGCAGAAGCGAGCGCGGCAGCCGGGACGGATGGGCGGCCAGCCCGGAGGTGCCCCAGCGCAGCAGCCCACTGCGCGCCGACATCCCGATCACCGACTGGACGAGGCCACCGCCTCCGGCCGCCATGCGAATTCCCTGGTAGGCCAGCCAGGTGGCGGGGTAGCGGACGGCCGAGGCCAGGGGCGCGTTCACCAGGTCGAGGATGGTGACGTACGAGCCGTTCAGGGTGGCCAGGGTGCGGACCCGGTCGGGGCGCGTCGCGGCGAGGTGCAGACCCACGAGGCCGCCCATCGAGTGTCCGACGATGTGCATCGAAGCCGTGCCGAGGTGGTCCATCACCTCGGCGAGCGCCACGCAGAGCTCGTCCAGCGTCGTGGGGCCGGGCAACGGGTCGGAGCGTCCGAAGCCGGGGATGTCGACGAGCAGCCAGGGCACCTCGACCGCGCCGGCCGCCCGTAGCAGGGGAGTCCAGCTGCAGCTGTCCAGGGAGACGCCGTGCAGGAACATCACCGTCGGAGCGGTCGCGCGTGGGCGGAGGACGTGGACGCGGCCGAGCGCCGTGGACACGGTGCCGTCGACGAGGCCGCACGTGCCCGGTGGGGGGCCGACGTCGTAGGGGAAGTAGGGCGGCGGCACCGCCCCATCATGTCCGGACCACGACGGTGGCCGCCGTAACCCGAGTCGGGTAGGTGCGTTGAGCCCTGCGAAGACCAGGCGCGCCAGGTCCGATCGGCGCTGGAACTCGAGAGGCTCACCCCGATGACCCCATCCGTCACCCACGCCGCACGTCGACTCAGCGCGAGCGTCCGCCTGGGCGCCCGCAGCGACCGCGAGGATCCACCCGGGCACGATGATGTACACCGCCGGCGCCCAGTGCACCGCGAACTTCGTGTTCACCGACTGCGCCGGTGCGACGTACGTCGGGTACGCCGCGCACTGCGCCGGCACCGGCTCCTCGACCGACACCAACGGCTGCAACACCGGCTCCGTGCCGCTGGGCACCAGGGTCGACTTCAGCAACGACGGCAACCTCGCCAGCGAGGGCACGATCGTCGGCCACGGCACCCTGGCCTACAGCTCCTGGGTCACCGAGCACCAGCTCGGCACGACGGACGCCAACACCTGCGCCTACAACGACCTGGCCCTGGTCGAGGTCGACGCCGGCGACGTGTCGCAGGTCAACCCGAGCGTGCCGTTCTGGGGCGGGCCGACCGGGATCGACACCGACGGCGGCTGGAGCCACCGCTCTACACCCTGACGCCCGGCATGCCCGGGGACTCGGGGTCCGGCTTCATGACCTCTGGCGGCAAGGCGATCGGCGTGCTGTCGACGCTCGGCCTGGCTCCGCTCCCGGCGTCGAACAACATCGGCGACCTGGCCAAGGAGCTGGCCTGGGCGCAGGCGCACTCCGGGATCTCCGGACTGCAGCTGGTCAACGGCACCGAGCCGTTCAACCCGATCGTCTAGCTGGGCTCGGTGCGTTACCGAATCGTGTCGCGACAGCCTCGCGCACCGGGCGCGATCCACGGTTAGGTTGCGCACATGTCCGCGCGCCGGGCGAGCGCACTCGCGCTCGGCTTCAGCCTCGCCGGGGTCGTCCTGATGCTGCTGCTGGTGGTGCTGGCGGCCAGGTCCGGCCCGTCGGGAGTCATCCACGGGACCCCGCACGACCCGCTGTTCGAGCCGCCGAAGCCGACCCTCTCCTACCAGGCGCAGCAGCACGGCGGACCGAACAGCACCACGAACCTTCCGCACCGCGGTTCGTCTCTGCCGGACGCCTCACTGCTCGGCGCGATCCTTCGCTACGCCCTGTTGGCCTGGCTGCTGCTGCTTGCCTACCGCGGACTGCGCTGGCTGATCGACGATCTCCAGTCTCGTCGCCGCCGCGAGCCGCGGCCGGAGGACATCGACTTCGACGTCCTCGAGGACCCCACGCCCCTCGTCGAGGAGATGCGGCGTGACGCGAGCGAACAGTTCGAGCTGCTCCTCGGAGGCACTCCCCGCAACGCGATCGTCGCCAGCTGGGACCGGTTCGAGGAGCAGGCCGGACGCGTGGGCGCGGCCCGCAAGCCGTGGGAGACGTCGTCGGAGTTCACCCTACGGCTCCTGGACGCCGTGTCCGCCGACCCCTCGTCGGTCTCGCGTCTGGCCGCGCTGTACCGGGAGGCGAGGTTCTCCGAGCACGAGATCACCGAGGACAACCGGCAGGCGGCGGTCGAGGCCCTCCGGGGTATCCAGGCGTCCATCGGCATCCAGGCTGCGGTAGGCCGATGAGCTGGCGTCGGTGGATCGGGCGCGGCATCGTCGCGACTCTCGTCGTGCTCACGGTGATCGGCGGCGCCCTCTACGAGCACACCACCCCGGACCTGCCACGACTCGTCCTGCTGGTGTTCATGGGCATCGCCGTGGTCGGGCTGGTGCTCGACTTCTCCTCGGTCCCCGAGCCGGACTGGGAGGTGGTCACCGCCCGGCCCGTCGTACCGGCCGGGCAGGATCCCGGGTTGAGCCGCAACGTCCGGTTGCTGGAGAACCACCTCACGTCCCGCACGGTCGAGCCGGCCCTGCAGCGACGGCTCGGGCTGCTCGTCGAGACCCGCCTCGCCGAGATGGGCCTGCGGCGGGGCGACCCCGATGTCGAGGCACGGCTGGGACCTACGCTGTGCGACGTGATCGACTCGCCGCCTCGTCAGCTGAGCCGGACCACGCTCGAGGAGTGCATCCGACGGATCGAGGAGCTGTCGTCATGACCGAGTCACCGACCGGAACGCAGCCCCCCAACGTGCAGCCCAGCGTGCAGGAGGCCTCCGACCTGGCCGCTCGCGTGCTCAACGAGGTCGAACGCGCCGTGGTCGGCAAGCGCACACCGCTGACGCTCGTGCTCGCCGCGATCCTGGCGAAGGGCCACGTGCTGCTCGAGGACTTCCCGGGTCTCGGCAAGACACTGGCAGCCCGTTCGCTGGCGCGGGTGCTCGGGCTGGACTTCTCGCGGGTCCAGTTCACCCCGGACCTGTTGCCCGCCGACGTCACCGGCTCGTTCCTCTACAACCAGCGTGAGGGAAGCTTCGAGTTCCGCCGCGGGCCGCTGTTCACCGGCCTGCTGCTGGCCGACGAGATCAACCGCACGCCGCCGAAGACCCAGTCCGCCCTCCTCGAGGCGATGCAGGAGCGCCAGGTGACCGTCGAGGGCGAGACCTTCCCGCTGCCCGACCCGTTCCATGTGCTCGCCACTGCCAACCCGATCGAGTACGAAGGCACCTACCCGTTGCCTGAGGCGCAGCTCGACCGGTTCCTGCTGCGGGTGAGCTTCGGCTATCCCACCGCCGACGAGGAGTACGACGTGGTGACGCGTCGGCTCGACCGGCAGCGCGAGGAGGTCGACCTCGCCGAGATCACCGATGCCGCCGGGCTGCGTGAGATGCAGGCCGCGACCGAGACCGTGACCGTCGACGAGACCGTGAGCCGCTACTGCGTGCGTCTCGTCACCGCGACCCGCGACCACAACGACGTGCTGACGGGGTCCTCCCCGCGCGGGTCGCTGGGCCTGGTGCTCGCGGCCCGCGGCTTCGCCCTGGTGCGGGGCCGTGACTACGTGATCCCCGAGGACGTCAAGGCGGTCGCCCGCAGCGTGCTGTCGCACCGGATCACGGTCAAGCCCGAGCTCTGGATGACCCAGGCCAGCGGCCCGCGGGTCGTCGACTCCGTGCTCGGCTCGGTGCCCACCCCCAGCACCCTGGAGAGCTACCAGCGATGACCCGCTGGCGTGCCACCGCCTCGCTGGCCCGCGCGCTCACCGTCGGCGGCCTCGGCATCGGCATTGCACTCGTGCTGGGCCGTCCCGCCGTGGTCGTGCTGGTCGCGCCGATCGTGGTCGCGGGCGCCGCCGCTCTCCTCGCCAAGCCGCACACCGAGCCGCAGGTCGCCGCCCAGGCGTCGTACGCCGTGCTCCACGAGGGGCAGGGCACAACCTCACGACTACGGGTCGAGCGTGACGACGACGTGGAGTTCGTGACCCGCGTGTGCGCCTCCGCGGCGTACATCGCCCTGCGGCCCCCCGCCGGCTCCCTCGGGCACCTCGCCGACCGGCCGGTCCCGATCCTGATCTCGCCGCGACGCTGGGGACAGCGGCGGATCGGCGAGGAGAAGGTCGGGTTGTTCACCCCCTGGGCCGGCTACCGCTGGGGACCGGTCGCGCTGGTGGGCCGGGAGGTGTCGGTGCTCCCGGCCTCCCCGACGATCCGGTCGGCCGCCGCCGCCCCGAACCCGATCGGTCTGATCGGCGCACACCGGTCGCGGCGCGACGGCGACGGGACGGAGTTCTCCTCGATTCGCGAGTTCCATGCCGGGGACCGGATGCGCCGGATCAACTGGCGGGTCTCCCTGCGCTCGAGCGCGCTGCACGTGGTCTCGACGAAGTCCGAGGAGGACACCGCGCTGTTGCTCGTGGTCGATGCGCTGGCCGACTACGGACTCTCCGGGGGGATCGACTCCACGCAGTCGAGCCTCGACGTCGCGATGCGGGCCGCGGCCGCGATCGCCGAGCAGTACGTCCGCCAGGGCGACCGGGTCTCGCTGCGGGTGGTGAGCCCGCACGGCGAGTACGTCGGATACGGCGCCGGGACCCGGCATCTGCGGCGGATCCTCGGCCAGCTGTCGCGGGTTCGCCCCGGGTTGCCGCACGAGGTGACCGTGGACCAGATCGACTTCCGCACCGCCGCGGGTTCGATGGTCGTGGTGCTGAGCCCGATGCTGTCGGAGGGGATGGCCACGGCCGCAGTCCGGCTGCTGCGTCGAGGGCTGCCGGTGATCGTGGTCGACACACTGCCGGATGACGCCGCGGCGACGGTCTCCAGCGAGACCGACCCCGTGATCGCCGCGCTGGCCTGGCGGATGCGGCTCGTCGAGCGCGGCGAGGTGCTGGACCGGCTGGCCGGGGCCGGGTGCCCCGTCGTGCCGTGGAACGGGCCGCGCACCCTGGACGTGATCGTCCGGCGGCTCGCGCGTCGCTCCCAGCTGCCGCGCGCGGGGGTGGGCGCCCGATGATCCGCGACCTGACGCCCGGGGGCTGGGCGCTGCGTGGGGTGATCGCCCTCGGTCCGCCGCTGGCGCTCCTCGCCGCCACCCCGCAGGGCTTCGTGCCCCCGCCGTGGCTGGTGCTGCTCGTCGTCCTCGCGTCGCTGGGCTTCGCCTACCTCCCGGAGCAGTACGTCGGGACCGCGGCCCTGCTGCTCGTGGTCGGGTGGTGGACCAACGACGTGCGCGACGCCATGCCGGTGGCCGTCGTCGTGTCGGCGGGCGCCCTGTTCGCCGCCCACGTCGCGGCAACGCTGGCGGCGTACGGTCCGCGCACGCTACCGCCCGACCGCCTGATCGTGCTGCGCTGGGCACGCCGCGGCGTCCTGGTCTGGCTGGTGGCCCCGCTGCTCTGGCTGGTGGTGGACGCGGAGCGCGGCCAGACCACGCCGGCGTCGTACTGGGTGGCCGGCCTCGCCGTGACCCTGGTCGTGGCGGTCACCGCCGCGTCGATGTACCCGACCCGGCTGGACCAGGGGACGTGATCGGCCGATGAGCATGGACCACGACCTGTACGTCGAGCTCGTGCTGAGCTGCGTGGAGCAGGTCCCGCGCGGACGCGTGACGACGTACGGCGCGATCGCCGAGGTCGTCGGGGCCGTCGCCGGCGGCGGGGGACCGCGGCTGGTGGGCTCGGTGATGGCGGCGTACGGCGGACCGGTGCCGTGGTGGCGGGTCGTGCGTGCCGACGGATCCCTGCCGGCCAGTCACCAGGGCGAGGCGCGGCAGACCTACCTCGAGGAGGGCACGCCGCTGCGGCCCTCGGTCGGTTCGCAGGTCAGGGTCGACCTCAGGCAGGCGTTCTGGCGCCCGCCCGCTCCCGCGCGAGCGCGGCCAGCCGGCTGAGCGCCTTCGGGAAGATCTCCTCCGGTGGCGTGACCAGCCCCGCGCCGACCTGACCGACCCCGGCGAGGCGACCCGCCATGCCGGTGTTGATCTGGGGCAGGATGCCGGTCCGGCAGACGGCGCCGACGTCGATGCCGCTGGGCACGCCCATGAACTCCAGCACCGGCACGCTCCAGCGGGGGTTCTCACCCAGGGTGATCTCGCGCATCCGGCGGGTGGTCGCGAGCGCGTCGGGCACGGACCCGCCGACGAACCGCACGATCGCCGGCGCCGTGGCCATCGCGAAGCCGCCGAGCCCGGCGGTCTCGGTGATCGCCGAGTCGCCGATGTCGGGGTTGGCGTCGTCGGGCCCGAAGTCGCCGAGATAAAGACCGTCGGCCACCTGGGCCGGCCCGGTGAACCACTCGTCCCCGGTGCCGGAGACCTGGATGCCGAAGTCGGTGCCGTTGCGCGACATGGCCACGACCATCGTGGATCCTTCGACATCGCGCGCCGCGTCGAGCGCGAGCTTGCAGGCCGGCATCGCCAGGTTGAGGAAGAAGTGGTCGTTGCCGCCGATGAAGCGCACCACCTCGGCCACGTCCGCCGGATCGGCGCCGCTGGTGATCAGGGCCGGCCCGAGGTCGCGCAGCAGCATCAGCGTGCCGGCGCGGTTGCGGTTGTGGGCTTCGTCGCCCATCTGCAGCATCTGGGTCAGGATCGCCGTCACGTCGACGGGATCGCCCGCTCGCACGGCACGCTGGAGGAGCGGGCCGAGCACGTCGGACATCCAGCGCAGCCGGTCGAGCACATCGGGGGAGTAGGCGCCGTACCGCAGCACCTTGCCCAGGCCCTCGTTCAGCGTGCAGTGGGTACGGGCGCCGGTCTCGGGATCCTCGAGCACGAACATCCACATGCTCGGGGTCACGACCCCGGCCATCGGCCCGACCGCGTGCCGGTGGTGGCACGGCTCGAGCGAGACCGAGGTGCCGCTCTCGAACAGGCGTACGGCGTCCTCGGGGTCGTCGACGAGACCCTCGAGCGCGGCACCGCCCATCAGCGCCCCGCGCATCGGGCCGGAGGCGCGGTCCCAGGTGATCGGCGGACCGGCGTGCAGGAACTCCCCGTCGCCGAGCCCCAGCGCCTCGCGAGCCGGGAGCACATCGGTCAATAGGGCCTCGACGCCGAGCATCCGGGACAGGGCGAGGGCGTTCGCGCCGGGGCGGACGGGATCGAGCGCCACGGTAGCCAGGTCGTCCTCGGTCCCCGGGAGGGGTGGACGCCAGTCGACCCGCGAGACGTCGGCGGCCTGGTCCTCGACGGTGCGGGCGAACAGGTCGACCCCCACGCTGACCACCTGACCGGTCACCGGTCACCCCCGAGCAGCTCGAGCGCCCGCCGGGTGGCACCGGCGTTGGACAGGTGGACCTCGGCGCCGGCCGCGACCAGGGCGTCGACCTGGCGGTCGCGTCCCTGCGGGTCGTGGGCGGTGCCGACCACGGTCACCACGACCGGCGACCGCAGCCCGGCCAGCGCGGGTGCCAGCGCGGCGGCGGGGTCGTCCTCGGCGCCGTGGCCGAGCACGACGTCGAGCAGGAGCACCCCGGTGTCGGGATGGGCAGCCACCCGGGCCAGGTGCTCCAGGCGGAGGCTGGGGTCGATCATCGGGTGGGCGCGGCCGGAGGTGTAGTCGTCGTCGCCGAAGTCGACCAGGTCGGCGTCGACCCCGGCCTCGGCGACGATCAGCGCGGCCTCCTCCTTCAGGGTGCCGCCCACGAACAGGCCGTGCAGGCGTGACCCGGTGCCCGACCGGGCGCGGCCGTGCACGGGCCACTCGGGGACGTCGCGACCGAGACGCCGCAGCAGGTCCTCGGTGGCCGCGGTGAGGTCCGGACGACCCGCGCCGAGGAGCGCGGTCGCGACCGGGGTGGCCAGCCCGTCGGCGTACGACGTGAGGTCGGCGGCCACCGCCTCGTCGGGTGGCTTGGAGATCAGCACCGCGAGCTCGGTCGCGTCGTCGGCGTCGAGTCTGGCCAGCGCGGTGCGTGTGGACAGTCCGCCGACCGCGGCGGACAGGTCGCGCCCGCCCACGCCGTACGCCGCGGAGACACCGACGCCCGCGTGGTCCAGCAGCGCGAGCACCTGCTGGCACCCGGTGCCGGACGCGGCCACGATGCCGACCGGTCCGGGCGCGACCACGTTGGCGAAGCCGAGGGCGAGGCCGCCGACCACGGCTGTGCCGCAGTCGGGGCCCATCACCAGCAGGTCGCGGGCGGCGGCGTACCGCTTGAGCGCGACCTCCTGCTCGAGGGGCACGTGGTCGCTGAACACCAGGACGTCGCTGCCCGCCTCGAGCGCGTCCATCGCCTCGACCGCGGCGCTCGCGCCCGGCACCGAGACGATCACCAGCGCACCCGGCTCGCGTCGCAGCGCGGCTCCGGTGGTGCGGGGCGGCGCCTCGTGCGCGTCGGTCGAAGACGGGCGGCGCTCGGTGAGCGCCCGGTCGACCTCGGCCCGGATGTCGTCGAGCGCCTCGGGAGCCTCGAGCCGGACCGCGACCACGAGATGGTTCACGGTCGCCTCGGCGGGGACGACGAACCCCATCCGCTCGAGCACCTCGAGGTTGAGCGGCGTGGCCATCGCCACCTGCGCGGTGACGACTCCCGGCAGCTGCTGCACCCGACGGCTCACCTGGAGCAGGGTCACCGAGTCGGCGTAGGCACCGCCGCGGAGCTCGACGTGGTCCATGACTAGGCGGCGTTTCGATGGGTGTCCAGGCTGCGGAGGGCCAGGTCGATGCCGTGCGCGAGACCGCTCCCGGAGCTGTGACCGACGCTGGTCAGCCGGTCGCGGGCGGCCGGGGCGTCCGGCCCGCCGAGCGCACGCAGGTAGTCGGCCACCGGGTCGGCCACATCCCCGAGGAGCGCACTCTCGAGGAGCGCGACGGACAGCGCGGTGGTGCGGCCGAGCAGGCGTCGTACGGCGTGGTCGACCGCTGCGGAGGCGACGCCCGTGGCTCGGTACAGGGCCAGCCAGCCGCACACGACGTCGTCGCCGAGCGGGGTCAGGCCGTCTCCGCGACCGATGAAGTCGCCCAGGGTGTGCTCGTCGAGCAGGGCCGGGAGCGGGACAAGCCCGGCCGCGCGGGGCCGGGGGATGCCCTCGGCGCCGGCCGGGCTCGTCTTCATGCGCGGAACCTGTGCCGAGTCGATGCGTGGCGCGCGAACATCCACGAGGCGACCCGTCACGAGAGCGAGAGCGCCCCAGTGAAGGATTCCTCCTTCAACATAGGCCGTCTCGGTACCGGTTGACGACACCCGAGGGAGGTTGCATCGCAAGGAGTTCGGCAGTCCCGGCGCACGAGACGACACCAGCCCCACGCATCGTCCCGCGACGTCGAGATGGACGGCCTCGTCGCACCGGTGCAGCACCTCGACCGGGCCGTCCGGAGCCGCCCGCACCCAGGCCGCCACGCGCGGGGGAGCGGCGACCGGCAGCGGGGTCGGGGCGGCAGGGCTCACGGGCCCACGCTAGCGGCTGTGGTCCGGCGTACGTCGAGCCTGCCGGAGCCGCATCTCGGCCTGCCTCCGACGAAATCACGCCGTTCGGGTGTCTGATGTGGCTCACCCAGATCGGGGTGCTCGGTCCCCTGCGCACGAGGAGGATCCAGATGTCGATGTTCACCTGGCGAGAGGTCGACCCGGCACCGGGTCAGGCCGTGGCGCCCGACGAGCGGCTCGCGTGGGGCAAGACCGTGGGCATCGGAGCCCAGCACGTGATGGCGATGTTCGGGGCAACGTTCGTCTTCCCGGCCATCATGGGCCTCAGCGCGAACCTGGCCATCCTGATGAGCGGCATCGCCACGATCTGCTTCCTGCTGATCGTGGAGGGCAAGGTGCCCAGCTATCTGGGGACATCGGCGTCGTTCGTCGGCGTGGCCACCGCCATCTATGCCCATCCAGGGTCGAAACCCTCGGATGTCACGGGCGCGATCCTCGTCGCCGGCATCGTATTGGCGCTGGTGGGCCTGGTCGTGCACTTCGCCGGACCGGGTTTGGTGAACGCGGTGCTACCGCCCGTTGTCACCGGCGCCGTGGTCATGCTGATCGGGTTCAACCTCGCTCCGGTCGCGGCCACCACCTACATGCCTGCCGACCCCTGGGTCGCCATCATCACCATGGTGGCAGTGATCCTGATGGCGGTCGGCCTCAAGGGCTTCATGGGCCGGATCGCGGTCTTCCTCGGCCTGCTGTTCGGCTACGTCGTCTCATGGATCGCGGACCTGCTGTTCGGAGACATCCACAGCACCCTCCCCGGGGCTGCGGCCGCCACCGACCATGCGCGAGTCTCGTGGCAGTTCGTCAAGTCAGCCGACTGGTTCGGTTTCCCTCCCCACACCCCGGACAGTCTCACCGGCAACCAGGGCTTCACGGCACAGTCCAGCCTGCTCGGTTGGCACGCGCCGTCGTTCTCACTCACCTTCGTCTTGCTGGCGATCCCCGCCGTGATCGCCCTCGTCGCGGAGAACACCGGTCACGTCAAGGCCGTGGCCGAGATGACCGAAAGGGACCTGGATCCCTACCTCGGTCGGGCCATCGCGGCTGACGGCATCGGCACAGTGCTCGCCAGTGCCGTGGGCGGGTCGCCCACCACGACGTACGCCGAGAACATCGGCGTCATGGCTGCCACCCGGGTCTACTCCACGGCCGCGTACTTCGTCGCCGCGATCGTGGCGATCCTGCTCGGCTTCGTGCCGAAGTTCGGGCAGATCGTGGATGCCACGCCCGGTGGTGCACTCGGTGGTGTCACGCTCGTCCTGTACGGGATGATCGGCCTTCTCGGTGCCAAGATCTGGAAGGAGAACGGCGTGGACTTCTCGCGCCCGACCAACCTCGTCCCGATCGCGGCCGGGATCATCTTGGGCATCGTGTCCGGTAGCTCCCTGAAGATCGCACACAACTTCACCCTGTCCGGCATCGCCCTGGGCACCGTGGTGGCCGTCGGCGGCTACCACCTCGCCAGGCTCGTCAGCCACGACGAGGACGACGAGGGGACGATGATCGCCGTCGGCGGTCCGGACACGCAGACGACCGATCCGCTCCCCAATACCTCCGTCGACCACGAGCCGGGACACCGGGGCGAACCGATTCAGGAGTGACTTGAAGCCGGCACCGTTCGCATTCGTACGACCGCAGGGCCTCCAGGACGCGCTGGAGGCCCTGGCGGCCGATGGGGGGGCGAAGGTGCTGGCCGGGGG
>DAINSL010000001.1:4129-6962 GCA_036741335.1 Nocardioides sp. | reverse complement strand
GGCCGACGCGGACGGCGTACGGATCGGGGCGCTGGCCCGCCATGCCGACGTGCTCGCCTCCGCCGACGTACGCCGGGTGCAGCCGCTGCTGAGCCTGGCGCTGGAGCACGTCGCGCACGCGACCATCCGCAACCGCGGCACGGTGGTGGGCTCGCTGGTCCACGCCGACGCCGCCGCCGAGCTGCCGATGGTGCTGGCCCTGCTCGGCGGGAGCCTGCGGGTCGCCTCCCTCGAGGGGACGCGCGACATCCCGGCCGACGAGCTGTTCGCCGGGCCGCTGGAGTCGACCGTGCGCCACGACGAGATCGCGCTGGAGGCGTTCTTCCCGGCGCTGGCACGGGACGAGGGTGTGGCGTTCGCCGAGCTCGCCCGCCGGCACGGCGACTACGCGATGTGCGGAGTCGGCGCGCTTGTCAGGGTCGAGGGCGACCGCGTCACCGCGGCCTGGGCCGGCTACCTGTCCGTCTCGGACGTGCCCACGGTCGTGGACGTGAAGAGCGCCCTCGACGAGGTGGACGACGAGTCGCTCGCCGCGGCCGCCGAGCTGGCGCTGGCCCTCCTCGACCCGGTCGACGACATCCATGCCTCCTCCGACTACCGCGCTCATCTCGCGCGGGTGCTCACCGCCCGCGTCCTGCGTGCGGCGTACGACGACGCGCGCGCCGTCGATCGTGGAGCGGATCCCCGACCATGACCGAGGAGCTGCACGACGTACGCCTCATGGTCAACGGCGTCACCCACGACCTGCGGGTGCCGGCCCGCCGGCTGCTGTCCGACGCGCTGCGACACGACCTCGGGCTCACCGGCACCCACGTCGGCTGCGAGCACGGCGTGTGCGGAGCCTGCACGGTGCTGGTCGACGGCCGGCCGATGCGGTCGTGCCTGATGTTCGCGGTCTCGGCCGTGGACTCCGAGATCACCACGGTCGAAGGGCTGACCGAGGCGGACGGCTCGCCGGAAGGTCGGTTGGGCCCGGTCCAGCAGGCGTTCCTCGAGTGCCACGGGCTCCAGTGCGGCTTCTGCACGCCCGGCTTCCTGACCACGATCACCGCCGGGCTGCGCGACAACCCCACCCCGACCGAGGACGACGCCCGCGACATGATCGCCGGCAACCTGTGCCGCTGCACCGGCTACATCAACATCGTGAGGTCGGTGCTGCGGGCGGCCGAGATCGCCGGGGGTGACACATGACCACCAAGCTGTTCGGGCAGAAGGTCCAGCGGGTCGAGGACCAGCGCTTCCTGCGCGGCCAGGGTCGGTACGTCGACGACGTCGCGGTCGGCGGCGGGGTGCTGCACGCGGCGGTGCTGAGGTCGCCGCACGCACACGCCCGGATCACCGACATCGACGTGAGCGACGTGCTCGACCTCGACGGTGTCCACCTGGTGTGGACCCACGACGACCTCGACGGACCGATGGCCCCGCAGATGGCCCCGCAGATGGCAGAGCCGCTGCCGCTGCTCATCCCGCACCCCGCGCTCACCCATGGACGCACGCAGTACGCGCTGGCGAAGGACGAGGTCAACCATGTGGGCGAGGCGATCGCCTTCGTAGTCGCCGACGACCGCTACGTCGCCGAGGACGCGGTGGGCCGGATCCGGGTCGCCTACGAATTACTGCCGGCCGTGGTCGGGATCGCCGCCGCTCGCGAGGCGAGCCGACTGGTTCACGACGACGTACCCGGCAACGTCGGCGCGCGGCTGGAACAGGAGAACGGCGACGCCCGCGCCGCCATTGCCTCGGCGCCGCACATGCTGAGCCTCGACCTCACCGTCGAGCGCAGCGCCAGCATGCCGATGGAGGGCCGCGGCACGGTCGCGCGCTGGGACCCCGACGTGGGGCGGATGACGGTCTGGACGTCGACGCAGACCTCGACCGGGGTGCGTGCGGCGGTCGCGGCCAAGCTCGGTCTCGACCTCGGCCAGGTCGACGTGGTCACCCCCGACGTCGGCGGCGGCTTCGGGGTGAAGATCAACCATCCGTGGCCCGAGGAGCTGTTGGTCCCGCTCGCGGCGCGACACCTCGGTCGCACCGTGAAGTTCACCGAGGACCGGCGCGAGCACTTCATCTCCTCGGCGCACGAGCGGGCGCAGGTGCACCACGTGGAGGTGGGGTACGACGACGACGGCCGGGTGCTCGGGCTCGACGTGGAGTTCTGGCACGACCACGGCGCCTACACGCCCTACGGGCTGATCGTCCCGATCATCACCTCGACCCAGCTGCTCGGGCCCTACAAGCCGGGCTCCTACCGGGTGGTCTTCGAGAGCCTCTACACCAACACCGTGATGGTCACGCCGTACCGCGGGGCCGGGCGGCCGCAGGGCTGCTACGTCATGGAGCGCACCATGGACGCCATCGCGGAGGCGCTCGGCAAGGACCGGGCCGAGGTGCGGGCGACCAACTTCATCCAGCCGGACGAGTTCCCGTACGACCAGGGCCTGATCTTCCAGGACGGCCGCGAGCTGGAGTACGACTCCGGCGACTATCCCGCGTCGCTGGCCAAGCTCAAGGACCTGATCGGCTGGGACGAGTTCCCGGCGTTCCGCGAGGAGATGGCCCGCGAGGGACGCCGGGTCGGCATCGGCCTGGCCTGCTACGTCGAGGGCACTGGCGTCGGCCCCTACGAGGGTGCCCACGTCCACGTCGAGACCTCGGGCAAGGTCAAGGTCGCCACCGGGCTGACCACACAGGGGCAGGGTCACGCCACCGTCTTCGCGCAGCTGGTCGCCGATGTGCTCGGCTGCCGGTTCGAGGACGTCGAGGTCGTCACCGGCGACACCCGCCGGATGCCGTATGCCGTCGGCACGTTCGCCTCCCGGGCGGCGGTGATGAG
>DAINSL010000001.1:0-4119 GCA_036741335.1 Nocardioides sp. | reverse complement strand
ATGAGCGGATCCGCGATCCACCTGGCCGCGACCCGAGCCCGCGAGAAGGCGCTGCGGATCGCCGCCGAGGCGCTCGAGGCGTCCGTCGACGACCTCGAGATCGAGGACGGCGTCATCTCGGTCCGGGGCACCGACGCCTCCATCGACCTCGGCACCGTCGCCGTACTCTCCAACCCGCTGCGCTACGCCTTCGACGAGGCGTCCAAGGCGGCCACGCAGTTCTCGGTCGGCGACCCCGGCAAGCCCCCGGTCGCCGAGGACGACGAGCCGGGGCTGGAGGGCCGCGACTTCTACAGCCCCGAGCGGTCGACGTTCGCCTCCGGCATGCACGCGGTGATCGTCGAGACCGACCCCGACACCGCGGAGATCCGGATCCTCAAGTACGCCGTGGTGCACGACTGCGGCAGGCTGATCAACCCGATGATCGTCGAGGGCCAGATCCACGGCGGTGTCGCCCAAGGCGTCGGGGGCGCCCTCTACGAGCGGATGGCCTACGACGAGGACGGCCAGCTCCTCAACGCGTCGTTCATGGACTTCCTGATGCCCTACGTCACCGAGATCCCCGCGACCATCGACATCGACCACCTCGAGACGCCGTCGCCGCTGAACCCGCTCGGCATCAAGGGCGCCGGCGAGGCCGGGGTGATCCCGTCCGCCGCCGTGTTCGCGTCCGCGATCTCCGACGCGGAAGGCTTCGCCCTCACCGCGATGCCGATCTCCCCGTCCGAGCTCTTCGACCTGCGCCGGGCTCACGCGCTGGACGAGCCTGCCCCGCCGCTGGTCGAGCCTGTCGAGACCAAGGAGTCACCATGAAGATCACCGGCCACAACACGATCCCGTTCCCGGTTGAGAAGGTGTGGGACGCGTTGCTCGACCCCGCCGTCCTGGTCCGCACCATCCCGGGCTGCGAGCGGCTCGAGAGCACCGGAGAGCACACCTACGACATGACCGTGACCGCCGGCGTCGCCTCGATCCGGGGCACGTACGCCGGCACCTGCGCGCTCTCCGACCTGGTGCCTCACGAGTCGCTCGTGATGCGGCTGCAGGGTGCGGGTGCCCCGGGCACGATCGACGCCACCGTCCGCGTCTCGTTCAGCTACGCCGACGGCCTCACCACGGTGGACTACGACGCCGATGCGGTCGTGGGCGGCATGGTGGGCGGGGTCGGCCAGCGGATGCTCGCCTCGGTGTCCAAGCGGATGGCGAAGGAGTTCTTCGACAACGTGGCCGACGCGATCGCCTCCACGGACGTCCGCGCGGGCAGCGGTGGACCGCCCGCCGGGTCGCTGTCCCGGGACGCCGGCGCCTCGACCCCGGCGGCCGGCCAGGTCTTCACCGCCCCGGGCCGCCCGGCGTCATCGCAGCAGGACTTCCTCAAGGGCATCGCCGTCGGCGCCGGGCTGGTGCTGCTCGGCGTCATCGCCGGCTCGCTGTTCGGCCGCCGGCGCCGATGAGCGACCTGACCGTCGACTCGACCGCACGGGCGATGGCGGGCGCCGTACGCCGACGCGAGATCTCCGCCCGCGAGCTGCTCGAGCTCCACCTGGCGAGGATCGCCGAGCGCAACCCCCAGCTGAACGCCATCGTCTCGCTGGACGAGGAGCGTGCCCGGGCCGGCGCGGGAGCCGCCGACGAGGCGACGGCGCGCGGTGAGGAGCTCGGTGCCCTGCACGGCCTGCCGTTCGCGTTCAAGGACACCCACGACGTGGCCGGCTGGCGTACGACGTACGGCTCGCCGCTGTTCGCCGACCACGTTCCCGACACCGACGACCTCGTCGTCGAGCGGATCCGGCGCGCCGGCGCGGTGCCGATCGGCAAGACCAACGTGCCCGAGTTCGCGGCCGGCTCCCACACCTTCAACACGGTGTTCGGGACGACTCTCAACCCGGTCGACCCGACGCGGTCCGCGGGAGGATCGTCCGGCGGAGCGGCCTGCGCGCTCCGGGCCGGGATGGTGCCGCTCGCCGACGGTTCCGACATGGGCGGCTCGCTGCGCAACCCCGCGTCCTTTTGCGGCGTGGTCGGCCTGCGCCCCTCGCTCGGTCGGGTGCCGTCGTGGCCGACCGACAACCTCTGGGAGACCACGTCGACCAGCGGGCCGCTGGCCCGCAACGTCGGCGACCTGGCCCTGCTGCTCTCGGTCATCGCCGGGCCGGACCCGCGGGTCCCGACCGCGCTCGGCGACGCCGGGGACGCCTTCGCCCCGCCCGTCACCGGCTCACTGACGGGACTCCGGGTCGCGCTGAGCCCGGACCTCGGCGGCCTCCTCGAAGTCGACGGCGAGGTGGCGCGGGTGGTCGAGAGCGCGGGAAGCGTGTTCGCGGCCGGCGGCGCGCACGTGTCGCCGGCGTACCCCGACCTGGCCGAGGCCGAGGACACGTTCCGCACCCTTCGCGCCTGGAACTTCCAGGCCGGGTTCGGCGAGCTGCTCGCCGAGCACCCGGAGGCGTTCAAGGGTTCGCTCGCCGACAACGTCCGGGCCGGCGAGGCGCTCACCGGCGCGGACGTCGCCCGGGCCTATGCCCTGCGCACCGCCCTGGCGGAGCGGATGCGGCTCTTCTTCGCGTCGTACGACGTGCTGGTCCTGCCCACCTCCCAGGTACCTCCCTTCCCGGCCGACCAGGAGTACCCCACCGAGATCAACGGCCGGCAGATGCCGACCTACCTCGACTGGATGCGGTCGTGCTTCGTGATCACGGTGACCGGCTGCCCCGCCATCTCGGTGCCAGCCGGCGAGACCGCGACCGGGCTACCGGTCGGGGTGCAGATCGTCGCTCCCTCCCTCCAGGACCGCCGGCTCCTGGAGGTCGCGGCGGCCTTCGAGGCGGCCCGCACCGGCTGACCGATCTCCACAGGCGCGCCGGTTTCCTGTGGAGATCCGCCCCGGTTCTGTGGAGGGACGGGGTCGCTCCTGTGGAGGACTCGCCGGAACCGTAAGTATGTGAGAAATAGTGTCGGAAACCCCTTGTGGGACCGGGCGTCCGGGGCATAGAACTCTCCTCACGCACTCCCTCCGGGGAGAGCGGGATCGGTCGGAGAAGAAGATCCGTACGGTGCTCGGCCAGCTTGCTGGACGAGGGTCCGCGGAGGCCAGGTGACGAAGGCCGCCGGGGTCGGAAGAGAAGACTGGATCGACCGGGAGCGTCACCAGTACCGGTCGATGGGGAGGGATACGGGCTTCGGCTCGTGTCGCTCACCAGCGAAGGGCCCTTGTAGCTCATACCTACGAGGGCCCTTCACCAATTTCGCCCCGATTTGCGTGTGCGGCCGCGCGCCGGCCCCTCGACGATGCGGGCATGCCGGCCGGCCCGATCTTCTGGCACCCGCGAGCTGCGATGAAGCCCGACTGGTCTAGCCCAGAACTCCACAGGCGGAGTCTCGATCTGTGGATGCGGGAGCGGGTCTGTGGAGAACTCGGGACCCTTCTGTGGACGACTCGGTGGCACCGCAAGTGCGTGAGAGAGAGGGCCGGGAACCCTTGTGGGACTGGGCGTCCGGGGCATAGAACTCTCCTCACGCACTCCCTCCGGGGAGCGCGGGATCGGTCGGAGACGAAGATCCGTACGACGTTCGACCAGCTTGCTGGACGGGGGTCGCGGAGGCCAGGTGACGTGGCCGCCGGGGTCGGAGTAGACGAGCGATGGGTTGGGAGCGTCACCAGTACCAGCCGCCGGTCACTGGACGGACTTCGGTCCGACCAGTCAGCACGAAGGGCCCTTGTAGCTCATACCTATGAGGGCCCTTCATCTATTTCGGGCCGAGCGCCCGCTCCGACCGCCGGCAAAACCCGTGGACGCGGTCCCGGTGGTCGCACAGGATCACCGCGTGACCCGGTTGTTCCTGATGTGCGGCATGCCCGGACGAGTGGATGGCGGGCCTCGGCGCCGACCAGTACGACGAGGACCTCCGCGACCGGCTCGAGGGCGTGATGTGGGCGCACGCCCGGGGTGACCTGTGTAGAAGCCGGCTGGTCCTGTGGACGACGAACCCCGCTTCTGTGGAGGACTCGGTGGAACCGCAAGTATGTGAGAAAAAAAGTGCTGGGAGCCCTTGTGGGACTGGGGGTCCGGGGCATAGAACTCTCCTCACGCACTCCCTCCGGGGAGAGCGGGATCGGTC